>NZ_JAMYMD010000029.1:0-75090 GCF_040318335.1 Mesorhizobium sp. M1182
CCGAACCCGGCCATCATTTCGAATGGGCCTCGCTGCTGGTCGACTTCGCCGGCCGCAGCGGCCAGAGCGGCTTGACCGGCCTTGCGCGGAAGCTCTACGCGTCGGCGATCGCCAATGGCCTGAACCGCGCCACGGGCCTCGCCTACGGCGCCGTCTCGCGGCAAGGCCTGCCGCTCGACCGCGTCTCGCGCAGCTGGCCGCAGGCCGAAGCGATCAAGGCGGCGATCGCGCTGGACGGTTCGGGCGGTCCCGACCTGAAGCCGGAGATCGAGGCGCGTGTCGGCCGGCTGTTCCGCTGGCACATCAATCCGGCACCGCTCGGCCTGTGGATCGACCGCATCGACGAGCGTGGCCGCTCCTTGGCGAGCGAGGTGCCGGCCAGCATCTTCTATCATCTCGTCTGCGCGCTGACGCAGTATCTGGACGGCACGGTCGGTAACGCACGGCAGAATGGTTGACGGAACAGTGAATCTCTTCGATTGGATAGTCTTAGTGTCATGCGACGATGGAGTCGCGCCGACGTCCCGCCGGAGCTGACGGGCGCGTGATCAGCCACAGCGGAGTGAAGATATTGTCGCTCAAGAAAGTAGGTTTGGTTGCGCTTGCCGCCTTGGCGTTCGCAGTTGGCTTCTTTGTCCTCATCGTGGAAAAAGGGACGAATATTCGTTCGCAACCGCCAAAACCGCAGGCGGTACTTGAGCCGTTTGATGGCAAGCTTGTGGTACAGGCAATCGACGATCTCAGGGTCGGCAACCACAAGATTCTGCTGTGCGGCGGGGCATTTACGAAACCCCAGTCGATGCGCGCCACGGTAACCGAGGTCGCGCGCCGGGAGTATCAAGGGCTCGCCTTGACTTGCAAGCCCGTCGGCACAGGAACGCCTTGCGACGGCAATATCGCGGCAAGATACGGCAACGCCATCGTCGTGCAGTGCATCACCTCCGACGGCTCGGACCTGGCTGCGAAGCTCGTCGAGGCCGGCATCCTGTGCGGACAGCCCGCACAGGCGGGCTCGACCTACAAGTCTTGCGTGCCAGGCTCGTAGTGCTTGTCTCGAACGCAAGAAGGCTGGGCGGGCGATGTCAGGTCATTGTCGATTGCAAGTTTTGTGTAACGCGTCGGAGCGACTATAGCGTCAGCGGAATGGCAGATCGGCCCGCCGGTAGCCTGCTATTGGCCGCTGTAAAGATGACTCATTACGATATTCTAATGGTGTGTTCTATCAACCACACCGAAACCAAAAATTATCTCGCATGTGCGAAATGGGTTGGAATTAGCGCAGAAAGCTGTTACGCGCTTTTGAGTACCTTAGCGGTTGGGTGGGCCTCAGGTAACGTGGGACAGAAGGATTGATGCGGATGAACCTAGTGTTGAAAAGTGCGTTGGCCGGAGTTGTTGTGTTGGCCGGCTTCGCCCCGGTGTCGTCTTTCGCGCAGGATGGGTCGTGCACCTGTGCAACCGCCTATAACGGAGTAAATCCGATTGGATCGATCGGGAACGTCAATGGCAACGTAATGGTCTCCCAGGTGGCTGGCTATGGCCCGGCGCAGGCGGGCGGTGCGCTCGATTTCGGCAGCCGCGTCGTGGTTGGTGCCAAGGGATCGGCTTCGGTTAATGTCGGTGGCTGCAATTTGAGCGTGCCGGCCAATTCGACCCTCGATATCTCCCGTGTTGAGAACAAGATTTGCCTTAATGTTCTGGGTTCTGAGCACACCGCCCAAACGGGCAATGCCAATACCAATAACAATACGCCGCTCTTCATCTTTGGCGGCATGGCTCTTGGGGCCGGTATTCTGGCAGCGACGGCGGACAAGGACCACGGGGTCAGCGACTGAGTTTGGCCACAAGCAGGGCTACGGCGGCAGAGGCGCGTGGCGGCTTCTGCTACGTACCTGTTGTCAGAACAGAATTGTCTTGAGCGCATATTGCTGTATTGGTCAGATCGCTGAAGCCGACGTGACATGCGGATGTCTGAGGCCGGCGGATATCTTGGGGCGAAGGCTGGAGCGCTGGTCCGTCCCAGTGACCGAATCGCAATCTTTCGCTTTGCTGCGTGTCGGTGTGAATAGCGATCTCGACATTCCGACGACCATGAAAGTCGATCGCTTGGAAGGCGGCCATGGAAGGCGGTATGCGGGTAGCGCTGGACACTCCGGGTCTCGCACCAATTCGGTTGGGTAGCGTCGCTGTCGGTGGTGCGGCGCTGGTCATCGGTCTGCATGATGACGATTCTGTCAGTCACTAGCCGCGACCTAGCATTCATCGTATTGCATGAAGCTGACAAACGCGTCACCCGCTACCCTGCGGGTGACGCGTTTGTGGTTTTTTGCGATGACGTCGCCATGTTGCTTCGTTGCGGTCACAAACGTCGATGATCGATCTGCATTCCCATATCTTGCCTGGCCTCGACGATGGCTCACCCAGTCTTGCCGAATCGTTGGAAATGGCTCGACTGGCGGCAGCCGACGGAACGACCCACATGGCATGCACGCCGCACGTGACGCCGGGCGTATACGACAACGGAACATCCAACATCGTCCGGGCGGTTCAAGAGTTGCACCAGGCACTGCGCCGCGCCGCTATACCACTTGCTCTTTACGTCGGCGCCGATGTTCATATAGCGCCTGATCTTCCCGACCGATTGGCGGCCGGCACTATACCGACTTTAAACAGGTCCCGCTATTTTCTGTTCGAGCCGCCGCATCATGTTTTACCTCCACGAATGGAAGATCTTGCTACACGCCTCATAAACGCCGGTTTCATTCCGATTCTTACGCATCCTGAGCGTTTGACCTGGATCAAAACGAATTACGACGTTATCGAGAGGCTGAATGCCGTGGGCTGCCTCATCCAGCTTACCGCAGACTCGATTGTTGGTGCTTTTGGGCGCACGGCGCTTTATTATTCGGAAAAGCTGATTGACGAGGGCAGGGTGGACATTATTGCATCGGACACGCACAGCGCTACGCGCCGGCGTCCTGGACTTTCGCAGGCGGTTGCTGCTGCTGCCAAGCGATGTGGGGAAGACGAGGCCCGCAATATGGTGTTGAAACGTCCGAGCGAAATATTGGCGAACCGGCCCATCGAGCCAGTCGGAAAAGCACGCCCGAAAAAAACAAACGGCGGTCCCGCCGGCCGCTTTGGAGGATTTGGCCGGTTGTTCAAAGGCGGGACAGCGTGATGGGCATTTTTCATTTTGCACGAAACCATGTGGGTGCGATATTCGTCTTGCTCGCTTCACTCGCAACGTCGGCATGCACGAGCACTTCGGCGACGACGCCATCCTCGTCGGTTGATGCGCTTCAATTGACATCGTCGTCCACGCCACTTTCAGGCGGCGGCGCTCTGCGGGTGGTGAAGGAACTGCCTTCGCCGCAAAACACACAGAACGGCAACGAGCAGCCTCTGTCTCCGAACGATGTGCTCGAGGTCAATGTGTTTCAGGTCGATAACTTAAACAGAACGGTTCAAGTCGACTCCGGTGGCCAGATTTCGCTTCCGCTTATCGGCACCATTACCGCGGCAGGGAAGACCGTCCGTCAGTTGGAGCAGGAGATCGAGACCACCTATGGTGCCAAATACCTGCAGTCACCTGACGTGACGATTTTCGTAAAGGAATCGATTGGACAGCGCATAACCGTCGACGGCGAAGTCAACAAGGCCGGTATTTATCCGGTGTCGAGCAATTCTTCTCTCATTGATGCGATCGCCCTTGCTGGAGGGTTCAATACCGTTGGGGATGCAAAAAAGGTCTTTGTGTATCGCACTGTCGGCCCCACCACATTGGTCGCCAATTACAACGTCGAGGACATTCGTGGTGGCAAGAGAGGCAATCCACGGATCTATGGTGGCGACAAGATTGTTGTCTTCGCCTCGAAATCAAAAATTGCGATGAACAATCTCAAGGACGCCCTCGGTGTCGCGTCAAGTGCAGCCCGGCTTGCCGTGGTTCCCGGCTTGTGATTCACGGCCGGTCAGAATGTAGACGAATTTAGGATAATTTCCGACCATGCTCGATCGCAACAGGCAGCATCAAATAGCAGGTCCAGGACACGGCCAGGCCCTGTCCGCCGACCTGTATTATGACGGTGCGCAAAATTATAGCCCTTACGGCCGCGACTATTCGGAGCAGGAACAGGGCTTCAATCCGCTAAAGCTGTTTTTTTACGTTGTCCAATACCGCTGGCTTATCGTCATGATGGTGGCAGCTGGCCTTGTCGGCGGCGTCATCGTTACGATGATGCAGACGCCAAAATATCAGGCAACGACGCAACTCGAAGTGCTTGTTCCTTCGGCCAAGGTCTTCCAGGACATCGAAGTGGTTTCCGAAAACAGTGACTTGCGGGCCTTTCAAACGGCTCGGGAAAAGCTAAAAAGCCGCGCGTTGGCGCAGCGCGTTGTGTTCCAGCTTGGACTTAGTGAAAAGCCGGATTTCCTGTTTCCAACGCCGAGCTTTTCGCTCGGCAACATTTTCTATCGTGCTTTCGGCATTTCCAAATCGCCGTCCACCGAGGAGAAGACGCCAGAGCAGCGTGAGGCAATTGCTATCGGGCGCATTCTAAATGATCTCACCGTCAATCTGGTCCCCAATACGAGCCTATTATCCATCACCTTTGTCGATCAGAAGCCGAAGTATGCGAGTGATGTAGCCAATCAAGTTGCACAAAGCTTTATTGATCAACGCCTTGATCAAACCAGCGAAACCTCGGACTTGGCAAGGCAATTCATCCAGGAACAGGTTTTGCAGGTAAAGCAAAAGCTTCAGAAATCCGAAGAGGAGCTGGTCGCCTACGCCAAGGATGCCGGCATCACGATAACCGGCGACGACAAATCGCTGATAGGGTCGAATATCGAGGCGTTGAATACCGCCCTTGCAACAGCGATCCAGGATCGTCTCGATGCCGGACGTGTCGTGGACCAGATCGACAAAGGCCGCGGCTCGAGCCTCGCGCCGGTTCTGGAAAGCGAAGGCCTGCAGAAGCTGAGCGATAAGCTCGCGGACTTGACGAGCCAGTACCAGCAGAAGCTGGGCATCCTCAAGCCCGGCTTTCCGGAAATGCAGCAGCTTCAATCGCAGATTAAGGAGCTGCAGCGACTCTATAGTAATGGCGTCCTGGCCATTACGGATTCTCTACGGTTGAAATATCAGGAGGCGCAGAACAAGGAGGCCGATCTCAAGTCCAAACTTGCTGAGATGGAAAAGCAGCAGGTTATCTTCAACGACAAGAACATCAAATACACGATCCTCAAGCGTGAAGTAGATTCAAACCGGTCGCAATACGACAACCTTATAGCCAAGCTGAATGAGGTCGGTGTCAGCTCCGAACTTAAGACGCAAAGCGCCGCAATCGTAGATTTTGCCACCCAGCCGGATCGCCCACATTCGCCGCGCTTAGACATCAACATCGGGATCGCGCTGGTTCTTTTCCTGGCTATGAGCGCGTCAGTCATTTATGTCATCGAGCTGTTGAACAACACCTTTACCAACCCTGAACAGGTTGAAAAGGAACTGGGACTGGCAATGCTGGGAATCTTGCCGCTCATCGATGACCGGGAACTCGTAAGCGCTATCGCCGATCAGAAGTCCGGCTTGTCGGAGGCCTATCGCTCGCTGCGAACGTCCTTGCAATTCTCCGGTGCGGAAGGCGCGCCGAGATCGTTGGTTATCACGAGTTCGGAGCCCTCGGAAGGGAAGTCGACCACCTCGTTCAAACTCGGGCAGGACTTCGCCGCACTTGGTGCGAGAGTTCTCATCGTCGATGGGGATCTGCGGAAACCGAATCTTCACCGCCTGTTTGGTCTGGACAATACAATCGGACTGAGCAATCTGCTGACAAACACGGTCCGCAGGGAGGATCTAGCGAGCATCTTCAGGTCGACGAAATATCCCAACGTCACCGTTCTGACCTCTGGTACGATCCCGCCAAACCCCGCGGATCTGCTTTCATCGCCGAAAATGGCTCTGATCGTGACCAATCTCGGCAAGCGATTCGACCTTGTTATCATCGACGCGCCGCCGATCGTGGGTCTTTCGGATGCTCCTATTCTCAGCCGGCTCGCTGAGGGCACGTTGATGGTGATCTCTACAAATCAGGTGACGCGCAAATCTGCCAAGGCGGCGTTGAAGCGCATGCGAGCCGCCGGTGCCAATGTGGTTGGAGCCGCGATGTCAAAGTTTGCTGTGAACAAGTTCGACTACAACTACGCCTATAAATATATGAACTACCAGTACTACAACTACGGCACGGACACGGGTACTCCGAAGATTGAGGGCAAAGTCGATGATGGAGCAGGCCAGCCCGCTTATGCTAAATCTCCGGCGTTCAGTCGTTTGGTTCGTCGCGTCCGCTCTAGTGTTGGTGGCTTCCTCGATCGGGCTAAGTCGGCTTCTTGAAACTGAGACACCAGCCGTATCTCTTGCGTTGGATCCGCTCAACGTTGAGGCATTGATAGCTGAAATCACCAGCGACCTGAACGATACGAGTAAGGCTCCCGATCTTGATGCTTTGCTGGCTAGGGGCAAACGGGCGCTTGCCTTCGATCTGGCTGATGCGCGTCTCTATAGCCTGATCGGCGAGATTAAATACCGGCAAGGCGAAAAAGGCGAAGCGTATAAGCTCTTCGATCAGGCCCGAAACCTGTCCAAGACAGAGATCCATGCGCTGCAGAGATCCATTGGCCGCAACATCGAAGCAGGTGATTTGGCGAAGGCCGTCGGCGAGATCGACATATTACTCCGGCGATGGCCGGACCAATTTTCAGCAATCTCCGAGGGCCTGCCGACAATCCTCTCAAATCCCGATGGGTACCAGGCTGTGTTGGCGGCGATCAGAGCGGAGGCGCCCTGGAGAGCTATTCTGATCTACGCTCTTAGCAAAACTCCCCGGGGGATTGATTACGCAAATCGGCTGCTGCTCGACCTGACCGGATCAAGCGCACCGCCGAATTCGAGCGAACTGAGTGCCGTGATCAGCGGCTACTTTCGTCAGAAGGAATATGGACCGGCCTATCGGCTGTTTCTGTTCAGCTTGTCCGATCAAGAGCGGAAATTAGGCGGATACATTTTCAACAGCAAGTTCGAGCCAGTCTCCCGCGGCAAACCTTTCGATTGGCAGATTCCCGGGCAATCCGGCTTGGAAGTCACGTTTATAACATCTCAGGATGCAGTAGAGGGTGAGGGTGGGGCGACGGTCCGGTTCTTGAATACCCCGGTCAAGAGTGCAGCTCTTCAGCAGTTAGTTTCGCTGCCTTCAGGCTCATACAAGATTTCGTTGATTGCCTCGGCACGGAACCTGAAGCTTCCCAAGGGATTGTTCTGGTCCATCAAATGTGTTGACTCGGCGGGAGAAATTGCGCGATTCAACATTCCGGAAGGCACTTACAATCGTCAGACTCTCAGCCAGGATTTTTCAGTAGGACCGGCTGCCTGCCCTATACAATTGCTGACGCTTCAAACCGCCGCCATTGCCGAGAGCTGGCGCTTTCGATATGTCGGCACTTTGGTAATGCACAACTTGAGCATTGAGAGAGTTCCGTCTTGAGCGACCGGCCGTCGGAATGGGATAAATATCTCCTCGGCACGGTCTTGTTTGTATCGCTGCTGATCGGCGGTGGTACTGCGAGTGGACTTTACACAGACACTCTGATCGAGGTTGCGGCAATTATCTCCGCCGCGGCCGTCTTTTCGCAAACTCCTGGCCAGACAATCCCCCGGCTTGTTCTGTGGCTGCTGGTCTTCGCCGTGGCGTTGGCAGTTTTGCAAATCGTCCCACTGCCGGCGGCCATATTCAACGGGTTACGGCCGGAACTGCTTCTCGGAGATCCTTGGGTCGGAGAAAGCCGATTTCGCTTCATCAGCGTTGGGGTCGGCCGCACGGTCGAAAGCCTGCTTTATCTTTTGGGCGCCGCAGCATTTTTTTTGGCCGCATTGCGTTTGCGTGCCGAACAGGCCAGCGCGCTTCTTCCATTTTTCTTCATGGGAGTGATCTGCAACGGTTTTGCGGGAGCGATTCAATATTCACTCTCTGACGATGTCGCTATTGTCGGGCTGTTGCCTTTTACGATCAATGCCGGGCTTTTCGCCAACGTGAATCATTTTTCGGCGCTGCTTTTCGTGTCTATCCCCTTCGTCGTCTATTACGGTCTGTTCCGCGGACATCTCTTGTCCGGATCGTTCGGCTTGATCGCGCTTTTGCTGCTTCTTTTGGCCGCCGGTTCCCGCGCCGGTGTTCTGATTGGGTTGGCGATCACCGTATTGTCCGTGATCTTTCTCTCAGCCCGCTCGAGGGTGAGCGGGTTCAGCGTTCTTCTGATTTTTATTGGGCTTTCGATCTACACGATGAGCGCCTGGACCAAGCTGGATGCACAGGCGCTCGACCCGGCTTTCGGGCGAGGGGAATTTGCGCGAACCACAATCGACGGTATCAAGGACAATTGGGCAACAGGTATTGGGTACGGGAATTTCCAGAAAGCCTATCAGATATACGAAAGAGAGAGCATGATTTTCAGGGAGTATGTGAATCATGCCCACAATGAATACCTTGAAATTGCTTTCGAAGGCGGAATTCCTGCTATCCTACTTATGGTAGGCTATTTCCTATTGCTTTTTGCTGCACTGGCCAGGGTTCGCCGTGACCCGCTTCAGAAGGCGGCATTTCTCTCGGTATCTTTTCTTCTCATTCATTCGCTGGTTGACTATCCGCTGCGAACCGAGGCGCTGGCGATCACCTTTGCCTATATGAACGCCATCATCTTTCACAGAGGATTTGCAGAACGCTTGAGCCGCAAGAGCGAGATGATCGAGATCGACCACAACGGTGACAAGCTCCTTGTTCCCATCGGAAATTCGTCGTAAGGCCTCGTCGCTCCGTTGGCCGTCATCTGAACGAGGCGGACGGCTTTCAGGCGAGCGCTCCTGGCGCTCGGGTCCCGAGGCTCAGGCACCATTTTCCTGCCCCTACCAAGTGCAATCGCTCGCTGAGCAGAAATTTCTCGATTTTGCTGGCCGTACGGAAAATTCATTCCCGAACCATTCGGCCGCAAGCCTGTCTTGCATTGTTCTGGACCGGAACGATCTGCTAGAACGCCCGCACGAGAATAGATTGTCCGGAAGTGCAGTTTGAATCGGGCGGCTGAAGGTCGCCTCCGATGCAGGCCCTTCCGTGGATCGGTACGAAAGAACGCTCGCAGTCCATGAACATCGCACTTACGCACCTTCAGCGGCTTGAGGCTGAATCCATCCATATTTTTCGCGAGGTGGCCGCGGCTTTCGCCAGGCCGGTGATGCTCTATTCAGTCGGCAAGGATTCGTCGGTGCTCATGCACCTGGCAATGAAGGCGTTCTATCCGGCCAAGCCGCCCTTTCCCTTTCTCCATGTCGACACGACCTGGAAATTCCGCGAGATGATCGCCTTTCGCGACCAGATGCAGCAAAAGCTCGGCTTCGACCTCCTGGTCCATGTCAATGAAGACGGCGTGCGCGACAACATCAATCCGTTCGACCACGGCTCCAACACCCACACCCATGTAATGAAGACGGTTGCCCTGCGGCAGGCGCTCGACAAATACGGGTTTGACGCTGCCTTCGGCGGCGCGCGGCGCGACGAGGAGAAGTCGCGCGCCAAGGAGCGCATCTTCTCGTTCCGCAACGCCCAGCACGTCTGGGATCCGAAGAACCAGCGGCCGGAGATGTGGAAGATTTTCAACACCCGCGTCGCTGCCGGTGAATCGATCAGGGTGTTCCCGTTGTCGAACTGGACCGAGCTCGACATCTGGCAGTACATTCTTCAGGAAGACATCCCGATCGTGCCCCTGTATCTGGCCAAGGAGCGGCCGGTCGTCGAGCGCGATGGCATGCTCATCCTGAGGGATGACGAGCGCATGCAGCTGCGGCCCGGCGAAACAGTGGAGAACCGGATGGTGCGCTTCCGCACGCTCGGCTGCTATCCGCTGACCGGCGCGATCGACTCGCAGGCCGACACTCTGGAGGCGATAGTCGGCGAAATGCTCACGGCGCGCACTTCCGAGCGGCAAGGTCGCCTGATCGACCGCGACGAAGCCGGCTCGATGGAAAAGAAAAAGCGCGAGGGGTATTTCTGAGCATGCGCCATATCATGGCCAAGAGCCTCGCCCCGACCGACGGCGTCCGCGACTATCTGGCGGCGCAGGAACGAAAGTCGCTGCTGCGCTTCCTGACCTGCGGCTCGGTCGACGACGGCAAGTCGACGCTGATCGGGCGCCTGCTTTCCGATACCAAGCAGATTTTCGAGGACCAGCTGGCCACGCTCGAGCGCGATTCGCGCAAGCACGGCACCACCGGCGACGACGTCGACTTCGCGCTGCTGGTCGACGGCCTCGAGGCCGAGCGCGAGCAAGGCATCACCATCGACGTCGCCTATCGCTTCTTCGCCACGCCAAAGCGCAAGTTCATCGTCGCCGACACGCCCGGCCACGAACAATACACGCGTAACATGGCGACGGGTGCATCGACCGCGGATCTCGCCATCGTGCTGATCGATGCCCGCCAGGGGGTGCTGCGTCAGACCAGGCGGCATTCGATCATCGCCTCGCTGCTTGGCATCCGCCACATCGTGCTCGCCGTCAACAAGATCGATCTTGTCGGCTTCGACGAGGCGGTTTTTAAACGGATCGTCGCGGATTACGGGCGGTTCTCACGTGAGCTCGGCTTCCAGACGATCGTGCCCATTCCTATGTCGGCCCGTTATGGCGACAACATTACCGGCCGTTCCGATAGGACAGACTGGTTTTCCGGCCCGACGCTGATCGAACATCTCGAAACCGTCTCGGTCGACGAGGCCGCGGTCGAATTGCCGTTCCGGTTTCCTGTCCAATATGTGAACCGCCCCAATCTCGATTTCCGCGGTTTCGCCGGCACCATAGCCTCCGGGTCGGTTGCGCCAGGCGACGAGGTGGTCGTCGCCAAATCCGGCAAATCCTCCCGTGTCAGGCGCATCGTTTCGCATGGCGGCGACCTTCAGCAGGCCATTGCCGGCCAGGCCATCACCCTTGTCCTCGACGACGAGGTCGAAGTCTCGCGCGGCAATATGCTGGTGTCGCCGGCGGCGCGGCCGCAGGTCGCCGACCAGTTCGCCGCCAACATCGTCTGGTTCGACGAACACGCGCTGCTGCCCGGCCGCTCCTACATCCTGCGCACCGAGACCGACCAGACCAGCGCCACCGTCACCGACCTGAAATACCGCGTCAACGTCAACGACTTTGCCCATGAGGCGGCCAAGTCGCTTGAAATGAACGAAGTCGGCATCTGCAATATCTCGACGCGGTCGCCGATCGCCTTCGATCCGTTTGCCGAAAACCGCACCACCGGCGCCTTCATCCTGATCGACCGCATCACCAACGCCACGGTCGGCGCCGGCATGATCCTGCATTCGCTGCGCCGCGCCGAAAACATCCATTGGCAGTCGCTCGATGTCGGCAAGCGCGCCCGCGCCGATATGAAGAACCAGCGGCCGGCCGTGTTCTGGTTCACCGGGCTTTCGGGCTCGGGCAAGTCGACCATCGCCAATTTGTTCGAAAAGAAGCTGTTCGCCACCGGGCGCCATACCTACATTCTGGATGGCGACAACGTCCGTCACGGCCTCAACCGCGATCTCGGTTTCACCGACGCCGATCGTGTCGAAAACATTCGCCGCGTGGCCGAAGTGGCACGCCTGATGGCCGACGCCGGGCTGGTCGTCATCGTGTCGTTCATCTCGCCGTTCAGCGCCGAGCGGCGCATGGCGCGCGAATTGATGGCCGACGGCGAATTCGTCGAGGTGTTTGTCGATACCCCCTTCGAGGAATGCGCCAGGCGCGATCCGAAGGGGCTTTATGCGAGGGCGTTGAACGGCGAGATCAAGAACTTCACCGGCGTCGATTCACCGTATGAGGTGCCGGAAAAGCCCGAAATTCATCTCAAGACACTCGGCAGATCGGCCGAGGAGATGGTGGACGCCCTGGAACACTGGCTGAACGAGCGGGACATTGCCGAAGACCAATATGACAGCGGCGGCGGTATCTGACGACGAAGCGATGCTCGCCGTCTTCGAGCACCTTGCCTTGGCGGCAGGGCGCGAGGTGATGCGCGTCTTTCGTGCCGGCTGTGCGGTCGACAGCAAGTCGGACAGTTCGCCGGTGACGGAGGCGGACCGCGAGAGCGAAAAGATCATCCTTGCCGGGCTGCGCGCCGCATTTCCAGAGATTCCATGCGTGGCAGAGGAGGAAGCCTCCACCGGAATCATGGCGCCGGATCTCGGCGACGCCTTTTTCCTGATCGATCCGCTCGACGGCACCAAGGAGTTCGTCAACCGGCGGACCGATTTCACTGTCAACATCGCGCTGGTTCGCCATGGCGTGCCTGAGATCGGCGTTGTCTTCGCGCCTTGCACCGGCCGCTTCTTTTCCGGCCGGCCGGGCAAAGCGGAAACGATCGAGATCAATGACGACTACGAGATCGTCGATCGCCAGCCGATTTCGGCAAGGGCCGGTATGGTGCCGCTGACCGTCGTTGCCAGCCGCTCCCACAACACGCCGGAAACCGACGCCTATATCCGCGCGCTGGGCGCTGCCGAGATCGTCTCGGTCGGCTCGTCGCTGAAATTCTGCCTTGTCGCCGGCGCCGAGGCGGACGTCTATCCGCGCTTCGGCCGCACCATGGAGTGGGATACGGCCGCGGGTGACGCGGTGCTACGCGCCGCCGGCGGCATGACGCGCACGCTGGATGGTGAGCCGCTCGCCTACGGCAAGCGCAACCAGAGTGACGACGAGGATTTCGCCAACCCGCATTTTATCGCCAGCGGCAAGGCTGCTGGATTTGGCTAGACGGTGATTGCGCCGTTCCAGACCCGTACGAAAGTGCGGGTGTTGCACGTGACTTATGCAAGCGACCTCAGATACTGCTCGAGATCTGTAAAAACAGCGGTACGATCCCATCCAGCCGACAGTTGGGTCGGCGTGGCCGATTCGCTTCGTGTCCGGTCGATGCTGCGGGGCTTTCACACGGGTGTATCCAAATTGCTGTATACCGATAGACTTGAACGGCTATACGAGGCAGTGATGGCGTTCCACATCAAAAATCCCGAGACCGACGCACTGGCCCGCCGGCTCGCCGCACTTAAGAGGACTGCTCTGACAGAGACCGTGCATGCCGCGCTCAAGCATGAGCTTGAGCGCGAACAGGCTAGACCGTCCCTCGTAGAGATCGGCGTCAGGTTCTGCCGTGATCTGCGAGCCCGGGGCAAGCCTGATCACGGCAGGCCCGCCGACAAGGCGTTTCGCGACAGCCTGTACGAGAATGACTGATGTTCACCGACGCCTCGGCCCTGACGGCGCTGATGACCAACGAGGATGATGCGCGAACTCCTGGCCGGGACCCGGCGCGCCTGAACGGTGTTGAACCGGACTTTACTTGGCTGGCCACGGTCCAGATTGGATCACGTTCAAGAACCTAAAGTGCGGCGGGCTTGCTTCGGATGGTTAAGGCCAGGAGCGCCTCCGAAAGTCGTTTCTTCGCCCGCTCCACCCCGTTCTCGTCGATTGCCTCAACATCGAGGAACAAGTCGAGACCAGTCGCATGCTCGCTGATGACCTGAGGGCGTTGGGCGAGTTCACCCAGGAGGCCCTCGACTTCGTAGGGGACAACCTCCCGGCTGATCCCTTTCATGGCAATGGGTGCTAATGGACGCGCCCGGACAAGGTCGCGCACGAGCGCGTAAGTCTCATAGCTGAGGCAGATGCCGCCGGGCTCGGCAATCGACTGCAGCCGGGCCGCCAAGTTCGCCTCGGCTCCAATGATCGTGTAGTCCATCCGATCATCGGAACCGAAGTTCCCAACATTGCAATAGCCCGTGTTGATGCCCATGCGAGCTCGGAAGGGCCGTTCAACTCCGCGGTCATGCCACACCCTGTTCAACTGCTCCAGCCGACGCTGCATGTCGACAGCCATGCGCAAGCAGGCTCTCGCGTCTTCCTCGACGCCTTGCGTCTCGGGGTCTCCGAAGAACACAAGAAGCGCGTCGCCGATGAACTTGTCGACGGTGCCGCCGTGTTTGAGCGCGATCGTCGACATCTCGGTGAAGTACTCGTTGAGGAGAAGCGTCAAGTCCTCGGGCTGGAGCCGTTCCACAATCGCGGTGAAATCCTTGACGTCGGAGAAAAAGATTGTGAGCTTCTTGCGCTCGGTTGCGATGGTGACGTCCTTCTGGCCGCTGAAGATGCTTTTGTAGATTTGAGGCGAAAGGTATTTGGCGATCTTCAATGAAATCGCGGCCAGGAAGTCGTTTGCCTCCGAAAGCTCCTTGTTGATGCCCTGAATCAACGCGGACTGCCGACGCTGCAGGAGAATGAACGTCAGGCCCGCCGCGGCCGCGAAACCGAAATATAGGAGCAGATACTTGAAGGTCAGCACGTTCGCAGCGATGGGCTGATTGACTGATATCTCCTGGATCCCTCGGACATCCCCTACCTTCCAGTCCGTCTTGGGGCTGTCCGGGTGTGAGTTATGGCAGGTCACGCACACTTGTCCCATTATGACAGGGGCCGCGGCACGGACCTGCCGGTCAAACAGTGAGCCCGAGACTTCGATGATCGGCTCCTTCGGGTTGGCGCGCAAAGCCAAGATTGCATTCCGCTCGAACGCATCGAGCTGGTGGGGCGCGCGACCTTTGAAAGGCAGATCCGAGACGAACCGATATTTGACCGAGCCGTCGTGAGCGCTGATGCGCTTGCCCAGTTCGATCGAGAGGGTTGCTGGAATGGGGATCGCGCCTGGCACGTCCCGGTAGTTGTGCGTCGCAGTTACGGCGCCGTTAGCTTGCAGCACGCGTCCCACGACGTCGCTGCCGTAAAATCCGCGCATTTCGTCGATGATGCGGCTGATTTCGCTGGCTTGCCTGCGCAGCATCCGTTCCGACAGGTCTCGGAGGTCGAGCCAGGCTGCGACGGGCAGACCGATAAGGCCGATGACCACTGCCGCCACCAGGAGCGGTCCCATAGTGCGCTGCTGACGCGCAATCTGTTCACCCAGTCCAGCCATTGTGCAGGCGCCCGCCGTCTTAGTATGTGAACTATAGCTTATTCCCGGCACGGCACCAGAGTCAGTCTTGGCTCGATGAAAACAGGTCAGCCCTGCAACGTCGGACCGACCTTGAGCGGTTGTTGCGAAGCCCCGACCGCTCACAGCGGATTTCGCATTCTGGCGCTGGACGGGCAATGAATCAGTGAAGGGGATGTCGCAAACTCGCTTGTGGCCCGGAATGCGCTCCGCGATAACCGCTCAGGAGTCAAAAATCACCTCTGACAAGGTTGAGACTTGCAGTCGGAGAGCGGGTCGGAAAAGAAAGCGTCCCGCAAAACGTATCCGCGCGTCGGTCGACTATGGAATGGGCCACCGCGGCGGGGCGGCGCGCGTTGCCGGCAGCATGACGCGGACCTGGATAGTGCGCCGCTCGCCTGCGGTAAGCGCAACCTGAGGGAAGACGAGGATTTCGCCAATTTGCATTTCATTGCCAGCGGCAACGCTGCCACGGCCGCTTAGGCATCATGATGAACTCCAATCCCGTCCCGGCTCGTCGCGCCCCAATGACCCCGTCGCGGATGCGACGCCTGAGTGAGGCGCCTGTTTTCAGGCGAACGCTCGCGGCAGGGAATAACCATCCGGTGTGGATCGTGGCAGCGGCCTTTTCGCGTGTTAGACTGCTTGCATGGAGATCGACGCCGACAAGATCGACGAAGCCGTTCTGGGCCTGCTTTGGCTGACGCTGCATGAAGAGAGGCGCGCCTGGAAGGGGTTGGATTGGAATGCTCTGGATCGCTTGCACGAGAAGGGGCTGATCGCGAATCCGGCAAACAAGGCGAAGTCAGTGGTTCTGACAGATGAAGGACTGCGGCGTGCTGAGGAGCTATTCCGAACCCTGTTCACCCGCCCGGCGCCCTGAGCCAGATTGCGGGACGGGTGCCTGCGAGCTGATAGCGCACATGGCTGAATTTCGACACCGGCGCCGCGCTGACCGCAGGCGGGACGGCCAGTGCTCTCGCCGTGGCGGACAAATTGGTATTCGTCACCTACGCCACCGGGTGCATCCAGTCTGTTAAAGGCAGTGGCAGAGAACAGCGCAGCCGCGGCCGTCAATCAACGGCATTGTCGCGAGGTCCACCATCCGCAAGATGCTTCTGCCGGCGAAGCGGCCTGCGACCCGGAGAACCGGCTTATTGCGGTCCAGCTCGAGAGGAGTTGGGAAGCCACGCTCAGGCGCGTGGGGACCTGCGAGGCCCGGCTGAGCGAAGTCCAGCGTGTGGAGCCTGTCGACGCGGTTCCGGACTTCACGGGCCTTGCCCAGGATCTCAAGGCCACCTGGAATGCGCCGGGTGTCGACATGCGCTGTCGTCAGCAACTGCTGCGCGCGCTCATCAAGGACATCGTGGCGGATGTCGATGACCATTCGCGCGACGTGATCTTGACGATCCACTGGCATGGAGGCCAGCACTCGCAGGTACGGGTTAGCAAGCCCAAATCCGGAGAGCATGGCCAGCGTACGCCTGAGGAGGCTCTGGCGATCATGCTCCATGGCAACCCGGTGGTCGGATGCCGAAATCGCTGCCACACTCAACCGCATGGGCATGCAGACCGGTCAGGGAAAGACCTGGACCGCGCGACGCGTCCAATCGCTGCGCACGGTGCACAAGATCAGCGGCTATCGCTCGTCCGACAAGAATGGCGAGTGGCTCACTATGTCGGATGCGGCCGCGAAGCTTGGCGCGTGGCACGTCAAAATCCGCCGGTTCATCAGGGATGGCCTCTTACCCGCCGAGCAGGTCATGCGCGGCGCGCGCTACCAGATCCGCGCCAGCGACCTCGAAGACGAACGGATCAAGGCCGAACTGGCGCGCAATACTCCGCGTCGCATCCACGACGATACCCAGGAATCGCTATTTTCCGCCATTTGAAAAGGAGGTTCAAAATGAATCTGGAGGGTTCTGTCTAGTCGCGGGCGCGATTGGGCACGCACGGGTCGCGACTACATTAAAGCCTGATTGAACTGAACCGCGGGATGGCGGGCGGGGCTATGGGGATTTAGGGCTCGACAGTGTGTCCGAGGCGCCGGAGCGGGCTCGCCGATCGCTCTTGGGCGGTCGCCCGTCGTCGCGATACAGGACCATCTGCGACGCGAGAGACGCCGCAATTTGGGTCGTTGACGCTGAGGTGCAGCGTACCGCGCACCAGCGACCGGACCGGGCTCAATCCGTTCGCTGTCCTGCCGCCGACGGCGCCATCACCCAACGTGTCAGCCGCCGTCGTGTTGTCGCACCTTGCGTTCCCGACTGCATCTTCTGCGACTTGGCGAGAACGTCGGCACGTGCTATCCGCGGCCAAGATGGTCCGGCAATTCAGCGGCTATCGTGGGGGCCGGGAGCGGACTTGCAGCTTCTGGCATCCTAAAGCGATGGCAGACATTCAAGCAGGGGGGATTGAAGTCTCCCGAACGGACCTTTCGATGACCGCGCCGTGCCCATCCCGTCTCTTCCGACGATCGCCGACCAGGGACCGGGGAACACTTCCATAAACTGCGGGAACATTGGAGCGGCAAGGCCACGAGTTACTCGCTCGCGCTTGGCCGACGCTGGCTACGCCGTACCAGAAGGTTGGCGACGACCAGGAGCACTATAGACAGCGCCATCATCAGGGTCGCGGCGGCGGTGATTGCCGGGGAGAGCTTCTCGCGCAAGCCGATGAACATTTCGAGCGGCATGGTGCGTTGGTTGGCGCTGGCCAGGAACTGTACCACGACGACCTCGTCGAACGAGGTAACGAAGGCGAAAGCGGCGCCTGACAGTACGCCGGGCAGGATCAGCGGCAGCATCACCCTGAAGAACGACGTGATGGGCTTTGCTCCGGAGATGGCGGCAGCGCGCATCAGATTGCGGTCGAAGCCGGTGAGGCTCGCTCCCACCGTGACGACGACGAAGGGACTGGCGAGCGCGGTGTGCGCCAGGATGATGCCGGCATAGGTGCTGGCCAGGCCGACGCGGGCATAGAACAGATAAGAGCCGACGGCGGTGATCACCACCGGCACGATCAGCGGCGACAGCAGCAGCGGCATGACGATGCGGCGGCCGGGAAACTTTTCGTCGGAAAGCGCAATCGCTGTCAACGTGCCGAGTACCGTCGCGATCAGCGTCGTCCCGAACGCAACGATCAGGCTGTTGCCGATCGCCGATTGCCAGCGTTGGGTGCCAAGCACGACCGCGTACCAGCGCGTCGAAAATCCCTCCAGCGGAAAGATGAAGAAGGCGCCGCTGTTGAACGACAAGGGGACGGGCACGAGGATCGGCACGAGCAGGAACAGGATCACCATGCCGCACCATAGCCACAGCAGGGTGATGCGGATTCTTTCGCCTGTCGTCGGATAGGGAGACAGCAGCATGGCTACACCAGCTTGAGACGGTCGAGGCCGAGGATGCGGGCGAAGATGCCAAACAGCGCCAGGGTGAAGACGAGCAGGATGAAGCTCAGTGCTGCCGCCATCTCCCAGTTCAGCTCGACATTGACGTAGTTGGCGATGAAATTGCTGATCAGCTGGTCGCTTGCACCGCCGATGAGCGCCGGCGTGATGTAGTAGCCGAGGCACAGAATGAAGGTGAGCAGGCAACCGGCCATGACGCCCGGAAAAACCTGTGGAAGATAAACGCGGCGGAACGCGGTGAAGGGTTTTGCGCCGAGCGAATAGGCGGCTTTCATCTGCGAGGCCGGGATCGTGCGCATAACGCTATAGATCGGCAGCAGCGTGAACGGCAGCTGGATATGGGTCATGGCGATGATCAGTCCGATGCGGCTGTACATCAGCTCAAGCCGGTCGTCGGCAATGCCGAGCCACAAAAGCAGGTCGTTGACCAGGCCGAATTTCTGCAGGAGCACGGTCCAGGCCGCGGTTCGCACCAGGATCGACGTCCAGAATGGCAGCAGCACCGCGACGATGAGGATGGCGGCGAGGCCCTTGGGTACCGAGGCGATGAGATAGGCGAGGGGGAAGCCCAGTATCAGCGTGGCCAGCGTCACCGCCGCGGCCACGAAGAATGTGCGCATGAACACCTGCAGGAAGATCGCCTGTTGCGGCGGCACTCTTTCAATGCCTCCATCGGCGTTCCAGCGCAGATCGAGCGCGCTCAGCAGGTAGAACGACGTCACGCTATGGGTGCCGCTCTCGATGACCGGCCACGTGCCGGGCGCCGACCAGAACGGCACGGCTTTCATCACCTCCAGCGGCGGCCTGTCGGCAGCCTCAAGTTGGCGTACCGTCTTGAGCACCTGGCTGCGCGCACCGGGCAGGCGGGCGTTCAGGCTTTTGGCGAGCTCATATGCCGTGCCCATGGCCTGATTGTCCCTGAGGTCGGCGGCAAGGGCCAGGAAGGCGGCATCTCCTGGCAGTCCCGCGCTGTTCCAGCCGCGCAGCGCCTGGCTGGTCTGCGGCAAAGCGTCGGCAATCGTCGGGTCATAGACGGCGCGCGATAGCAGCAGGACGATCGGGATGCCGAAGCTCAGCGCCAGGAGCACAAGCAAAGGCGCCGCCAGCGCCAGTGACCGCAGCCGATCGCCGAACTCGGCGCGCCGAAGTTTTGCCGTGACCGATTTCGCCGCCTTGATATCGGCGGCCGACCGGTCGCGCGCGAGGCGCGGCCGTTCCAGCTTCGTGGGCTCAAGCGCAGTCATTTTTCCTACTGCGCGAGCCAGGCGTTGAAGCGCTTGACCAAATCCTCGCCGTAATCGCCCCAGAATTCGGTGTCGGCGACCAGGTAAGCGCTCATATGGTCGGGCGCATTCGGCAATTTGGGTAAGGCGTCCGGCGCGACAAAGGACGCTGCATCGGTGCGCACCGGCCCGTAGGTGATGTAGCTGGCCAGCTTGGCGTTGATTTCCGGCTGGCTGATATAGGCAAGGTACTCGTAGGCCAGGTCCGGGCTCTTGGCCCCCTTCGGAATGGCGATCATGTCGTATTCGAGGATTTGGTTGTTCCAGACGATCTTGAACGGCGCCCCGTCCTTGTCGATGGCGTTCTGGATACGGCCGTTCCAGGCGGTGGTCATCACCACTTCCTTGGATGCAAGGAGCTGCGGCGGCTGTGCGCCGGCATCCCACCAGACGATGTCTTTCTTGATGGTGTCGAGTTTCTTGAAGGCGCGGTCGACGCCTTCCGGCGTGGCCAGCACCTTGTAGACATCGGCCGGCGCGACGCCATCGGCCATCAGCGCCCATTCCAAATTCTGCGCCGGGAACTTGCGCATCGCGCGCTTACCGGGAAACTTGGTCGTGTCGAAGATGTCGAGCACCGAGGTCGGCGCCTCTTTCAGCACGTTGGGATCATAGGCGAGCACGTCGCCATAGGCGTCGAGGCCGACGCCGCAGTCGAGCGCGGAGCCTTCGAGGAATTTTTCGCGCGGCGCGATCTTGGAATAGTCGAGGCGCTCGAGAATGCCGGCGTCGCAACCTTGCAGCACGGTCGCGGTCTCGACCGTCACCAGGTCGATCGGCACGTTGCCGGTGTCGACCATGGCTTTGACCTTGCCGAGATCGCCGAGATATTCCTGCTCGACGATCTTGGCACCGGTCTCCTTGCTGAACGGCTCGAACCATGCCTTGCGCTGGGCATCCTGCCAGGCGCCGCCGCTGGCCATGATCGAAAGCTCGTCGGCGAAGGCGACATGTCCTGAGGTGATGAATGCTGTGGCTGCCGCAAAGGCGAACAGCCGGGCTCTTGTAATTTTCATTGTTGTTATTCCCCTGTTTTCGAGATGGAACCGTCCGTTGCGGCATCTGCCGGAAAGGCACGGCAGTCGTTGGGCGCGCAGGAAACCGTGACCGGTCCCCCGTTGCCCATGGTCATTTCGGGGCCGACCTTGACGGTCAGCACCTGTCCGTTTTCCAGCCGGGCCAAAAGACGCTGGTGGTCGCCGAGATAGATGCGGCCTTCAACCGTGGCGGCCAGCCCATTTGCTCCGTTCGAGGCGGGCGCAAGCTTCAGCCGCTCCGGGCGGATAGCGACATGGCAGGCATCGCCCTCCGCAACACCGATGGCGAGCGCTGTTACCGAACCGCCGCCGTCCAGCGCGACGCGGCACTCCTTGCCAGAGACGCGCTCGACCTTGCCGAGCAGGGTGTTGTTCTCGCCGATGAAGCTCGCGACGAACGAAGTTTGCGGCGCGTTGTAGAGATCATCCGGCGAACCGAGCTGGGCAATCCCGCCATTGTTAAAAACGGCGACGCGGTCCGACATGGTCAGCGCCTCGCTCTGGTCGTGCGTCACATAGACTATGGTGACACCGAGCATCGTGTGAAGTTGCTTGATCTCGAGCTGCATGTGCTCGCGCAGCTTCTTGTCGAGCGCACCGAGCGGCTCGTCCATCAGCACCAGGCTCGGCTCGAACACCAGCGAGCGGGCAAGCGCGACGCGCTGCTGCTGGCCGCCGGAAAGCTGTGCCGGCCGCCGGTCGCCGAACTGCCGCAGCCGCACCATGTCGAGCGCGCGGCCGACGCGGGCTGCGACTTCCGTCCTGGTAATCTTGCGGACGGAGAGCGGGAAGGCGACGTTCTCCTCGACGCTCATGTGCGGAAACAGCGCGTAGTTCTGGAACACCATGCCGATGTTGCGCTCGTAGGGCGGCAGCCTGTCGACCGACCGGCCTTCAAGCGCAATGACGCCGCTGGTCGGCCGTTCGAAGCCTGCAAGCATGTTGAGCGTCGTCGTCTTGCCCGAACCGGAGGGTCCAAGAAGGGTGAGGAACTCGCCGCGCGCAACGCCGAGGTTCAGCCGCGATACCGCGAACGTGCGGCCGTCATAGGATTTCTCGACATCGATGAATTCGACAAATCCTTGGCTGCCGGCATCGGCTGCCCGTGCAGGACCGGCGCTGTCACGCGACAGGGCTGTCGCTTCGGCCATCACGGACGCAAGTCCGTCGATCTGCGGCAGAAGCTGCATGTCGAAACGAGGTGGCGTTTGCCGTGCATGTATGGGTCTCGCATGACGCTGCCGCACAATGGCGGCAAACCAAACTTGTATGCTCACACAATCGATCGCAAAAGAACCATAGATGCAGACAAGTTTGGCCGTCAAGCGGCTTTCTTCGGGATTGTGTGAGATTGTTCGGGCCGGATTTAAAAATACCTGCCGGACAAGTGCTATTGTCTGGAGCATTGTCTTATGCTAGATGCGCCGATAGCCAGAGCGTCAACACACCGAAACCGCCAATCCGCATGCTTCAGGACCTGCAACTCGCCTCGGATGAAGGCCCGGTCTATCGGCGTCTTGCGGACGCTATTGCGGAACGGATCACGGCCGGCACACTTGCAGTTGGAGACCGGCTGCCGCCGCAGCGCGAGATTGCCCGCGCGCTGGGCATCAATGTCACCACGGTGACGCGCGCACTGTCGACGCTGCAGCAGCGCGGCCTGCTCGAAGCACGGCCCGGACGCGGCACAACGGTCGCGGCCCGCAATGGCGGCGAAAGGCCAGGTTTCGTGTCAGCGCCGAGCGACGACACCGGCGTCATCGATCTTTCCGTCAACAGACCTGCGACCTCGGCCTATCTCGATGCGCTTGGGCTGCTGCTGCCGCGCCTGTCGAAGGACCGGCACTATGCCACGCTTCAGGACTATCATCCGCCCGAGGGGCCGCTTTGGGCGAGGATGGCAATCGCCGAGTGGATGCGACCGGTGGCGGGGGAAGGCGATCCCGGCCGCGTGGTGCTGGCGGCGGGCGCCCAGCATGGGCTGGATTGCGTGCTTGGCGCGGTGACCAGGCAGGGCGAGGTCGTGCTCGCCGACGAAGTGACCTATCAGGGCATCAACGCACTGTGCCGGGTGCATGGGCTCGACCTCAGAGGCGTCGCGATGGACCGTGGCGGCATGCGGGCCGACGCGTTCGATGCGGGCTGCGCGCAGCTCCGCCCACGCGCGGTCTTCCTGGTGCCGACCCTGCACAACCCGACGACCATCACGTTATCCGAAGAGCGCCGGCACGAGCTGATAGCTGTCGCCCGCCGCCACAACGTCCTCATCATCGAAGATGACGTCTACCGCCCCCTGGCAGACAATCCGCTGCCGTCGCTTGCCAGCCTCGAGCCCGAACTGACGATCCATATCGGCGCCATGTCGAAATGTCTTGCCCCAGGGCTGCGCCTCGGTTTTGTAATCGCGCCACGCGCCATAGCCGGCCAGGTCGCAGCGGCGTTGCGGATCAACTGCTGGAGCATCAGTCCCTTGACGGCGCTGATCGGCGCGCGGCTGATAGAAGAGGGCCTGGCGGCGCGCATCATAGAAACGCAGAAGCAGGAGTTGCGCCAGCGCCAGGCCATCCTCACTGAAATCCTCGGCCGCTACGATGTCCAGAACCACCCAACCTCGACCCACGCCTGGCTGCGCCTTCCGGAGCCGTGGCGGGGCGCGGGTTTCGCTCGCACC
This sequence comes from Mesorhizobium sp. M1182, assembly GCF_040318335.1. Classification (NCBI taxonomy): domain Bacteria; kingdom Pseudomonadati; phylum Pseudomonadota; class Alphaproteobacteria; order Hyphomicrobiales; family Phyllobacteriaceae; genus Mesorhizobium; species Mesorhizobium sp. M1182. The sequence goes on from NZ_JAMYMD010000029.1 coordinate 23,468, forward strand.
TGCCTGGAACGTGGCGTTGCCGTGCTCCCGGGTGATGCCTTCGCCGTTGGGCGCGAGCCGGTACAGCACGGCGTGCGTATCAATGTAGGCGCTGCGCGCTCGCTCGACGATCTGCGCACGGCCCTGAACTCGATGGCCGAACTGTTATCTGCCGGCCATCTTCAATTGCCTGGTTTCGTCTAGGAATTTAAAGATGGCAGCGTCGGAATCGGTCGAAATCGCCATCGTCGGTGCCGGCGTTGTCGGACTGGCAACTGCACTCCGGCTCGCAGCTGAGGGTTGCGAAGTCCTGCTCATCGACCCCAATGAGCCGGGCTCCGGCGCCTCGTTTGGCAATGCCGGAACGATCGCCGAATATGCCTGCATGCCGGTCGGCAATCCGGCTCTGCTGCGCGCGCTGCCAAAGCTGCTTCTCGATCCCGACAGCCCTTTTTCCTTGCGCTGGCCGGCGCTGTTGCAGCTTGCGCCATGGCTGGTTCAATTCGTGCGGCAATCGCTTCCCGCCGCCACCCGCGCCAATGCGCTGGCGCTCGCCGGTTTACTGGCCGAGGCCCTGCCGGCCTGGGAAGAGATGGTGGAGGAGGCTGACCTGACAGACCTGCTGCGCCGCAACGGCTGTCTCTACCTGTATCGCCGCGAGAGCGATTTCGCCAAGGCCGCTGGGGGCAGGGCGCTGCGCGCCGGGTTTGGCGTCCATCAAGAGGTTCTGACGCCGGAAGCGGTGGCCGCGCTGGAGCCTGGCCTGCCCGCGACCGGGGCCAGCGGTCTGTACTTCCCCGACTCGATGAATGTCAGCGATCCCGAGACAGTGATGCGGCGGCTGCTCGATGCCGCGGCCGACCGCGGCGTTTCGGTGGCGCAGGCTGAGATAACCGGACTGCGGGTTGAGGCGGACGGTGTCAGGCTCAGCGGTTCCGGCTTTAACATCAAGGCGAACACGGTGGTTATCGCCGCGGGCGCGCAATCGCGGGCGTTGGCCATACAGGCCGGCGACAGGATTCCGCTCGAGACCGAACGCGGTTATCATCTCGAATTTCCGACCGAAGCGCCTCTGCTCAATCGTCCGGTCTGTCCGGTCGATCTCGGCTTCTACATGACGCCGATGGCCGGCCGGCTGCGTGTCGCCGGAACCGTCGAGCTCGGCGGACTTGCAGCGCCGCCAAATGCGCGCCGGCTGGCGCTGCTCGATCGCGGTGTCAGGCAGTTCTTTCCACAACTCGGCCAGCCTTCATCCGAATGGCTCGGGTTCCGGCCATCGCTGCCCGATTCCCGCCCGGTCATCGGCCCGTCGCGCGGCAGCTCGAGGGTGATCCACGCTTTCGGCCACGGCCATCTCGGCCTGACGCTGGCGCCGATCACGGCGCGCCTGATTGCCGAGCTGATCATTGGTCGCGGCGATCCAGCGCGCATAGCACCCTTTGCGGTGGACAGGTTCGGCGCCTGAAGTCCACGCGGTCTGCGAAAAGACAACGTCGCCTGGGTTCGGAGGTGGGAGAGTGAATTTTCTACCTTGGCAATGGTCAGCTCGCACGCGGAAAGCAGACCATCTGCCAGGGTGGCGCAACCGCGACCTCAGCAGCGGCACCAGGGTTGTCAGGTTTTGGCTGCCTAAGCGAGTGGGACACCAGAGCCATTCTGGGTCGATGGTCACGCTTTGTGCTTGGAAGTCGCATAGAAAGGCAATGTGGAATGCACAAAGCAGCACGAGGAGTGGACCCCGATCATAACGCGTAGGCCCCGCTAACATCGGCTGGGTCCGCAATTCAGCTAATCCGGCCGTGCTTCCGACGCGACAGCGTCCAGGAGCAGGGTAACCTCGACATTGACGCTGGTGATGGCTTGCAAGTGAAGGGGCTGATCTGGCCCAACGGGCGATGGAGACTACCAACGGGTAGTCCTCAACCGGCACCTCATGGATCTTGATCGACGTCCCCGTACGATCCAACAGCAAAAGCAAAGGAGTCGTCCCCTCGTCAGATTTGCTCGCGATGGCGGCAACTCGCTGAACATCCACATGGCTGTCAACGCGAACGTTGAAGAGTATTCGGCCTCCAGATTTGTCGGCGCAGTCGCCCGCTACGGTATCGAAGCTGGCCGCCGGAAAATCTGCCGCTTGGACAATCATCTCGATCAAAACCGTCTCAAGTTGTGGCGTGCTACCTCGGCTGATCGGCATCGTCTATCCCGGAGAGTCTGGCAGGGCGACGGGCATGACCCATGACGCGTTTGGCCGGCGCACGGCCACCACCAACACGCCGGCCGGCGGCGGCTCTGCCGTTACCACCTTGTATACCCGGTGTGGCAGCGTGATCTGCCAGGCGCGCGATGCAGGCGACATTCGCCAATCTGTTCAGAGGCGTATTCCGTATCCACAGCTATGATCAAATGCTCTTCCGATAAAGGTGTAGGACGCGATGCCCGTGACTTGCCGTGTCGCCAATTTTAGAAGTTTTAGAATAGTCGCATGGGGCCCGCGAAGGCCAGACTCCGCCAGTGCCTGAAGGTCAGCTAGTGAGGCGCGCAACGAAGGACCGGCAGTGGCCGCAAGACGGACTTTCGCAAAAACAGCTGTTATAGTGCTCGGCTGGCGGAGATAAATGATCCGGTTCGGCGCAGGCACGGTGGAGGGCTATCATGCCGCTCAAGGTCATCGGAACGGGTTTCGGGCGCACCGGAACTGACTCCATGCGAGAGGCGCTCAACCTGTTGGGCTTCGGACCCTGCCATCACATGTTCGAAGTCGATGGGAGCGCCATTCAGAAGCAGCGCTGGAGGGCCTTAGCCAAAGGTGCGTCGGCAGACTGGGAGAGTCTGTTTGAGGGCTACTCATCCTGCGTGGACTGGCCCTCCTCTTATTATTGGCGCGAATTGATCGAAGCGTATCCGGAAGCACGGATCGTTCACACGGACCGCTCGTCCGAAAGCTGGTGGACAAGTATCGAAAGCGCGTTTCAGGTGACGCGCCGCGGTCAGGTCGACCCGGACTCTCTGGGGGAGACCCTCGTTTTCGGCAAGGTCTTTGGAGGGGCGTCGATCGCGCTCACGCGATAGCCGTCTACGAATCACATCGGCACGACATACTCACCACTGTGCCGCCTGGCCGACTGCTCGTGCATGCACTCGGGCAAGGATGGGAGCCGCTATGCCGCCATCTTGGCGTCCCGATCCCGGAGCAGCCGTATCCTATGCGGAACAGCGCCGAGGAATTCCGGCGGCGGGCCGAGACACGCTAAACGGGTCTGCTTGAAGCAAGGCGAAGCCGCCCTCCACGGCCGAAATGCGGCGCGATGCGATTGTTCACTGTGCCGTGCGGGTTCGAACCCGGCACGACGGCGAAAGTGACACGGCCGGATCCGGTTGTGCCCGCCACTCAATCCACGACTTCTCTACCTCGGGGCAAAGCGACGCCAACGCCACAGCTAAAGCAGATGGCCGGAAAGGCAGTTCAGTCAGTGGTCGTCGCCTGCGGCCGGCAAAGATGGACGTGGCGGGCCAAATTCCGCCACGTCATTTTGCGAACGCGAACGCGTCCCCAAGATACGTTCAGCCCTCGATGGAGGCCAGCAAGTCGTGGTTGATGACGTCCGCGTGCGTCGTCAGCATGCCGTGCGGGTAACCCATATAGACCTTCAGAGTGTCGTTCTTAAGAAGTTTGACCGACAGCCTGCCCGAATCCTCGATCAGCACGACCTGTCATCGTCGTCATGCATGACCAGCGTGGGCACGGTGATCTTCTTCAGATCCTCAGTGAGAAGGCCTTGATGGCTTCGTAGTGAGGCTTGGCGCTACTCATCATGGTAAGACCATATGTCCGCCTCTGCGATGAGGTGGCTCGCCCTACAGTGCGCGTCCGAGCGTTGCTCGGGGCGGGCCGAGCCGACCCACACCACAGGAGGACGAGCCACCTCATCGGCAGAGGCGACATACAGTCTTACCCAACATGCCCTGATGCTACCAATTCTGAATCACGCAACACAACAAAAGGCCTTCTTCGTTCAATCGACGGCGATTCGAGCTATTAGGGCCGTCTGCGAGTCCTTATGCTCCTCATCGAAGCGGATCGGCAGCGACACGCCGACGTCGGCATGGCTCAGTGCAACAACGTTCACGGAGGACGACATGTGTAGGATGATCATGGCAGTGCTAGGTCTGCTGCTCGCTAGCTTGCCGGCCACGGCGCGGGTCGTCCCATTCCCGCCAGGCTTCAAGACGCAATCGATCGAAACCAACGGCACGAGCCTTAATGTCCGCATCGGGGGACAGGGCCCCGCCGTCGTGCTGCTGCACGGCTTCGGCGACAGTGGCGACATGTGGGCGCCTGTTGCGGCAAAGTTGATGCAAGATCACACCGTAGTCGTGCCAGACCTGCGCGGCATGGGACTGTCCGCCCATCCCGACACCGGTTACACAAAGAAAAACCAGGCCGTCGACATTGCCGGTATCCTCGACCATCTGAAGATCGAGAAAGCCGACCTCGTCACCCACGATATCGGCAACATGGTGGGTTACGCTTTCGTCGCCCAGTATCGCGACCGAGTCACCCGCTGGGTTGTGATCGATGCGCCGCTGCCGGGCATCGGCGATTGGGACAACATCATCCGCTTGCCGTTGCTGTGGCATTTCAACTTTCGTGGTCCCGACATGGAGCGGCTGGTAGCAGGGCGCGAGCGTATCTATCTCGACCGTTTCTGGAACGAGTTGTCAGCCAATCCGAAGGCCATCGACGAAGCAACGCGCAAGCACTACTCCGTACTTTACGCGCGACCTCACGCCATGCACGACGCCTTCGAGCAATTCGCCGCCTTTAACCAGGATGCGGCGGACAACAAGGAGTTGTTGGCGAAGGGCGGCAAAGTCTCGATGCCGGTGCTAGCCGTTGGCGCTGAAAAGTCTTTCGGCACGGCCCAGGCAGACGATCTACGCTATGTCGCGACCCATGTGACTGTTGGGATCGTACCGGGCTCCGGTCACTGGATCATGGAGGAAAACCCGGACGCCACGGTCAAGCTCATTACGGACTTCCTCGCCAAGTAGCCTATCCGCTGCCCGCTAAGGCCGGCGCGCAAACCCGACGGAGAGCTACAATGACCAGCCAGCCCATGCTGGCCAGGACATCTTCTGACGCCGAGCAATTGTGTCGTCGTGAGCATCGACCATTAGCCGATCCAAGATGGCGTCCGTTGCCTTGATGGATCGGCGGACCCTGGTGTCCAATATCGTCGCTGTGGCGAAAATCGCGAAACTCTACAGCGCGCCCGCTGGTGGAGAGCATCTTTTGGCCGTGCAAGGAAGCCGTCGAGGCTCATCCAGTGGAGGGATTTGTGCCGGCGCCTGGCCGATGAACTCCAAATAGAGATGCAGCTCTTCAGGCAAGAAGACGGCCCGCCACGTTCCGTGGGGGGTCGCTGGCGATGCTATGGGCAAGAACGGTCATGACGATCACTCCTCTCGCCCGGCTTCGCCGATCTGCACGCGAGATTTCCATCCCCAGAAATGAGTATTGACTTCCGTCTGCGGATGCCTGGGCCGGCAAGTGGCCCGTAGCGATAAGGACGGTTCTCGCTGTTTGAGGACCGCAACGCGTTGGCGAGTCCAGTCTGAGCGATCAAGCCCGCGCTCTGGACGAGCGCCCGTCCTCACAGAATGTTCGCCCACCGGGACAAACGTGACGCAACGGAACGGATGGTTCACCCGTAAAGTCTTGGGGAGGTTGCGAAAGGAGACCAGCATATGACCTGCGAACGAGACGTCGGCACGTTCGAAGAGCCCGTGACCGTTTTGCTGTCCTCGGGCAAAGTCAGTGTTTCGAGCACCCGCGAAGCCGCCGAAATGCTGCTTTACCGCTGGCCCATTGGAGAAACCGCGCGCCGCATCCAGGCTCGTATGGCATGCATGAAGGTTCTCGGCGGCGGCAGCGCACCGGATGTAGCGCGCGTGGCATTTCTCAGCGCCGCCAAGGAAGCGAAAATCCTGAACGCCTGACATCGTCAATGCGTGCCCCACCACTGTCCATCATGCATCACTCTTGCAGCAAACATCCTGCGTCGATCATGCGGAGACGCCGAATGCTTGCGCGAGAAGGCTGGAGCCGCGGATCTGCACTCTACGTGGACGTATCACAGCTCCGGGCAAAGCGGCCTATGGATCAAAACTTACGTGGAAACCTGCCCCACCAAACTTTGTCTGGCAAACGCATGTCGGCCCTGCCGATTTCGTTGCGAGGGCGAAGCTGGATCGCGCGCACTCGGTCTTCATCGCGTGTTTTCGAAAGAGTTCGCGAGAAGGCAACGGGTCAAGTAGTTCAGTGTTCGATCTGGAGGAATTGAAGCTGCTCGGCCTCGATCCGACAGGCAATCGATTACGGCCAGGGGTGACTACGATAAACCTCATTCCGGTTAATCTCCGGCCTCTGTTTCGAGGCAAGAGAATCGCACGCGCGGCCTCGTCGAGGAATTCCGCACGTATGGGCATGTATGGGGCCCTGTCGAGCCGCGACATCTACTTAATGTCTACTTTAGACAGTCGCCGCGAGCATAATTTTTGATAACAGGTCAGGGTCGCGGGATGCCGAGCCGCTTGAAATACCGAGTTGTGCGGGTGCTCGCGATCGTCCCGCCTCAACCGCGCAAGTGCGCCATCATCGCCGGCGAGCGCCATAGCCAAACCGGGAGCGCTTATTCTCGACGGAGCACCGGGCATTGTCTGATTGTGAAGACGGGGCTTGATCACCAGCCGCCTGAGTGTGTCGTCGCTTGCGTTGTAGTCGTGCCTGAACAGATCAATGACCCTCTGGACCGTGATCGCCTCTGCCCGTGGCAGGTAGAGCGGCCGAAGCCGTTCGCCTGTTTCTGGCGCTGTTTTGACAGGGAGTGCATTGGTCATTCGGCCCATAGCGCTATTCTGCGGCCCGCCGTTTCGCCCGACATCAGGGAACGATATCGCCCCCCATGTATTAGAAACCCATGGACACTATGGAACCCCACGGCCACGGGATGGCGGCCGATATTTTGACATCGGAAGTTGCCAATGCCAGGCAGCGCATCCACCGGACCGAGCTCGCGCTTCAACGTACTGAAGAGATGCTGGCCGAAAATCTCGCGCTGTGCAGCAGGATACGAACTGCGGTCGAGGCCGCAGACCGCTTGATGGAGATCGATCCCCCCAGCTTTGAACGACGTCGCGCGGGTTGAACTGGGCCGGCGTTCATTCGTCGCGGCCTTGCGGCACGCTGCCGCAAGAGCCTGCCCTATTGGCATCACAGCGTGAGCAAACATTGGACAGAAGCATTCCAACGTTCACGATGTGCAACGCGGACGCCAAACCGACACGAATCTTCAGTTCAAAGAGCGAGGATAATGCTGCGGCAAACGAAGATGGCACGGGGGTCTTCGCGCGAGCCGGTTATGCGATCTCCCGCTCAGAAATTTATACTTAATATTCCGACGTCCTGATGGAACCCATTCGTTGCGGGCGAGTTGCGGCTCATTGGGAGGGACTTCCATGGCAACCAGCAACAAAGCAGACCATCAGTCTGTCTCCGAAGCGTTTCGGAAACTGATCCGTTCCGAGGACTATCGTCATAACGTACAAACGTTCTTAAATCTGGGGGTCGAACCAGAACTGCCGCCAAACCTTCAGTCATTACTTGCGGCTATTGATCGGGCCAAAGAGGGGCCGACCGAAGAAGTCCCTTAGCGGGCTGGCTGAGCTCAAAGCGGAAGAGTACAGAGGCTCGCTCCGTACTTGTTTCTCTGGTTCCCGCTAAGAAATTTCCATCAAACATTCTTCTTGATTTTTCCCGACAGAGGATCATGAATGTTCCGCGTGGGTTCTCGCTGAGGTGGGAGGCCTAGTATGAACGTTTGGACGAACTGCCGACCGAGCAAAGTGACTGCCCATAAGCTTGTTAAAGAGCTGATCTTACAAGCCGGTCGCGGCCAAATCATCTCCGTGAAAGAGACCATCGCAGCGGTGCGCCGAGCCGGGCCGCATCTGGTGGAAAGTGACTGCGCGCTGGTCGAGCTTATTGTCGAGATTGGCCCAGCCTTTGGCCTGTTCGTCGCGTTCGACCTTCGCGAATAGCCACATGGCAACCCATTGGTTCAACCCTCGAGAGCGGCACGGGGAACTTCGCGCGAGCTGGTCGTCCAATCCCGGCTCAGAGATTCTCACCAAATTATTCGCTTCCCCTTCGGAACCCTTTCACAACGAAAGTGTTTCAGACCGAATGTGGGAACGACCTTATGCCGGCACGACCAACAGCAGGGACAGCCTTTCAACGGCTGATCAGCTCAGAAGATAATCGTCAGATGCTCCGCAACAGGCTTGGTCTCGAAGTCGACGAGAAACTGCCGGCGTCCCTTGCTGCATTGTTGCAGGAGCTTGAGCGGCGAGAGCAGGTCGAGGTTGATTGGAGCGCCACCACTTTGGCAGCGCGGGCTTCTATGGCCTTCGACGAACCAGAAGGAAGCTTCAGTGACCCTCATGGCCATGCTGCGTAGGGGACGTGCCTTCCGAGGGATGATCAGTTCGGAAGACTACTGCCGGAAGCTGCGCAGGCTCCTAAGGTTTGTAGGCGAACCAACTCTGACACCGACGCTTGCCACACTGGCGCGGGAGCTTTCAGAGCAGTCTGAGCTGCGGAAGCTGGAATCGGCCGACAAAATTCCATAGTTGCCCGACATTTCCCCACATGACAACCCACTGGTTCAACCCTCCGATCCCTGTCAAGACTGAGCGTCTCGGGATCATCCGCAATGTCAACAACGCCGAGGCAGCCGGCGAGGAACTGATGAACTGGACCAAGCGTGGCCTTGTGGGACGTCGCGGTGCGTGTTTGCATGGCCGTGATTTTCGACGAGATGGAACCTGAGAAGGCTCGCAAGGCGTTCCTGGCTGCTGCAAAAGAGGAGGGGACGTTACTCCCCCCAATGGCAACTAGCTAACTTGGATGGCGGTAAAGATTCTCTGACCAACACCGCCTTCGCGAAAGGAGCCCGCCGCCGGTGAGGAAGAGAGGCGACGGACCCCCCTACAGCGGCTGCACATCACGAAGAATCCGCTGCCGCCTCTAAACCCGCGAGGGCCTACATCGTTCCGTTAGCTGCGGCTAAACGGGGTTGGTCGGCGGGCTCTTGCGGCTTTAAGTTCCTCTTATGGGTCCTCTCTGGTTCTCTCTGACTTCGGATAGGAGGCGCGGGGGTCGCTTTCGCCGCTTCGGCGGTCCCGTCCGGCTGTGCTTTTCGGACAAACGCAAGGTATGAGTCCGAAGTATGCTACAATTTTCGGACACGCGTTGGCGGCCTCCATCGTCCTTCGGACGTGGCGCTCGGCCACCAGGCCGCGCGGCTGGTTGTCATCGTCCTCGGCTTCAATTCACATAGTGGCTACGCAGGTATTATTTGAGAAGTTGCACAGCGCATGGAATTTCAAAGGATACACGGCCTTCGCGCTAATACGATAGCATCCCACCTTCCAGCTTCTCAAATTAAGCGCCTATCCTGACGCCAGTGTCCGTAAGGACCACCTGTCCTGGCATTGCCTATTAGTGCAACGACTTCGAGCGGGCCGCCGAGCCGCTGAGCAACTGTTGCACAGGACCAAGCAGCGTGGCCCAAATGGCTCAGCGCAGTGCAGCTCTGCCATGCATGCCTTGATCGATCAGGTGAAACGCGAAGTGGTCCGCGGGGCGTTTCTCGAAACGGCCAAGGAACAAGGAAACCTACTGCCTCGTTAGCATCTGCGACTGAAAGCCCTACTCTCGGCCGGGCTCGAATCTAACAAAGAGCATCGTCGGCTCTGCAGCAAGGCGGCGGTCATGGAACTGGCAAGCGAGGACCCATTGGCTTGTCCGACTATCGTTGCGCCTTCAGCAGACGCTCTAGCGTTGAAAAGTCACTCATGTCGCGGTAGGGCGTCAGGTCAAGATCCTTGGGAATCTTCTTGAGCTTCTCTTCGGAGATCGGTTTTTCGTTCTTTTTGTTGACGGCCTGGTAAGCGGACCAGCCAACACCCGCCGCCTTCACGGCATCGCGTTCGGCTCGAAGGGCGATCTGATGCGCGTGCAGGTAATGAAGCCCGAGTTTGTCCAGGAGCGCCTTTTCAACGATCTCGTGCGTTAGCAGAAATGGGGCAAGCCGGACCTTGGCCGATTTCCAATCCATAGTGCGAGGCATATGGCGATCGATATAAATCGTCCTGCCATCTTTGCTGTAGCCAGCAATGTATGGGATATCGAAATCATGAACGATCTTAACCCGACGATGCAGCGCCCGCACAGCGTCACTCAGTACATCATCGTCCAAGTCTTCGGAAACGTGGCGGACTTCATCTTCAAGCTTCATTTTTCCCACACTGAGACCAGCGGCGCTTCCTCCCATAGACCGGGAGCCTTCCCGTGACGGCCAACTGGGTGACCGGTGCCGGCCGGAAGAACTGCCACGTCGCCGGCCTTCAAGGACAATGTACGGCCCCTGTTGCCCCGAACCGAACCTTGCCGGTTCCGCGCGCAACCCCAAGCACTTCATTTTTGCGGGAATGGTAATGAACGTAGTGGTAGATGCCGTCCCGCCAGCCGCTACTCCAGCCATTGGCCTTGAAAAGCTCTTCCAGCACGGCTGCGGAGTCAACCTCAATGTCAAAGGCATAGGCCCGACGTCCATCCGCAAGGTGCTTTCTGCCGGCGAATCGGGCTCTCCCGGGACTGCGTTGCAGGCAGGCAGCGGGTCTGCGCCCGCTGCTGCCACATGGATGTCATCTCTATGGCTGCGGATTTCGTAAGGCGGGTTTCTCAAGCACGAGCACATGACTACCAAGAGGCGATGTGTGAGTGCTCTTGACCTGGAACCCCTCGTCAGAAAGCGTTTCGATGAATTCGCCATCCGTTCCAGGCGGAACGCGGGCAACGACGTTTGAGGTGCGCCTCACAATATTGGAAAGCACCCTTCGCGCCTTGCCTGGGCCGATGTTGCGCTGCATGTGCTGATAGACGGCCAGCAGCAGGACGATATCGTATTTCGGTAGAAGGATATTGCCGAGGCGCCGGCTGCCAAGGTTTAGGCGATCGAACCTGGCATGTACCGGGGAGCCACTCAACAACATCTTTGCGGTCTCGATGTGCGGCTTGGCAATGTCGATCCCGTGGATCGAGCTGGGTTTCAGCTTGGATATCTCATAGGCGACAACACCCATATTGCAGCCAACATCGAGAATGGATTTTCCGGCGTAGTCGACCTTTGCGGAGAATAGCCCGTCAAGTCTGTCGTCCCACGTTCCGGCAAAACCCCTTTTGAATCTTGACCACCACAAATCATCAGCTCCTTTGAGAAGAGCCCCCTTGAGCGCCTCCTACCACGAGAGAATTAACGGTCGATACCCGTTCAACTGGAATTGATGACATTGACGAACCAAGGCAGGGACGTGTGCGGCCGCCTCACAACCCCATCACCTTGAGTGCCGCGGGAACCGCATAGCGGCTGCCATCATAGCGCATCCAGTAGGTCCGCTTCGCAGGCTTGCCAGGATGGGACTGGCATTCGCCATTGTGGTCGGGGGAGGGATTATCGGTATTCGACCGCTCAATCGCGGTGATATCGTGATAGCCATGATGGCGCGCCGGGCTTATCGCCAGGCTGACCTGGCTGGAATGAAAGTATCCGGCGCAACTACCATCGCTATCGCCGCCAGAGCCGGCCACCACGAGGCCGTCGAGCACCACGCGTAGCGTATCGCCGGTGAGAGCGTATAGCCGCAGGTCGGTTTCAGTGAAGGGAGCGGTCAGCGAATGGTGCGCCATTTCGATGCGCAGGCCGAATGCGCTGACATTGGGGGCCAGTGCATAGCGGCCCGTGTCGAATTCCACCTTCTCGATGACAATCGCGTCATCGGTCATCAGACCGGGCTGGAGCAGGCGCTGGCGCACGCGCCGCGTATTCCTGTCGACGACCAGAAGCTCGATATCGCCGACATGCAGGTGGTCGCCGTTAGCGCTGTCAATCAGCGGCACTGCGACCAACAGCAGGTCGACATGGGCGGGCCAAATCTTGCAGACCAGGCCAAATGGCGCTTCGCTCTCCGTGAACGTTGAGGTGATGCTAGTATGAGGTTCAAGCGTGAACGAGGTGCCGTCGGCGCTCTTTCGGGCGTTGGGATAGGCCTGCTGCACCAGCGCGGCGGCATCCCCGCAATCGCCCGCCGCGGCCTTGGCGGGCGACAGGCTGGCAAGGGCGGCGCCGAGCAACAGGACAGGCAACACTATTCGCATGGAGTTCTCGCGTCGCAGGGCCGGGTTCGGCCAGGGCCCTTCTACGCGAGATTGGTGGCGGCGCACAGGGCAGGGAAGTGACGGATAGCTCCACCCGCTGCGTCAGGACCATAGGTATCCTGGAAAGTCGTAAAGTCCGAGCACCCTTAGGGACGGTGATCATGAGAACGCCGCCCGAGCGGCCAATTTTTGCTGATGCTGTTCGAGCTACCTGAAACAGATACTGACAATGTGATCTCGATTGACTTGTCGCGCTCCGATTAGAAGCGCTCCGAGAAGAAACCTCTACAAAACCGGACCTCGCCGGTCCGTCAAGCGCACCTTCTAGGGTGTACATTCGTACATTCCAAAATTAACTCGGCATGACCTCCGTTTCTGACCCCTGAGCCGGGCGCGTTCGCTGTCGGCGCGGTATCAAAGCAGAACCAATGCCGCGCCTGCTTCGGCTTTCCGAAACCGCAGCGTGTCTTTCCTTGAGACTTGGCAGCACGGCGCGTTCAACGGAACCGTGCTGCCTTCAATGTACAGCCAGTTATCCAATCAGCCGGCGGGCTTGTAAACGCGGCAGCCTTTTTGGCGGCTGCGAGCGCCGCCTTCATGTCGAGTTCTTCCAGGACAACTAGCTCGTTTATCCAGCCGCTTGCCTGGACCGCCAGTGCTAGGTCCATCCCATCGGCCTGGTCCGGAACCTCAGCATTGATGACAATATCATAGGCGCCGCGAGTAAACATCATACCGGATACCTTGCCACCAACGCTTTCCAAAACCGCCTTGATTGCAGCTTCTCGGTCTGAGCCTTGCATCAATCCCTTGTAGGCATGGGGCGGACAGTTTCCCAGGATTGTCACTTTCATGGGTATTCCTCCCGATCTTGTACCAGTTTCGTTATTGGTCGTTTGACCAACACGGAGCTATGGCGGACGGTTGGGTCAGCCGTAACCCTGCATCGCAACGTTTTTGCTCACATCCAAAGCTGGCAGCGGGAAAGGTTCGACTTGCCCTGCGGTCTTGTCCAGATACTGCATCAACGCCGTCACGAGGTGGTAGAAAATGCTCGCGGGCACCTCCGTCGCCAGTGACCTTCCGCGCTCGTCAATTCTGTCGATCCACAAGCCTAGCGGTGCGGGATCGATATGCCATTTGAAGAGGCGGGCGACACGAGCTTCGATCTCAGGTTTCAGATCAGGCCCGCCGATGCCGTCCAGGGCGACGGCCGCCTTGACGGCTTCGCATTGCGGCCAGCTGCGGGAGAGCCGGTCGAAGGGAATTCCCTGCCGCGACACGGCTGCATAAGCCAGGCCCGTGGACCGGTTCAATCCGCTTGCGATCGCCGACGAATAGAGCTTCCTTGCATAGGCTGCCAAGTCTTTCTGCCCGCTTGCCCGCGCGAAATCGATGAGGAGCGAGGCCCATTCGAAATGGTGCCCTGGTTCGGTCCACTGTCCCTCCTCTCCCGACAACGGTAGCCAATCGACATCGAAATGTTCCCCAAGCGTCCAGCTCTCCTGATCGAAGAAATGGCACCGGAAGAGATCGACGACACGTGCCGCCCGACGGAGATATGCACGCTCGCCGGTGACGCGATGCCAGGCAAGGAAGGATTCCAGCATGTGCATGTGCGGGTTCGAGAACCGCACCCCCTTCCAGCCGGGGGTCTCGAGGAAGCCGTTCAGGCTGACGTCCTCGAGATGGGTGTCGATGAAATGGAACGTCTCTTGTGCCAGCTGCAGGGCATCCTGATGGCCGCATCGGTGAGCATGGGCAAGCGCCAGGAGCACGCAGGAATGGTCGTAGGCGTCCTCCGTCGGGTCAGCCACGCTGCCATTGGAATTAAGGATGCGCACCCAGCCACCGCGTTCGGTGCGGCCGTGTTTGGCGATAAACTCGATGCCGTGGTCGATGAGCTTGTCGGCCGGTCCAACCCAGCCGCGTTCTTTGGCCACCGCGAACGCGTAAATCTGGCGAGCCATCGTCCGCATGCGCTTGGGTTTGCCCAACGGCCTTGCATCGAAACCGAGCGCCTCGTGGAAGCCGCCATACGCATCGTCGACACCTGCAGTGGACCACAGCGGCAGGGTTTCGCTGAAGAGCCAGTGCTCGACCCGCTTGCGCCATGACCCGCTGATGATGACCCGGTCGTCCGACCCCGTGAACTTCGTTTCAAGGCGTCCGCTCTTCTCGAGTTGTTCGACGACTTTCTTCGCGTTCTGGCTGTGGCTGACAGGAGCGACGAATACCGCGTCCGGTGTCGTCACCACCGCCACATGCTTCATTCCAATGACTGTCAGCAGTCTGCCCTGGCTTCTGAGATAGGAGTTGCCGCAATCCATGGCGACAACGTCGCCCATTACGACATTGCCGTCGCGGTCCGTCGGGCTGGCTTCCAGCAGCGATTGCCACGATCCAAGGTCGTTCCAGCGGAAGGAAGCCGTAACCATCGCAATACCGCGTGCATGCTCCATGACTGCGTAGTCGATCGACGTCGACGGGACAGCCGAATAGAAGCCCTGGGGCAGGTAGATGCCCAAGACGTCGGTCCGTGCAGCCTTATGGGCCCGTTCCGCGGTGTCCCAGATGTCTGGCCGGAACTCGAGAAACGCCTTCCGCATCGTGTCGGCACGAAACAGGAAGATGCCGGCGTTCCAGTAGAATCTTCCCGAAGCCACATATTTGCGGGCCGTCTCGGCATTGGGCTTTTCGACAAAATGTGAAACGGCGGCCCCGCCGTCACCATTTGCCGTAACCTCGATGTAGCCGTACCCGGTTTCGGGATGGGTCGGCCTGATGCCGAATACGACAATGCTTCCTGAATCGGCGGCAGGCATGCCAGCCTCGACGGTTTGCCAGAATTGCATTTCGGTCGATATCTGATGGTCGGAGGGCACCACGAGCACAAGCGCGTCACCGCCATATTCGGAGATCGTCTGCAACGTGGCTATGGCCACTGCAGCGGCGGTATTGCGGCCGACGGGCTCGAAAATCGGTCTGCCGCCGTTCAGGCCGAGCGGACCGATGTCCGAGATAACGCGGTCGGCATGCCGTTCGGATGCTATCAGATAGATCGGCGTCTCGCCGTCCGAGCGCGCCTTGAGGCGCCGGACAGTCTTCGCAAGCATCGAGCCGTCGCCCGAAAGGTCGTGGAATTGCTTGGGATTGTCTTCGCGCGACAGCGGCCACAGCCGCGAGCCGACGCCCCCGCTCATCACAAAACTGACGATCCGCTCCGGCATGATCCAGTCCCCTCAAAATTTCTGGTTGTAGGCTCCGACCTCTGGATTGCGGCGCAGCACGGCATCGACAGCCCCGAACATCTCGCGACGAAGCCGAATGCGTTCGGCCTGGCTTGTCCGACTGTGTCCTGGGTCACGCATTTTGCTCGGCTCTTGCGCGGACAGACGTAGCACGCTGCCGGGCGGGAGGCTCCTTCATGAATTGGGGTAGCCCTAACGCCCCGATTGGCACCCCCTAGTCCAATAGGAGCATGCCTGTCGGCGACCGAAAGGATGTCTCGTGCGTGCTGCTCGGGCTGACGACAAGGGTGGGCTGGGCTGCAACATGCCGGTGACCGCGTTCAAGTTCCGGTTCCGCGAGAATGGCGCCGAAAGGCATTTCGGAGGCTGGCTCGCCTCTCAAGGCTTTCAAGGAGTCAGCGAAACGTCGTCTGTTCAGAGAAGGAATGACGGATTAGGCCGCGCTCTCATTGGACCGACGCAAACGGCGAGTACCCGAACGCACGCCCGCGAGATCGATACCTCACGCGGAACTGGCGTTCAACCGCCGATGGCAGATCTCGCCGGAATGAGAGATGTCATTCGTGGACAGGACGAGAGCGGCTGCCGCCCAGGCTGCCAAAGGCGCAGGCCCATAGGTCTAGAATTGGCGGCGTCTATCTTTCGTGAAGTTGCAGGCACGCCTAGGCCGAAATACTCCCAAAGCGAGGTGAACCAAGCGCTTTTCTGGAGTCGGAGAACGTCAACAAGGGACGCTGACCGGCAACTCCCGGCGTGCCAAGTCGATTTTCCGGAACGGCCGCGAAGGCGGCAAGCGGATCGTCTGCGGCTCCGCGCGCAGCGGCGTGTTGAGGTCGGCCGAACGGAGATCGTTTTGCTGACGCTCCTCGTCGGCGTCATGGTCGGGTCGAAATCGAACAGAAGGTCGCCAGCCTTCACGCTCTGTCCATCGCGCACGTGGGTAGCGCGGACAACGCCCCTCTCTAAAGGCTGGTGCGCCCGCTTGGCACGATCTTGCCGGTCGCGTTTGCGACGATATTGATGCTGCCAAGACGCACATCACGGAGCCGGTAAGTGTTGTTCATGACCGGTGGCGCTTTCTAGACGCTACTGTCCCTATGCCAGCGCTCTCGCTCCAGACGTTTCAGATCGGCCGCCACCATTTCCGCCACGAGGTCGCTGAACGTCGTCTTAGGCGACCAGCCGAGCTTTGAGCGGGCTTTCGCCGGATTTCCCATCAGGAGATCGACCTCCGTTGGACGGAAATGGCGTGGGTCGATTCGGACGAGGATTTCTCCTGTCTTGCCATCCCGGCCGATCTCGTTCACCCCCTTACCTTCCCAGACGATGACGCGGCCGACTGCCCGAAAGGCACGCTCTACGAACTCTCGAACCGAGTGGGTTTCGCCCGTGGCGAGGACGAAGTCGTCTGGCTCGGCGTGCTGAAGAATCCGCCACATGCCCTCCACATAGTCGCGAGCATGCCCCCAGTCGCGTTTCGCATCCAGATTTCCAAGATAGAGGGCGGACTGAAAGCCTCGCTCGATACCTGCAACCGCACGTGTGATCTTGCGGGTCACAAACGTCTCGCCGCGCGTGGGGCCTTCATGATTAAACAGTATGCCATTGGAAGCGAACATTCCGTACGCTTCACGGTAGTTGATCGTGATCCAATAGGCATAGAGTTTGGCCGCCGCATAGGGAGAGCGCGGGTAGAACGGCGTCTTCTCCGTCTGGGGCACCTCTTGGACTTTGCCGAACAGCTCGGAGGTTGATGCCTGATAAAAGCGCACCCGCTCTCCCATCTTCAGGATGCGGATGGCTTCAAGCAGCCTGAGTGTGCCAAGGGCATCGGCGTTGCCGGTATATTCAGGCGTCTCGAAGCTTACCTGGACATGGCTTTGGGCCGCCAGATTGTAGATTTCGGTAGGGCGCGTCTCCTGAACGATGCGAATGAGATTGGTCGCATCGGTCAGGTCGGCGTAGTGGAGAAAAAAGCGTGCGTCCGGTTCGTGCGGATCGACGTAGATGTCGTCGATGCGTTCGGTATTGAAGGAGGAGGATCTGCGTTTCAGTCCGTGGACAGTATAGCCGTTCTCCAGCAGCAGTCTGGCAAGGTAGGCACCGTCCTGACCGGTCACACCAGTTATGAGCGCAATGCGATCTGTCATCGGGTCCCATCCAATCCTTGAGGGCTGTGGTGGCCTCGTCGACCGACGGTCTGCCCCACACTCCTCTAACGAAAGGCGAAAGTGCCTTGTTCTGCCAGAGTGTCTTTGTGGCAGGCACGCCAGCAAAAGAGGTAATCCCCACCGCTCAATGCCCGTCACAGCTACTTCCCGTGCGTCCCTTTCTGCTTGGCTAGCCTCTTCAGCCTATGCTCCTATGGCATGGACGTAGCCGCCCTGCCGCGAGCCGTCACTTCACAAGCGCTTGCGCCACCGCTTCTCCGGGAGCTGCATGCCGGCCATGCTGCCGTCGGCAATGCCGAACATGTGGGTCGGCTGATCAGTGCGGCGCGGGCGATGCCGCCGAGAAACGGTTCTCGGGTCACCTGGCAAGCGTGGCGTCAGGTTGTTGCCGACGATCCCGCCACCGACGGCGGCTTGTCGAAAGTTCTCGTAAGGCTTGCTATCGCGTCAGCAAAAATGACAACTCGTGGCCCGCAGGAGAAACATGGAACAGGATGTAACCCTGGCCCTTTATCGCTTCCACTGTTCGGTAGGTTTGCTCCACGGGAGTGCGGTGCCACCAGTGGTGAAACTCGACGAGAATCTGTCTCGGTAAGACATCAGATCCAAGCACCTCTGGAAGGACGTCGTGCTCTGCCCCCTCGACGTCGAGTTTCAGCACATCGACAGTTGCCAGTCCGAGCATATCCAGGATAGTAGAATAACGCCTCACGTTGCAGACAATGCTCTTGCCTGTAACCAACTTCGTGGAAAAATTGCTGCGTGTGTCATCTTCGGACACAGCAAACGTTTGCTCCCCGTCGAAATTAGATATTCCCAAGGGGTAGATCCGCACAGTGGGGGGTAATTCCTGAGCGGCAATCCAGTCAAGACTGGCCGGAGTCGGATCAAACCCAAAGACCTTTGCACCGAATACTTTGCTGACTTCCAGATCAAATGAAATATCGTCCCCTAAGCCAAAGGAAAGAACAATAGGGGAGGGAGCAGCTAGAAGAGGCTCGACCGCAACGACCCAACCTCCATATGCGGAGCCGAGTTTTTGTGTAGGAATAGAGCATTCGGGCCGGAGAAGATGATCGAATCCTAAGGCCGCTCTTACAACTCGCTTACAATACCGGAGCCCATCTGGATTGTACATCAATGGTTGCCTTTGGCTTATTCTTAGTAGCTGTTCCGCTTGACTGCGCCGTCCTCACTGTGTCCGCCGTCCTCACTGTGTCCAAAATAGACAACAGCGCCAGATGGGGTTCAGTCTGGCCTAACGCGGAGCGGCTATCGACCTGTGAATTTTATATCGATTCCCTCCCGCGACCAGAGTGTCATTGTGGCAGGCGCTCCAACAAAAGGAGGTAATCCCGTCGCTCGGCGTTCGTAACAGATGCTGCGGAGCATCGCCTTGGGCTCGGCCAACGTCGTCGCCCTACCGCGTAGGAAGTAGGAGCCGCCCGCTGCGAGCGCCGGCTCACGAGTCGCCTCGTCCCCGGGGCCGTGCCGGCTACTGCGGAGCCAAAGAAGTGGCAATCCTGTTCGTTGCGGAGCTGAACGCAGGAAGGGCCGGCAGTTCGAATCGGTCTTGGCGGGTTGCAACGAAATTGACCTTGGGTTCGCCGAGCGAAGAGATCGGGCTTGTCGAACAGCGCGGCGCGCGCAGTGTGCTGGCTACCTCAAAATGGCAGAGGTAGTAGGGCCAGTGGAAGCCGTAGAGCGGCCTTATCCAGCTTGCCGGATGCCTAATCCGCTTCATTGAGGTAATCCGCCGCTGTTGCGAACACCTTTCAGCATGATTGTTGTTGTCCGGCCAAGATGACGCTTCAGCGCGGCGATGCACGTCATGTCGTTGGCGGCTTCACACCAGTTCCTATTGCAGAAGCCCTTTGGCAAGTTCTCGCAACGCCTGGAACGCAACAACAAGGTATGAGGCCAGAAAGCTGCACAGATAGAAGCTTGATGGGGCGCCGCGCTCCCACCGGAGAACCAGGGCGCCGAGTTCAAGGCTCGGGTGCGTTTGTGCTATCCATACCAGGGCGGCGGCCAAGGCGAGGCTACCCAGAGCATTGGTCGGGTAATGCAGCCCCAAGTAGACTCGCGCAAGCTCTACCACCAAGGTGCAGGCCAGGGCGAGGAGTCCGAGTTCGAAGCGAACGAGAAGAATGGCGATCGCTAGACCCGCGAACAGAACCGCTCGCTCGCTGGGGAACCCGGGGGTGCCGGCGAACGGCGCTGAGCGCAGAACGGCAGCGTCGCCCAAAACGTCCGGGATATGAAGTCGAAGTGCGGAGTCAAAAATCGGCTTTGGCGTCGTCGGCAGAGCGCCCTGCAGGAAATGCGCGACGAGCGCCGCGAGGACAGCTGCGCAGACGCCGCTCACCAGCCTTGCCCTCGACTCCGGACCGTCATGGGCGAACCAGCAATACCAAAGCAAGGACACAACTATAGCGCCCTCGGTTGTTGGGTAGACGGCACCGAAAGCGAGCCGGTTGGCGAAGGGCTGAGTGCTCGCTACGGTGTTGACGGCCGTTGCGAGGGGCCTGTCGATCCAATCCGGGTTAAGGGCCAGGAAAGTCGTACCCACAAAGAGGAGGCAAAGCGCGGCGGCATGCGTCAGGCAATGGAAATCGGACATCAGTTCGGCCATCTCAACTCTAAGGTTCGGGCGGCGGAACATCTGAAGTCCCGCTAACTAGGCGGTTGCAGAAACCTCGCGGCGCAGGGAGGCTGCAGAGCGGCCGAAGAAGGCAAGATCCTGCTCCCGGCGCAGTGTGTCGCAAAGCCGCCCGATCGGAAGCTCGATGTCGTCATAGCCGAGCACCTCGTCCCGCTTCACGTCGCGCAGCAGCCGGCAGCCCTCGGCGAGCCCGATCGGCACAAGCCGCTCGGCGTGCACCGTTCGCGCGTTCTCGCAGAGCCCGTAGGTCATGTAATGTCCAAGGCCATCGAGGATCTCTCCGGCACCAAGGTCCCGCTTGGCGGCGGCCACCACATCAACGGTCGGCGCGCCCAGGGGCGCAATCGCAGCATCGCGGAATATTGCGGCCCTCGCCACCGTGGCGGGGACCTCGAAATGACACAGATGATAGGGCCAATAGAAACAGTAGAGCGGTCCGGGGCCCATCTTGTAGAGTGAGAGATAGTGCTTCTCGACGGCATCCTCTGTGGTGCCAAGAACGAAGATGCCGGGGTTGGGCATGGCGCCGACACAATAATCAACTATCCCCGGCCCCTCGAGGAGCTGATTGAGGGGATACCACCCGACCGCCCCCTGGATCGGGGTTCCAGGCTCGACCACAGGCCCGTACATGCCGCGCTTCGCCACCCGCATGCCTGTGGCGTTGGCGACGATGGCGTTCTCGAACGAGATCTTCGTGCCGTCCGCGAAGGAGGTGACCATTGGGGCCTTCATCCCCCACTTCTTGGCAAAACCCTCCTGAGTCGTCGGATTTCGGTAGGGATCGTGCAGGCCCTTGATGTTCCCGCAAAGCACCGGACGTATGCCCAGGCCCCTGACCCAACGGTAGAGGTTCATGATAACGCCGGGCTGATCCCCCTCCACATTGGTGAGGACCACTCCTGCCCGGTCGGCATACACTTTCAGGATCGGTCCGATCGTGCCGTCGAGTTCGGCATTCATCAGGGCGACATGCTTGCCGTGCCGGATCGCCCGCATTGTGACGTGGGCAGCGAACTCGATCGCGCCTGTCGCCTCGATGATGACGTCGATGCCGTCGGCCTCGCAAATGTGCATCGGGTCCGCCGTTAAAGCGCGGCGACCGCGCGCCACAAGATCCTCAAGCGCTTTGGTGCTGGTCGCCTCCATCACATCGTCTTCGCCTGCAGCGGCATAGGCATCTCGCGCCTTTTCCACGTGCCTGTTGGAAATCGCCACGAGTTCCATGCCTGGGACATATCGCAGCATCTGCAGCGCGATGCCTTGGGCCATGAAGCCGGCCCCCACCATACCCACGCGAATTGGCCGCCCCTGAGCCTCGAGCCTCTCCAACTCCCTGTCGACAATGAACATTGACGTCTCCCCTGTGCTGCTCCCCGAAAGGTCGGGTGGCGAAAGGTTAGCGGTCATAATCGGGCCAGCTTCGGTCCTTTTCAGAAATCAGTGCCGGCACATCCACCGGCCACTTCACGGCGAAGGTAGGATCGTTCCAGCGAACACCGCGCTCGGCCGCCGGTGTGTAGAATTCGGAGACGAGATATGTCGCCTCGGAGTGGTCCTCCATGGTGAGAAAGGCGTTCGCGCAGCCCTTCGGTATGACCAGCATCCGCTGGTTCGCCGCTGACAGGTCCACCGTGAGGTGCTGCTTATAGGTGGGCGATTGGGGACGCAGGTCGATCAGCACGTCGTACAGGCTGCCCCGGATGCAGCGAAGCATCTTGTCCTCGCACTGGGGAGCCAGCTGGTAATGGAAGCCGCGCAGTGTATGCTTGTGCCTGTTGTATGAAATATTCACCTGCACGACACGATCCGGAAGCCCCTGCTCGGCAAACTCGCGCGAACACCAGCCGCGTGCGAAAAAGCCCCGCTCGTCTTCGAATTTCTGCAGTTCCACCAGGGTGGCGCCGGGAATATCGGTCTTTGTGAAAAGCATCGTAGATCCATTGGTCAAATGAGTGTCACGTCGGGTTGCATCTCCGACGACCTCTGCTCAGGGTGGCTCGCGCCGGCGGTCCTCTTGTGCGATCGAAGGACGGCCATCAGACTTGCGCCGGATGCAAGAGGCGCGAGCCGTGGACTTCATAGCCGATAGGCACATAGGCTAGGTGTGAGAGTGCGCGTCTTACACTTTCCCGGCGTTCCGGCTTGACCGCGAACATAAGGAATCCGCCGCCGCCGGCGCCGCACAGCTTGCCGCCTTCCGCACCTGCGTCCCTGGCGAGGTCGTAGTGGCCATTGATCGTCGCGTTGCTCACGCGGGACGCCAAACTCCGCTTCATCTCCCACCCTGCGTGAAGGACGGCACCGAAGCGCTCTACGTCGATGACGGGCTCCGCAAAGATCTCCTGAAGCATGAAGGCGTCGTCCCGCATCCGCCTGAGCGTATCGAGATTGCTTGACGTTTTCGCCTTCTGCTCTGCCAGCACGGAACTGGCCGGCCGCTGATGCGACGTCCAGAACATCATCAGGTTGCTGAAGAGATGTTCGATGGCGCCATTGCGCACCCGCTGCGGCTCGACCGTTACCGCGCCGCCCGGCTGGAAGCGGAACAGGTTCATGCCCCCGAACGCGGCGGCATACTGGTCCTGCTTGCCAATCGGCTCCTTGAGGATGTCCATCTCGATGTGACATGCCTCTTCGGCCAGTTGGCCAGGGGTGACACGTTCTCCCCGGAATGCATGCAGGGCGTTGAGCAGTCCCACCGTGAACGAGCTCGACCCCCCCATGCCCGTCGAGGCAGGCATGTCTCCGACCGTCGAGATGTAAATCGGCGGTTCGATCTCCAGGAAACGCAGGCATTCGCGAGCGATGTTGTTCTTGATCTCCCCTATGGTGTTTACCTGCTCGGTCTGTGAATAGTTCAAGCGGATGGGTTCATTAAAGATCTCGCTGTGACGCTTGACGGTGACATAGATGTACTTGTCCACTGCCGCGCTGAAGACCGCGCCGCAATCGAGATTGTAGAAATCGGGCAGATCGGTACCGCCGCCAGCAAAACTGACGCGCAAAGGAGTGCGCGTCAGGACGAGAGACGGTAGACGCTGTGCAGCGCGATCGATGATGGTCGGAAGGTCCAGTCCTGAGCGGCGCTCCACCGCTTTGGTCCCGTCTAGCTGTTCCATAATTTTTCCCCCTTGAAAATCGACGGAATGAAAATTAGGCAACACGCGGCTGTGCGGTTCGCCAGCGCAGCTGACCATCGAGCGTCCCCGCCTTGAGCAAATGATCGAGCCAGCGCAGCCGCGTGAAGCGCTTGTCGGTAAAGTCTTCAAATCTAAGTGCGATCGAGCGGAACGCCTCGTAAAGGTCCTGTGCTCCCTTTCGCGCTGTCCACTGAAACTCGAAATCCGGGAAAGTCCGTGAGAACTTGCTGAAGTCCGCCTTGTAGGTCCTTTGATCCGCGCCCGGCTTCGGTGTCATTGTGAGCTGCGCGCCGGCGACGGCCTCAACGGCGATCTCCGCTATCTCGCGCACCTGAAGATTGAGGCTTTCAACACCCATGTTGAACGCCTCATTGTGGATGTCCTGTAGCGGCGCCTCCAGCATCAATTTGAAATAGCGCGCGACATCCTGGACATGAACCACGGGCCGCCATGGCGTGCCATCGCTGTGCACTTCGACACGTCCAGTGGTGAAGGCGCTGCCCACGAAATTGTTCAGCACGGTGTCGAAGCGCATTCGCGGCGACAGACCATAGACGGTGCCGTTGCGGCAATAGACGGGCGAGAACCCGTCGTCCGCCAGCGCGCGCAGCGCTTCTTCGGCAACAACCTTCGATCTTGCGTATTCTGTTTGCGGCGCCAGCGGGGCGGTTTCGTCGACGACGGCGGCTTCCGACATGCCATACATGATGCAAGAGGAGGAAAATAGGAACCGCCGGATGCCCGCCGCCTTGGCCATCGTGGCCAGACGAACTGTTCCTTCCGCATTGATCTGCCTCGTCCAATCCGCGTTGAGATTTCCGATCGGGTCGTTCGAGAGTGCCGCCAGATGGATCAGCGCGTCAAAGCCCTGCAGATCCGGGGGTTCGATGGCGCGTAGATCCTTTGTGATCTCGGGCACACTGGTATTGTCGGCTCCCAGGGTGCACGCACGAAAATATCCCATATCCAGCCCGACCACCTCATAGCCCGCCGCCTGCAACACGGGCACCATGACAGAACCGAGATATCCATTGTGTCCGGTGACGAGAACGCGTGTTGGTTCATTCATGTCTGCCCTCGCTCCGTTTCGAAAGGAGTTGACGGGTGAGGTCCAGAAGCGAGCATCGCTCGCTTACTTGCGCATATAGGCAGTCCGCGGCTTCGGCCGCTTGACGGTCACGATCGTCATCGCCGACAAAGAGTGTGCGTGTGAGGTCGAGATCAAAGTCGCGCTGTGCCTGATACAGCATACCGGGTTTGGGCTTGCGGCAGTCGCAGCCGTCGTCCCAGCCGTGTGGGCAGTGGTAGATCTCCGCGATCTTGCCGCTGACGGCCTCGCACTCGGCGCACATGCGCTGGTGAAGCGCCTCGAGATCAGCGGCGGTCATCGCTCCGCGCGCTATCCCTGCCTGGTTGGAGATGATGATTATGCGGTAGCCAGCCTCGTTCAGAAGGGCCAACGCCTGCTTTGCACCCGGAACCCACTCCCACTGGTCCCATGAACACACATATTGAGCCCGTGGCGGTCTGCAGTTGAGTACGCCGTCCCTGTCTACGAGCATGGTTTTTTCGCGGCTCATAAAGCGCTCCGTCGCGGGTAGACGCTCGATCGAGCCCACGCTGTAATAGCGGTGCTCGCTCACGAAGCCGGCGAGGCGATGCTGCGTCGCGAGCGGCGTGTAGATGGCCTCCTCGAAGAGGGTGTCCTCGTCGGGCAGGAGTTCGAGGGCGAGATCGGTTAGTATGGCATAGCTGATCTCGACTCCCTGCAGCCCGGGCGTGGTGCGGAGCCGGTCGAAGACGGTCACATTGTCATTCGCATCAAGGATCACGCTGCCGCGTGAATAGCCGTCCTTGTTGCTGTAGACCGTAATCATTCCAGGCTTGCCGGCCGCACAGAAGCGTTGCCACAGCCGCTCCATGCGCATCGGCCAGTAATTGTCGCAATACAGCAGCAGGAAGCACGGATCTATGAGGTGACGGGCATTGGATACCCGGCTGCTGGTGAGGTCGTCGGGACGGGTGACGGCATATTCGATACTGAGCCCGAACCTCCTGCCGTCGCCGAAATGGTCCATCACCACATGGGGCAAATACCCGAGTAGAAGAAGAACCCTTTCGAACCCCTCCTGCCGCAGCTGTTCGATCTGGTATTCCAAAAAAGGGCGGCCGAGCACCGGCACCATTGGTTTCGGGCGATCGAGTGTGATCGGCCGCATGCGCGTGCCACGCCCGCCGGCCAGGATGACCGCCTGACGCGGCCGGCTGTAGCCGCGGCCTTCGACATCTGCCTTTTGCAGGCAGGGCGAGCTCGGCAGGACAATATTCATTGACCGCGCTCCGGTCGGTCGGCGATGAGGTATCGCGTGATGGCATGACAGATCGCGGCGTGGACGTCCTCGACGAGTTCGTAGGTGCCTTTTTCGGACCGCACCCATACTGGCTGATCGACGAGCTCTTTAAGCGTGCCGCCGTCAAAACCGACAATGCCGATGGTGGCTACCTTCCTTTCGCGAGCGAGTTCGACTGCCCGCACGAGATTAAGCGAGTTCCCGCTGGCTGAAATCACTATGAGCACGTCACCCGGCTTGGCGAAGTTCTCCATCTGGCCGGCAAAGATACGCTCGTAGCCTTCGTCATTGCCGAGTGCCGTCATCCAGGAGACGTTGTCTGTCAGGCCTATGACCCGGATTGGCTGCCTTCCCGAGCGTTTCGTGGCCTTACCGAGGTCATTGACCCAGTGGGAGGCGGTCGCTGCGCTGCCGCCGTTGCCGGCGACGAAGACTGTGCCGCCCGCATCGCGTACGGCGCGCAGCAACTGTATCGCCTCCTGCACGGCGTCCGTATCGATCTGCGCCAATGCGATGCAAAGCGATGCCAGATAATCCTGCGTGAATTCTTTAGGCTGCAACCAGAGGGCATCATCCCGCGAAGATTTGCGACATGCCGTCACTCCCTGATCGATCGCGAGCTCTGTCATGCCACCCTCGATTGCTGCAATGGTGAGCGATCATCACAGCGTGCGAGCACTTCGAGTTCAATTGCTATTCCGAACGGGAAGCTGGCGGGCGGCGCTCATCGGAGGTACTTAAAAGGAATATCCCTTGTTCTCCGTACAGCCGACACGTCGGCACATGGCCATATCGGCGTCAAGATCGTCACGGTGTCGCCCGACAACAATGGCGTAGGCAAACCCGCGGTGATGGGGCTTTACCTCCTGCTCGACGGCGCGACGGGCCGCTCCTTCCATGCGCTCTTTCGGCAGCACGGAGAGAACAAGTTGATAGATGGGTAACGCTTTGAACCGGATACCCGACGAGACGCTCCAGTTGCCCATCCGAGCCAATGCCTTCGAAAGCTCGTCAAGCGCTTCCGACGGCAATGCCGGCGCTGCACCGCCCGGGTCGTCCGCCTCACCTAGCCGGCGTACCGCTCGCGGCGGACCCACGCGACCGCGCAGAGCTGCTGGCCCGCCTGCACGAAACTGCTTCTGCCAGCGATAGAGACCCTTGCCAGAGATGCCGAGCTCCCGCGCCAACTTGCTCATATTGGCGCCCGCAGCCATGCGTTACACCGCCGCTCTCTTGAATTCGCCACTGAACCGCCGCCCCGGGTTCTTCTCTCCTCATCAGCTCTCCTTAACGAATGGAGAACTGTTACCCTTTTCGTGTCTCAGAATCGGGGTGCACCACACCGGTTCGGACAGGATATTCGGATATTCCTTTTAAGTACCTCCGATGAGCGCCGCCCGCCAGCTTCCCGTTCGGAATAGCATTTGCACTCGAAGTGCCCGCACGCTGTGATGATGGCTCACCATTGCAGCAATCGAGGGTGGCATGACAGAGCTCGCGATCGATCAGGGAGTGGTGCGCGAGCAAGTGCTTGGGGTACCCGTGCACGCGCTGGGCTTGGCGCAGGCAGTCAACTGCGTCTTCGACTGGGCCCTGCGGCGGGAGAGCCGAACGGTTTTCCTGTGCAATGCCCACAGTGTCGTCACCGCCCGCCGCAATCGCGCCCATGCCGAAGCGATGGATAGCGCCGATCTTGTCGCGCCCGATGGAGCGCCGGTGGCCTGGATGCTGAGACGGCAGGGACACGCGGATCAGCCGCGCATCGCCGGACCGGACCTGATGTGGATTTGTTGCCGGAGGGCATCGGAACTGGGCTCGGCAATGTTCCTGTACGGCGGCAGCCCGGGCACTCTCCAGCGTCTCGAACAGTGCATTCGAACCGAGTTTGCCGGCATAAACATCGTGGGCTCTTACTCACCTCCGCCCCGCCCTCTGTCGGCCGAGGAGGATGAGGCAGTGGTCGGAATGATCAATCAGTCCGGTGCGAGGATCATGTGGGTGGGGCTCGGATGTCCCAAGCAGGAAAGCTGGATGCAGGCGCATCGCGGCCGGATCAATGCGGTCATGTTAGGGGTAGGAGCAGCTTTCGATTTCCACGCCGGAGACGTCAAACGGGCGCCGCAATGGATGCAGAAGAGCGGGCTGGAATGGCTGCACCGGCTCTTCCAGGATCCCCGCCGGCTGGCGAGCAGGTATCTCGTGACGAACAGCCTGTTCATCCTGGCTTTGTTGCAGGCAACGCTGCTTCCCAGGCGCAGACTTCGTGACGGTTAGAGGGAGGCGGAACCAGTGAACACACTTGGACCGCCGTATTGCCGATCTGCGCCAACTTCTTCACGGCCGGCTGTTCTTTGGCGCTGCTTCTGGGAGGCGGCGCTGCCATATCTGGACTGGGTGGTTTGCATTGCCTCGACAGGCACCTGACTGGAGGCTACCATGACCCTGAGCAAACAGGCCGCCAGTCTGGCTGTCCTGCATGTCACCGACGTCCTGCAGCCGCTGATCATCTTGCCCTATGCCGGGCGTGTCCTCGGACCCATGAGTTTCGGGCGCTACGCGTATGCGCTCGCCATCGGACAACTCGCTGCCGTCGTTGTGGCCTATGGATTTCATTGGACGGCGCAGCGCAGGGTAGCTTCCCTCCGATACGAGCCGGCGGCGATCGCGTCCCTGGTTGCTCAGGTCATGGCCACCAAGGCAGTGCTGTTCATTGCCGTATGCCTGGTGGGCCTTGTGCTGGCCGGCGACGTGCTGGCGCTCAGTAGGCCGACATTCCTGTGCGCGATGCTCTCGGCCGCCGGCGGCATTATTTTTCCGGCATGGCTCTTCGTCGGCCTTGAACGCGCCTGGCAGGCGGCCGTCGCCGTGGTTGTTGCTCGCGTTCTGGCGCTCGTCTGTTTCGTCGCCATGGTCGCATCACCTGACCAGGTCGCACTCGCCGTTGCCATCCAGAGCGCAGTTCCCGTCGTCAGTGGCGTCATCTGCTTACCTTTCATCCTTCCCTTTGGGTTCGGCGGCTTCAGGTCCGTCACGCTTTCGACGATTGGAATGCAGCTGCGCAATGGCTGGAGGGGATGCCTTTTCATAGCCGTGGAGACTGCCCTCGTCACCCTCCCTGTTGCCCTTGTCCAGCATTTCGCAGGCTATGTCGCAGCCGGGCAATATTCTGTCGCCGAAAAGTTTCTGTTAGCCTCGAGAGTATTTTTCAAGTTGCTTATGGATACTTTCATACCGAGGGTTTCATACTACGCTCATGTCGATCCGGCTGCCGGGGTTCGATTGATAAGAAGATCACTATTCACCGTAGCGGGCGGGGCGGCGATGAGTATTGGAATGTTCTTTATTGCTCCATACATAATTTTGATTCTGTTTGGAGATAAATTTTCAGGAGCGACACCTATAGTGCGTGCGATGGCAATCATACCATTTCTTATGAATATAAATACATTCACATCAAATGTATTTATGTTTAGTTACGGATATGAAAACGAATGGGCGGCCCTTAATGCAGCCGGTCTGCTAGTATTCCTGGTGGCCGCATATTCTTTGTCTTTCGTCATGGCGGAGCAAGCCATTGTTTACGCGATGGTGGCGAAGGAAGTCGTCGTGCTGGTGGTTTCAGCCGGCTTCTTCCTCATTGGCGGAGCGGCAGTCCTTCGCACGGCGGCGGCTTGCGACGCAGGCCGGGTGCGAGCACATCCCCCGGCGTCCCAATCCGCGCCGTTGGAGCACGAGGCCGATCGTTTCCAGTCGTAGGAGAGTCTGTATGTTCGCCACCGATCACTTCGTCGTTCAGCCGTCCGGGTCGCCTCACCAGCAGATACCTCCCAAGGATCGCGACGAGCTGACCGTGAAAGACATCTTGAGATTTATTCGAAGCAGTTGGCGCCTTTGCCTCCTCTGGATGGTTGTAAGCCTTGGTGTCGGCGGCGCATATACAGTCCTTTCGCCTGGATATTACAGCGCCTATGCGACGATCCTCCTTTCATCTCCGCCCGCTCCGCAACCGGGCGAAGCTCAGGCGGATGAGCGGGTCTATGTAGAGAGCCAGATACAGGTCATTCAGTCGGACGAAGTCGTCGGACGCGTTGTTGACCACACTGGCTTAGGGGAAGACGAAGAGTTTGTGACGGATGACAGCTTGCGCACCCGGATAACCAGCTATGTGCAGGGCCAATTGGCGTCTCTCTTCGGCACCGAACTGCCGACGGCGGAGCCAAATATTCGGGATGAGGCGATGGTCCTTGTGAGGCGCGCGTTTTCCGTTCTTCAGATGGGTTCCTCCAGCGCCGTCGAGATCGGGGTCACCTCTTCCGATCCTCAGTTCTCCGCCATGCTCGCGAACGCGATCGCCGACGGTTACATCGGAAATCAGCGCGAGCGCCGGCAGGCGGCTGGCGCGGAAGAAGCATCTGATCTGCACAAGCGGCTGGCGGAACTTCGGGAAAAGGCTTTTGTGACCGAATCACTGAAGGAACTCCAACCGGACCCTGAATCTGCGGAGAGGGCAAGAGTCCTTTTCCGCGAGCAGCAGAGCGCGGCCGAGGTTTATCGCTCGCTTTACAATGCCCTTCTGCAGCGGACCCTCTCCGATTTTAGCGCCTCGTCGCTGATCCCGAGCGCAAGGGTCATCACGGCGGCCGAACCGCCTCGCCAACGCAGTTGGCCGCCAACGGTCCTGATGGTAGCCCTCTCCGTTATGGCCGGTGGGGTTGCCGGCGTTGGTCACGCATTGATCAGGCAAGCAATGAACCACCGCCTGATAACGCTCGAGGATGTGCACAGGTCGACCGGCCTTGATCGGATTGTAGGGATACGCAGAATTCCCCGCCGCAGGTGGAATGTTGTGGGGCCATGCGAGCAGTCTTTGCAGCCCGTCTACTCAAAGGACGCTCCCGAGCTTCACAGCTCGCTGAGCAAAATTGCCAGCCGTATGCGCGGAGTTCAGGGCCGCCAAGGCGGATTTGTAATCGGCGTTGCTTCACCCCTCGCCAAGTCCGGAAGCTCCACGGTGGCGGTTCATCTCGCAAGGCTCATTGCGGCGACCGGGCAAAAGACACTGCTCATTGATGCCAATTGGCAAAAGCCATCGATGGACCAGCCAATGCTGAACGCGGAGCCAGGTCGCAAGCTCGCCAGGGCGTTTGCCATCATTCCCGCGCATCAGGAAGGGCTGGAAGTTCTGGTTCTCAGGCCCACGGGGTCAATCTCCGAGTTGAATGCCTCGCTCTCCATCTCCGCTGCACTCCAGCATCTGCAGCAAGAATACAGTTGTATAGTAGTTGATTTTCACAGCATCGACCGCACCGCTGATCTGGAAGCTGCCATGGGCGTCATCAACGAGGTCCTTTTGGTGCTGCAAGCACGCCGCACTTTCGCCGATCACCTCGAGGGAATCCTGCGCATCATCCCTGCAGAGAAACTCTCGGCAGTAATTTTGACCAGGATGAACCGTGCGGCTTTCAGTCCTAACCGGGAATACAGGCCATGACCTCGCCAGCGACATTGTCACGCAGGAAGGGTTCAAAGCCGGTCGACCTCGTTTGCAGCCATTCCCCTGACGTGCTCGACTACACCCTCTTTCTCTCGGGCATTTGGCTGGCCTGCGCCCTCGCAATATCCCTGCGCCTGCTTGGCCTTTTCTTCATAGTGGTCCCGGTCGGTGTCTGTCTGGCCTATGCCTTGCTGCGGCAGACGGTGCCGCCTCGTCTGCTCGCGGTCTACACCGCCTTCTGCCTCTTCATTGCCCTGCTGTCCAGATACAGGCTGATGCCGGATTCCTGGCAGGTTCACTTCCTTCAAGAAGCAGTCACAAGGCAAATCGTCCCGATTGTTGGATTCTTCGCCGTCGCATGGGGGTCCAAGGCTTATTTCCGCCGCAGGCTGATGAGCGGCAATGCCTTTTTTGGTGCACCCGTTTTCCTGTTCCTGTCTCTCGTTGTCGCGCCGGCGGTGATGTTTCAGCAGGACGTGCAATATCCGCGCGCATCTGGGCAAGCCGCGATAGTGATTCTTTATGGTGCGCTGATCAACAACATGGTCATCGCCGTGTTTTTCATTGCAGGCGGTATTTTTCTGACGAACGACTGGCGCCGATACGGCGGCATTTTGCTCCTTTTGGGAATAGCCCTCGCCAGCCCCTTGGCTCAGTTCAAGGTGCTTGCGGTCACGACGATCGTCATTCTGATTGGCGTGCCCGGCCGGTTGATGGCCGCAGCTTTGGCGACCGCACTGACTTCGGCTTATGCCGTCGGGCTCAACTTCATACCTCAAACCTTTGCTCTGGACCCGAACTCCGGGATCCGACTCGCGTTCATTTCGGACGCACTCGTATCCGTTGCGGATACATACGGGTTTGGCATCGGATTTGGGACGGAATCTGTCCGATGGCGATACGAGTTTCCCGGATTCGAGGATATTACCTTTCTTCCCGACACTCATAATATTACGCATGCCAGAATGCTTGAGATACTCTCGACAGGAATTCACAATTCGTTCTTTCAAGCCATATTGCGGACGGGGGTCATTGGTTTCATTTTGATCGTGTCTGCCATTTCGGTGGCCTTCCCGCCAAATCGACTGCCACGCGGTGTTCGCAATCATGCGTCCACGGTCTTCATCACGATTTTCCTCGCCATGTTCGTCAATCCGGCCCTGGAGAGCCCTCTACAGATTGTGGGAATTGCTTTCTCATACGGCTATTTGATTGCGCTTCGCGCCAGCGTTCCGGCCTTGGCTGTGGAACTTCCTCCAGTTGAACCGGATCGAACACAGCATTGCGCTTGTTCATACATCGGAACGAACATGGATGCGGCCCTCCCGACATAGGGCAGGCTATCGGTCTCGGTAGAAGGGATCGCGTTGTACGATTTTGGCGCGGCAGGAGCAGGGGAGCCGTCCACTGATGTGCCCGCTCATGCGGCGGCGCCGTGCCGGTTCCATCAGGAGTGCCTCGAAAGAGCCAGCGAGCCAGCCATTTTGCCTCGGCCTCGGCTATGCCTCTTCTGGTAGCGTAGGGCCATCCACTTGCGCAGGTTCGCCCGCGCCGGAGAAACACGTAATAAGTCGCCCGTAGAGATACGGGGGCAACCCGTTGGGGGACCCATGAAGCTGTTGAGATCCTTGTTGTCGGCGCTGTCGATGACCATGGCTTCGACCCGCCTCGCTTCGTTTGCTGGCGCCATCGCTCTGATTCCGACAGCGGCACTTGCCGACTACAAGCTAAAGCCCGGAGATACCCTGGAAGTATCGGTCCCTGGTATTCCGGATTTCAGGCAGCGATTGCTGATCGGAGTGGACGGCGAGGTGAACTTGGCGCTGGTTGGAGCGGTTCAAATCAGCGGCCTTTCCGTTCAACAAGCGCAGGAAATAATCGCTGGCAGTCTCGCCAGCAAGCCGTATCGGCGGGGGACCGAGGACGGCCGTGAAATAACGCAGCTGATCCAGACGGACCAGGTCTTCGTTTCGCTTGCCGAATACCGGCCCATCTATGTTTATGGTGATGTGGCCAGGCCGGGAGAGTACATCTTCCGGCCGGGTATGACCGTCCGACAGTCTGTGGCGGTTGCGGGTGGCTACAGCGCTGCCCAGGTTCGCATCGCCAATCCGCTCATGGAAGCGGCCGATTTCCGTTCCGAGTACAAAGCCCTATGGGCGCAATTCGCAACGGAACAGGTTCGCATTTGGCGCCTTCGCACCGAACTCGGCGAAGAAGTCGAACATGTCGAGAACGCACCGGTGCCTGAGGCGCTCGCCGAACGATTGAAGCAAACGGCAACAGCGCATATCGAAGCTCGTCAGTCAGACAGTGAAAAGGACAAGGAGCTTCTGCGACGTTTTGTCGAGGAGGCTAACCTGCAACTGGGGCTCCTGTCTGAAAAGAAGAAGAAGGACGAAGAGGGAAGCCAGGCCGACACCGAAGACTACGAGAGAGTCAGGACGCTGTTTCAGAAGGGCCTGGCGGCGACCACGCGCCTATCTGAAGCCCGTCGAGCGGCGCTTATGTCATCAACCCAACTGCTCGATACGATCGTCCAGGCATCGAACATCGAGCGCCAGCGCGGCGAATATGTCAGACAGATGAACAAGATCGACAGTGAACGACGAATCGCGGCCTTGGGAGAGCTACAGGAGGCCTATATGAATCTGGCCCAGACCTCGGCGCGTCTTGAGGGTACTGCGCAGAAGCTGGCGCTTACAGGTCAAGCGCAATCCACCTTGCTGATAGCCGCGGGTCGGCCCGAGATAACAGTGCATAGAAAGCGAGAGCAGGGCGCCGAGACGCTCCCTGGCAGCGAAGATCTCGGGCTTGCGCCCGGCGACGTTGTGGAGGTCGTTTTGCCAAAGGTCGACTTTTCCGGAGCCGTCGCGTCGTCGCCACCGGCGTCCGGGATGCCGAATTGAGATTCGGACGTGGCGGACTGCGATGCGCGTCTTAATGGTTCATAATTTCTACCAGATAAGGGCCGGAGAGGACAGCGTGGTTCGGGAGGAGCTCGCGTGCCTCAAGCAGAATGGGGTCGACGTCGAGCTGTTCTCCGCCACGAATGACGATATCGTGTCGGTCGCGCGGAAGATTTCTAGCGCCGTGGGGGTCATCTACAACCCTCATTCACGGCGGACCCTGTCCCGAAAATTGGCGGAATTTTCACCGGATGTCGTCCATATCCACAATTTCTTTCCTCTCCTGAGCCCCTCCATCCTGGATGCGTGCCGCGAGGCCGGCGTGCCATCAGTGATGACCTTGCACAATTTCAGGATTCTCTGTCCCAGCGCCTTGCTTTATCCCGATGAGAGGCTTCGGGAGCGAAGTCTCCGCCACGCCTGCTGGTGGACTGTTCCGAAGAAGGTCTACAGGAATTCCCTGGCGGGCACGCTCGCCGTCGCCGCAATGGTCGAGTTTCACAAGCGGGCCGGCACCTGGTCCCGCAAGGTCGACCGCTTCATTGCCCTTACCGACTGGGCCAGGCACAAGCTTGTGGAAGGCGGCCTGCCGGCCGAACGCATCGTCGTCAAGCCGAATGCGGTTGCCAGGCCGCCGATCTTCGGTGACCTTCGTCGCAATGGAGGGCTGTTCGTCGGACGACTGGATGAGCACCACAAGGGAGTGGCCACGCTGCTCGAGGCGTGGAAGGAGATCGACTATCCGCTGCGGATCATCGGCGACGGGCCGTTGGCTCCGCTCGTCGAGCAGTCTGCGGGCGAGCGCGTGGAATATCTCGGGCGTCAGTCGCGCGACACGGTGCTGAAGGAGATGCAGGCTGCAGCATTCCTGCTCTTTCCGTCGAAAGGCTATGAATTGTTTCCCATGACCGTCATCGAGGCCTTCGCAAGCCGGCTGCCGGTCATCTGCACGGATTTGCCGTGGATCAAGGGGGTCGTTGAGCCAGACGTCACCGGCCTTGTCGTTCCTGTCGGCAATGCCGGCGCGTTGGCCGATCAGGTGCGCTGGGCGCTTTCAAACCGATCTGCCTTGCAGGAAGTGGCAGGCAGGGCCTATGCCGCCTATCAGGAGCGGTACACGCCCGAAGCAAACTTCAATCGGCTGATGGCCATCTATGAACCCCTGGTCAGGCGCCCGATCCGGGCCTTAGCGGCAGTGTCGTGAGGTGGGCCGGAACATGGGCTGGCAGGAACCGACCAGGGCGGCCCATAGGGCAGACCAAGCTTCACGCGTCAACAAGCGCAGTGCGGGCCGGGGTACTCCCCATTTGCTCGAGGATCGATCCTGCCGCCTCGCATACTTCGGCGAGGTCCTCTTTTGCTTCCATTGCTGAAACACGGTGCCACTGGAGGCTGCGGCCGCCCGCAGGCACCTGTTGTCACGGTTCGATCGAATGCGCATTGTCTTGACCCGGCGCGAACCTTTGGATTCACCTGATGGTGTGAGCATCTTCATTGTGGCACTTGCCCAGGCGTTGCTCGAACTGGGGCACCAGGTGCAGATCGTGGTCGGCACCTTCGAAAGCGCGAAATTCCAGCGACTTCTTTCGCCTCGCCTCAAGTTGCCGATAATCGGATTGAGCCGCACGCGGTTGACCGGACCGGCCTCAGTCGCGGCATGGCTGCGGGCGATCGGTATCATCAATCGGTTCCGGCCGGACCTTGTCATCCACAGCGAGACGGTGCCGCTACCGCTGCGTGGCACGATCGTCCAGGTCGTTCACGATCTCGAGAGGCGGAAAGGGCCGCTTGCGGCAGTATGGCGAGCCATTCGACGCGCGAGCATGCGGCGCTGCCACTACGTCGTCGCCTCCACGACCGAGCTTCAGGAGGAACTGGTGCGAGATCTTGGGCTGCCAAGCGACCAAATCCTGAAAATTCCCAAATGCATCGATCGCCAGTCATATGCGTCTCGTGGGCTGGCAGAGCGCGAGCGGGCAATCCTCCATGCCGGCACGTCGCCCTACAAGGTGCCAGAGGCGACGATCCGGGCATTCGGCGCCCTCAACGACCCTTCCGTACGGCTCTACCTGACGGGTGACATCACACGACCGGTGACGAAGGCGGTCGACGCTCTTCCTGAAGCGATACGGGGGCACGTGGTCCTTCTCGGGATGGCAGAGGGAGCACGCGTTCGCGAACTACACAGCCGCGTTCGCGTCGCCGCTTTCCCCACGCGCTATACGGTCCCTGTCGCCTCGGCAACGGTGATGGAGGCGATCGCCACCGGCACGCCCATCGTCGGGTCTTCAAGGCTCAGCCGGGATCTGCTCGCGGATGGCGTGAATGGGGCAGTGGTCGAACCACAGGCCGAGGCGATGGCCGCAGCGCTGAAGGCTGTGCTGGACGATGATGACCTTTGGTCGCGTTTGTCGGCAGGTGCCGGCCAGTGGGTGGGACGGTTCGATGCACAGGGAGTCGCAAAGCAATATCTCGAGCTCGCGGATCTCTGCGGACATGGGAGATGACAAAGGGACTGCCGAGCCGCAGCGGCATTCAGGCTCGCAGATCGTCAGCGGCTTCCTCGGGCACCTTGGACCCTCGCTGAAAGCTTCTTACGATTGGGGATTGCGATGATCATCGGCTACTGTCGTATCAACACCTTCGAACCCGCTGCCAGGCTGGAGGCGCAAAAGCTTTATCTTGCCCGCTTGGGAGCCGAGAAGTTCTTCTGCGAGAAGACTGGCATATTCGGTTCGACGCCGGAGCTCGAGAGGGCGATCGCATGTGTCAGGAAAGGAGACGTGATTGCGGTCACGAAGCCGTACCGTGTTGCGCGCACAACCCGCGAAGTGCTGGCGCTCATCGAAAGGCTTGGCAGCAAGCATGTCGGTCTTCGCATCGTCGACACACCTATCGATACGAGCACGACGACGGGACGCATGATTCTTGCATCAGCGCCTCTCTGGACGCTTGGGATGTCGCCGTCGCGGTCAATGCTGTCAGACCTGCTTCTCTTTTGGCGCCGTCGTCGATAGGGCCACATCGGATCTCTGCTCACTGCCAGTTGAAGGCAAGCCGCAATGGCGGTCTGGGATCAAATGGCTTGCGCTCGATGGACCAACCGGCATGCACGGCCGCCCTTTGCCAGATGAGGTTGCGGGGACTGGCGAGCGCGTAGACGCAGCAGTCCCTAACACTGTGCTTTTCAGCGCCTTCTGATATCCGGGTATGGAACGACAGGCCGTTGGATGTCGGGGCGTCCCTGCCGTCCCGTGGCTCATTGTAGGTGTCCCGGCTCCGGCAGCGGTTGAACGAACAACCGCCACTGCCGACCTTGCCCTGCGGAACGGCCGAGAAGGCGCCGTTGCCCTGTTGAACGGCATCGACGTCATCGACCCGGCAATTGAAGCTTCCCTCCAGCATGACGCCAGCGCCCGTGGGACTGTTGTTGTAGAAGACGAGTCCACGTCGAATTGTACAGCGATCCGAGTGAAAGGCGGAAATGTTGTCCTCGGTCCAGGAGGTGGGACCGTTCTCGGCCGAGAATTCTTCCAGGCTCGTATCCGGAGAGCGGTCGAACTGCACATTCTGTCCACGGGGGAACGGCCCGCGCGCGTCGTGGAGTTCGAGGAAGCTCATCTGGGTGCCTGGACAGTCGAAGACATAGATATTGGAGGAGCCGCGGGACGCCTTGACACGGATGATGATCGCATCGGGGCAGCTTTCCAGCTCTATGTTGTTGCGGTTCTGGCTTGGTTCGGTCACCGGGGGAACGCCGACATGATCGATCTCGAGATCCTGCAAGCGTATTCCGGCGGCTCCGCGGGCGTATATTCCGCTGCCCATGGCATGACGAATGCGGCAGCTGCGTACGATGACGCCCTGATGGAGTGCCGTGATCCCGTTGCCATAGGGGGCGTAAATGTCAAGGTTTTCAATGATCTGCCCATCCGCGCGCGTGAGCACGGGTCCACTTGGACGCGCAAGGGAGACGGCACCCCCGAACCATTTATCGCCCGATCGCCCCTGGGCCAGAGGCACCGCTGCACCGACGGCACCCGAGGCAGGCAGCGCTAGCAGCCCGGCAAGGAGACGGCGCCGATTAAGGCGCCGGGGTTCAAGAGACTGCCGGCCGCGCAACATGAAATTTATCAGCCCGCCCAGTTCGGGTGCCAAACGTCGATTCGGCTTGTGCGGAGACGTCGAGGTGGCCAACGCGATGCAGATAAACCCTACCTCTCGGCAAGGCGGCTTCTTCGGTCAGGTTGTCGTCAGGCATCCCCATTCTTCCCCTGTGCGCCAGCGGCGCAGGTTCGCGAAGAATGCACATCGGCGGCAGGCTTATGCACGCACAGCACTTCGCACACCATCTCTCCATTCTGGCCGCCGCGAAAGCCCTTCATAAGGCTTAACTCCGATGGGCAAAGTGCCATCGGCCGGATTCCCTGCCATTCTCTGAAGCTGGTAATAAGCGGAGCGCGAGGCGATGTCGGTTGAAGCGGACGTCTTTGACTATGTGATCGTCGGAGCCGGGGCGGCAGGCTGCGTCTTGGCCAATCGTCTGGCGGCTGATGGGACCAATATGGTCTGCCTGCTCGAGGCGGGCCCGGCCGACAGCAGCATCCTTCTGCACATTCCGGCGGGACTCTACAAGACATCCTCGAATCCGAAATATGCCTGGCAGTTCGACACGGAGCCTAGTCCGGGGACGGCCAACCGTTCTATTCCGATGTCGCAGGGCAAGACACTAGGCGGTTCGACCGCAATTAACGGGATGAACTACAACCGCGGCGCGGCTGCAGACTTCGACGAGTGGGCCCACCAGGGCAATCGAGGCTGGGGCTACGCCGACGTGCTGTCCTATTTCAAGAGAACCGAGCGGAGGCTTGGGGCATGCGATCCCTTCTACCGCGGGACGGACGGACTGCTTCCAGTTACAGATTGCGATTGGCGACATCCACTATGTGATGCATTCATCGAGGCCGCGCTCAATGCCGGCATCCCGCGTAATCCCGACTACAATGCGGCAAGCCAGGCCGGTGTGGGCTACTATCAGCGCTATATCGATAACGGATGGCGCGTGAGCGCAGCGCGGGCTTTCCTACGGCCGATCGCCAGAAAGAAGAACTTGGACGTCCGCACGAACGCGCAGGCCACGGCCGTCCTGTTCGAGGGAAAGCGTGCCATCGGCGTTCGATATGGACGAGGGGGGCCGGGTCATCCCACCAGCTGTGTGAAGGCCCGTCGAGAGGTGATCCTCTCCGCTGGCGCGGCGAACTCACCAAAGCTGCTGCAGCTGTCAGGCGTGGGTGCTGCGAGAATGCTCTCCGGCCTTGGAATTCCGGTTGTGCACGAATCCCCCGGTGTCGGTGCAAATGTTCAGGACCACTACATAGTCCACCTGATCGCCCGGGTGGAGGGCATCGAAACGGTCAGCGGACACGGCTTCGCCCTCCTGCGCGAGGCAGCGAAATGGATGCTGGGCCGCCCGAACTTTCTCGCCGTCAGCCCGTCGCTCGTCTACGGGTTCGTCAACTCGCGGGATCTTCACTCCACCCCCGATATCCAGCTTGACCTTGCCCTGGGCAATTATACCGATCACGGCGGCGCGCGGCGGTTGCCGGTCATCAAGCTTGGCTATTATCAGTTGCGACCGAAGAGCGTCGGACATGTTCGGGCGGTCTCGGCAGATCCGTCACAAGCGCCGCTGATCCAGCCCAACTATCTCGCCGATGATCAGGACCGACAGGTCGTCATCAACGGCATGAAGACTGTGCAGCAGCTGTTTCGGGCCCCCGAGCTCAGGCGCTACAACTGCACGGAAGAGCTTCCCGGCCCGAAAACAACGGACGACGCCGACCGGCTGCAGTTTGCCCGCGAAACCGGGCTGACAGCCTATCATTTGTGCGGATCGTGCCGGATGGGCCCATCCGCTAGTGTTGAATCTGTCGTGGACGACCAGTTGCGGGTCCACGGCCTCGAGGGCCTGCGGGTCGTTGATGCTTCCATTATGCCCTCCGTTCCCTCGGCCAACACTTCGGCCGCTGTCTTTATGATCGCGGAAAAGGCAGCAGACATGATCCTGGGTCGGCAACCCCTCCCGGCACTGGAGCACTATGCGCCGGGCCAACCTGCGGCGGCCGAATAGTTGAAAGTCGAATGACAAGTGCCGGGAGAATTCCTTGAAGAGACGTACACTGGTTGCCTCTGAATTCAATGCGAAGGACCGGGCTCACTTTGCGTCGGCGTATGAGTTTTGCCGTATCGTTGCCGAATGCGAGGATGCCGATCTGATCGCCCCTGGCATCGACAACTACCTAACGAGACGCTTTCACGCCATTTTGCCAAAGCACGACCCTCACAACGTCCAGCGTGACTTCAACAGACTGACAAACGCGTTTCGCAAAGGGCTGGGGTTAATGAATGCGCCAAGCATTGAGCATGTTCGGCTCACGCAAGATTATGACCTGTTCTTCTTCGTCGCCTGGAGTCCGCAAAGCCTTGTAGAATTGTCTCGGATCCACGACTGGCGCCGCCGATGCAAGGTTGCTGTCGCGTATCTGTTCGAGCTCTGGTCGAGCACTCTCGAAGAGGACCGCCGATATCTGAAGCTCCTGGACCAGTTCGACCACGTGTTCCTGTTGCACAGCGCGTGCATACCTCGCCTGCCTCAATACACCCGCACGCCCTGTTCCTTCCTTGCCACGGCCGTCGACGGCCTCATTGCAACGCCGTACCTATCGCCGGTCAAACGCGTGATCGACGTATACTCGATCGGGAACCGAGCCGCGAAGATACACCGACAGCTTCTGAAGCTGGCCGAAGAGCGGGACCTCTTCTATCTCTACGACACGCTCGCAAGCACAGATTCCCGGGTGAAGGCGTGGCATGAGCATCGTTTGCTGCTCGCCAATATCATCAGGCGCACGCGCTATTTCATGGCTTTCAGTCCAGCGACGCTTGCAAACTCGAAGGCCGTCACGGTTGCCGGCGAGCAGGTGCTGCCTGCCCGTCTTTTCGAAGGGGCCGCGGGGGGCGCCGTCATGCTTGGGACCGCGCCGCAATGCGCCGAATTCGGCGCGCACTTCGACTGGCCAGACGCAGTGATCGAGGTATCACCAGACTCGAGCCATATCGCAGACGTAATTGGCGAACTCGACGCAAACCCCTGCCGTACGGAATTGTTGCGCCGGACAAGTACGGTCCGTTGCCTGGAGATGCACGATTGGGTCTACCGTTGGGATCACATCCTAGCCACGATCGGCATGCAGCCGCTCCCACGCCTCCACGTTCGCAAGCTCCAGCTGCGACGGATCGCCGCCGATGCTATGGCGCTCGCCTAGACGATCAGGCCCTAAAATGAGACCCGGTTTCGGGTTCGGCGCTCAGCGGTGCCCAAAAAAAGAGAAAGAGCGGCAGTTTCGAACCGGTCGCTTCCGTCGGAGCGTCCGCCGCTCCAGGCCTGCGCGCGAGAGCATATCATTTCGAGGTACTCGAAAGACTAACAGGCGCCGGAAGCGGGCAAGGAAGGTCGGTGTGTCCGCCGGCTCTACCCTTTGGGGTTAGAGCTTATGCCGAATTGGATTCGCGCAGTGTCGCTGCCATTCTCTGGCCATTCCCCGTGCTACCGCAGCCACCGCAATCGAACTTCGCGTGAAGGGGCAATGATCGCAGGCGAGGGGTGCCACGTCACGCTGGGCACTCCGGTGGTTTTCAGCAGAGGAGGGGGGTCGTCCGATGTTGGTCGATGAATGCGGCTTCGAACGCAGGTGAACGTCATGGCACTTCTTCATGAAGGCCCCCGTGCGGGCGCCACGTCAAACGCACCGCGGTGGAACGCGCCCCTCAAGGTCAATGTTCTTCTGCAGTCGTCTCCGCTTCTCGAGGCAATGTCCGTCGTGCTGCTCAGCATCGGCTCGGGAATGGTATATGATCTTGTGAGTTTCGGACATTTCGGCGAGTACGGCCGGAACTTCGGGCTCGGTGTTGTTGTAGCCGCCCTTTTTTCGACTTCCGCATATGCGCGCGGCCTGTATCTGAGTTCCGAGCTGCGGTCGCTGGCCTCTCAGATCAAGGAGGTCGCGCTGATCTGGACGGCGGTCTTTCTTTGCCTGTCGGTTGTGGCGCTTGCACTCAAGGTGGGAGACATGTTTTCGCGCCAAGCCCTCATGCTGTTCTTCGTGACGGGACTTGGCGGCATCATCTTCGTGCGCCTTGGCGCCGGACGACTGTTTGCCTCGCTGACCAGGTCGGACATGCTTGCCAAACCGCAAGTAGTGATCGTAACGCAATCGGACGTGCGCGTGCCAAGCGGCGTTGTCCAGGCAATCGAGGCTTCCGGATGCCAGGTCTGCCAAACGATTACATTGCCTGCTGCATCCAGCGAGAGCTCGCTCCTTGAGTGTATGGATAAGCTCATTGAACATGTGCGTCGGCGTTCGGTCGACGAGATAGTCCTTGCTGTCAGTTGGGCTGACATATCCCTGATTGAGAAAATCACGGCCCACCTTTGCGTGGTCGCGGTACCCGTAAGGCTCCTACCGGACCACGTCGTTAGCGCACTCTTGAAGCGACCCGTCGTCAACCTGGGGGGGACGAGGGCGATAGAATTGCAAAGCGCGCCCCTGACGGCGCCTCAGCTCCTGATGAAGCGGCTCTTCGATCTTGTGCTGACCACTGTCGCCCTCCCATTTCTTCTGCCCCCTTTGGCCGTTGTTGCGGCGCTGATTGCGCTCGAATCCAGGGCGCCGGTGCTCTTCTGTCAGCGTCGGGCCGGGTTCAATGGCCGCACGTTCAAGATCTATAAGTTCCGAACGATGACGATCCTGGAGGACGGGCCCATTGTCCATCAAGCCTGCAGGGGCGATCCCCGCGTCACCCGCGTTGGGCGCATATTGAGAAGGTTTAGTATCGACGAGATTCCACAGCTATGGAACGTGCTGAAGGGCGACATGTCGTTGGTAGGCCCACGGCCGCACGCGCTCGCGCATGACAGCGAATACAGCCAGATCATCTCTCTTTATCCGGCTCGGCACAAGGTGAAGCCGGGGGTCACCGGCTGGGCACAAATAAATGGCTGGCGCGGCGCGACGCCTGATGTTTACATGATGATCAAGCGTGTCGAACACGATATGTGGTACGTCAACAACTGGTCGGTCTGGCTCGACGTAAAGATCCTGCTTCTGACCATCCCCCGCATCTGGACGGGGCGAAACGCCGTCTAGCCCAACTTTGCCGATTTATGTGGCAAGTGATTGATTTGCAAGGAGTGGCGGCTGGCCGACGACCCATCGATTAACTGCCAAGCGACACCCCACTCGGAAAAAGCGAACCTCTTCTTCGGTATAAATTGAATACGACTTTGGGTGAGGCTCGACACCATGAGAGGTGCGGCTCTACTACAAAAGGCGCTGTTACAGAACAACTGAATGCAAGCGATGATCAGGGCGAAAAACAGCGACCGCTCAATGCATAACCTGCGACTTCAAGCAAAAGTGCCCGCACGGCAACGGCGTTGGCAAGTTACCGCTTTGGGAGCGGAGGGGGAATGCCATGAAGATCGTGTCTCTCTGGTCGTGAGTTCCACTCGAATCGAACGATCTCCACGCCCAGACAAACGAGGATGACGGCTTCTGTGAGCCCGCAACAAACCCGAACCACTGACCGAACTGCGGGGCCTCCCCTTGTAGAGTACGCTACGGCGAGGTTAGTTCCCCAAGGTCGGCTTGCATGCATCAAAGGGCAAAACATCCTGCTCAGTTCAACGCAGGGGGTAGTCTTTGCGCTCAATGACACTGCGGCGGATATCTGGCGCTCGCTTGAAGAAGGCGTGCCGGTCCAGGCTATCTTGGGCGAGATGGCAGCCCGTGGCGTTGATAGGCAAGAGGCCTATGGCTATGTCGAGGCTGCCCTTCAAGACTGGGAACGGCTCGGCCTAATCCAGCCTGCTCCACCGCCGTGCCCAACCGCAGCTCATCAACATATCTGCCAGGTCGTTGCTGTTCCAGGCGTGTGTGTGCGCATACTGTATCCGGCTGCCGTCGCCTTTCCGGCCGCGACCGTATTTCAGCATCTCGAAGTTCGAAACAGGGCCGTCGACGTCCTATTCCATCTGGTTGAGCGTGGGCAGCGGATCCACCTGTTCCGGGATGGCCACTGGACTAATTCCTGTGGTCGAGACCAGATACCGATTATGGTCAAAGGGCAACTGCTGGCCGAAGTGCTTGGGCACAGTGAATATGAACTCGC
This sequence comes from Mesorhizobium sp. M1182, assembly GCF_040318335.1. Classification (NCBI taxonomy): domain Bacteria; kingdom Pseudomonadati; phylum Pseudomonadota; class Alphaproteobacteria; order Hyphomicrobiales; family Phyllobacteriaceae; genus Mesorhizobium; species Mesorhizobium sp. M1182. Next base: position 67,944 of record NZ_JAMYMD010000029.1, read on the forward strand.
CCTGCATGCGGCGGCGCTGTTCAAGAACGGCCGCACGCTCCTCCTTTGTGGTAACCCTGGCTCGGGCAAGACGACCCTGACATTGGCGCTGGTCCACGCGGGGTTTGGCTTCGCGGCAGACGATGTGACACTTCTCGACTCGGCCGGACAGAGTATCGGCCTTGCTTTTGCGCCTTCAGTCAAATCGGGATCATGGTCCATTCTCGGACAATATTTCCCCGAACTCGGCAGGTCTCGGGTTTACCGGCGTCCCGATCGCAGGCGTGTGCGTTTTCTTGTGCCTAGGGATCATGTCCCTACCGTTCCCCGGCCCGTGGGCTGGGTGGTCTTGCTCTGTCGGACACAGGATGCCAAACCTTCCCTGCGCGTGATCGACCCGAGCGAGATCCTGGGTGGCTTGCTGAACGGCGCCTTTGCGCGGAATAAAGAGCTAAGTAGCACTGCATTCGACGCTCTTTGCCAAGTCATCCGCTCGGCAGAGGGCTTTTGCCTGACCTATGCCAAATTGGGTGACGGGTTGGAACTGCTGAAGGCGGCGTGCCGATGAAGCCTACCAGGGATGCGTTCGAGGCCCTGATCGCGGGACTTAACGGGCGCCTGGTGGTAACGGCCGACTGGCTGGCGGTAATTGCACTCGCCAACCACACTCTGCTTACGCCCGTCTTGTGCGCCACTCTTGCGCACACGGGCCAGCTTGACCGGCTCCCCGAAGGGGTGGGCCAGTATCTTCAGTTCATTTACGGCTGCAACCGGGAACGCAATTTGCGCTTGCGCAGGCAGCTGAACGAAGCCGTTGCTGCCCTCAATCAGGGGAGCGTCGTTCCGGTCCTGCTCAAAGGGGCCGTTCCCTTGTTCCTTTCGTCGAGCGGCAGGGTTCCCGACAGAATCATGAGCGATCTCGACTTGGCTGTGGAAACGACAAAAGAAGGGGCTGCCCGGGCTTGTCTTGCCAAGCTTGGCTACGCCGAAGTGACGGTCGCTGGTGGCATGGCGCGCCCGCAAGATGTCGGTCTCCTGGAGCTCCGGCCGTACCGGGAAATTGACCGCGAGCCCCCGAGGCTTGCCCGCCGTCACGGGCTTAGGGCGAAAATCCCCGCCCCACAGTCTAGGGCCCTCCACTGGATCATGCATGATCTCATCAAGGAGGCGGACTACTGGCGCGGAAGGACCGACTTTCGCCACCTTTATGATCTGGCACGGCTGGCGGAGCAGCATAAGCTGGATTGGGCGGAGCTCCGAACATCCTTGCCCGATCAGAATGCGCGGAATGCGTTCGATACTCAACTCTTGGCCTTGAGTCACTTCTTTGGCGTCATAGCACCGGCGCAATATGTGCGGCGTCCCTTGGTTCGCTTTCAACACTGGCGGCGCGTCTTCCCCTTGTACCATCCCGTCCTCGGCGTTCCATTGCGCCTGGTCGGCAATTCGCTGTGGGGTATGTGGCGACTCCTACATGGCGATGGCTGGGGCCGACGGAGTCCGCTCGACTTTGGACGCCGCGCAACCAGCATCCTCCTTGACGGCGATCTCGGGTCAAAAGTGTAGTAATACTTAATTTCCTGGTTGTATCTTGATGGCGCCTTGTCTTCACAAAAGGCATATGTCAAGTTAGAGCGTTGGAGTTGTTACACAAGGATAGGAGTACATTCGATGAAGAGCGGGAAGTCTTCCAAAGGAAATACAGACAGCCAGGTGCCGGAAGAACAGGCGCGTCGAGAATTTCTAAAGAACGCCGGGCGTTTTGCTGTTGTAACACCTCCATCCATTGCTCTGTTGCTTGGCACGAGCTTAAACTCGCAAGCTATTGCCGCATCGCATGGCGCGCGTCCCGGGAATGGATTCGGCGACACGGGCCACGTCCACTCTGGTCCTCCTGGGCAAAATCCTTAGAATGGTTGCTTTGGTCGTTCTGACCGTTCCTCGTCTCTGCGGTCTATCCTGATCCCGGCATACCGGGCCTGAGTTTCTCGCGGACCTGTTCGGGGAACTGAGAGACCTGCACGGAACCTTTCAATTCGTAGTAGGGCTCACGCGTCACTTCCTCATGGGGCGCGTCCGCCGGCAACGGTCTGCACCTCGCCGATCGCGACCGGCGTCGAGCGAGCCTTGAACGAAGGCAGTCGCATCTCGGCAGGAAGGCCCTCGGCAACATTGTTGATGAGTTGATGTCGACAGGCGACTCTTCGCCGGACGGTCAAGTGTCGTCATCAGGGATGATCTCCATCAAGGTTTCGCCGGCGCGAACCGACGGCTCCTATCGTGTGTACCTTAAAGCCGACAACGCTCCCGGACCGCGGTGCGCGCTCGGTCGGTTGAGCACGTCATCTGCAACGTGCAGCTTTTCGCCAGCTTCGGCGAGGTTGGCGACTTGTCTCGGCAATCGTGACTAGTTGCTGCCGTCGCTCGTCGGCCCGAACGTAGCGCCGGCACCGCGGCAGCCCGTCTGGGATGGAGGGCGCGCCGGACGGCCGGCGTCAGAGGCAGGCGTCCGGCAATCGGCGGGTTCTCCTGGAATATGCTTTCCAGGCGCACATGGGCGCTGCGCGCCGACGCGATACTTTTCCATTGCATGATCTCGTCGGGGCAAGCGCCCGACCATAATGAGTGACGCCGCAAACAGGACGCGCCCCGGAGATTTCCTGGTTAATAGCCAGGTACGCACCGACTCCCATTATGGCCGTTTGAATGGCCATGCGCAGAAACTTGGATAACGCAAGAAGAGTGCCGCCGCGCTTGCCCGCGCTGACGGACTAACCGAGCCCTTCCTCGGGGATACCGGTGCACGATGACCGTAACAGCGGGCCTATCCCGAGCCGCCGGCGCTACCGTCGGCCGTTCCCAAAGCGGCCTGACGGCATGCTACGACGGCTCGCTATGGCGCAAGATGTCGACGAGACCGAAGTACGATCGGGTAGGTTGGCGTGGAAAAGGCGGGGCTGTGGGCTCTGGATGCCCGCGCATCTGCCTTCCTGCTGGTTAGGAGAGGGACAGCCCGCCAGGCGGTCAATTGTAGGTTGGCCGACAGACGGGTGCTCCCGCGGCGCAACCGGACGCGTTTGCCTGGAGAGAAGCAAACACCGGTTTCCTGCGGCTATAAGGCTTGCCGCGGCGCATATGCGGAATCGGCGGCTCGCTCGCAGTGACGATAGAGCTGTTCCCGACCCGCTACGCAGATCTGAGCCTTTAGCGATCCGACCGGATCGTAATGCCGCATGGATAAACTCGGAATTACACGAACTTGTCTCAGTGCCGAGGCGTCCGCTGCTTCGAGGATCAGAGTATCCGTTCGATGAGAAGCCATGTCGCGCGACGCCGGCGACCCAGGCGCCGGCAATGACGCAGTCGACACGTTATAGCCCGCGGGCAGTCGCAGGATGAAATCGTGAACGCCGGCGAGCGATGCCCGCTCCATGGGGATAGCCGGATCGGCGAGCGCGATGTTCTCGCGAATGGACCGGTTGAAGAGCATGTTCTCTTCAAAACGACGCCGATCTACATCGACCAGCTTCACAGGCCGGCTCGCTTCGACACACCATAGGCCTGCGCCGCAAGGCTTGGGAAAGATGTCGCTCGATGGCCGAACGAGCCAGTTCCTCTCGACGCCACGGCGTCAGACGGGCATTCTTGTGAATATTGATTTAGTACCCTCCGGTGAGTGCTGAAAGTCTGTAACTCCAGTCTCCTCGGTTCGGTCCGCGTGAACTACGGAAAGCTCACAACTCGAGTCTGTTCCATCCCGATGATATCGGGATGGAACTCCATGAGCGTGATCTTCTCCGAAACCGGGCTCCCCTTTTTGGTACGCTGACCTTCGGTTCGGGATCATGGCTTTGAGGTACTGTGATCCAGTCCCTATTTGCCAGGGCAGCCCCTCGCGGGATATTGGTTCCCCGTGTAGTCCTTCAGGTCACAAAGAACGAGGCTGCGGTGAGCGACAGATGTGGGGAGAGGGTGGCGAACTGCGTTTGAGATGCGCCGCCGGCCCCGTCATCGTCGAAAGAGAGAGCCCCGGTTTCACTGTTGTAGATGATATGATCGGAGCTGTCATGCGCGGCTGCACCTACAAAGAAAGCTTTGAATGGAAGCCCTCCCGACTGAAGCCCGGCAAAAACGGTATCGCTGAGATGGAAAGTGTCCTGGGAGCGCTTGAAGTCGGTGATCTTGTCGACATTGCCGGCTCCAAGAGCCGTATTGAACGAGAAGGCATCGTGGCCTCCGTAACCGGTCAAAACGTCGGCGCCGAGTCCGCCGTTGATGACATTGTTGCCGGCATTGCCCTCGATGGTCTGGGCGAACTCGTTGCCGGTGGTGCTCATCGCCTGCGTGCCGGACGGGTTGTTGGTGGCGAGATGCTCGATCTCCGAGCCGGCCGAAAGCGCATAGCTCACCGAGGCGATCACACTGTCGTTACCGCCGTCCACAGCCTCAACCGCCTTCTCGTTGGCATTATCGACATTGTAAGTGTCGTTGCCGCCATAGCCGATCATCGCGTGGCCGCTGGTTCCATGCAATACATCGGCGCCGCCGGTGCCGTACAAGGTGCCATCGCTGGTGCCGCCGGAAGGAGCGGCAATCCCGGTTCCAGACCCAGTTTCGGTCCCGGTCGAGCCAGTGATTGGCGGGGTGACGTTCGCGCCCGTGACAGTGTCGGTCGAGCTATCCGCTGCGTAGTCCCAGGTGAACTGGTTATCGACGTGTGCCACTGGGGTCGCCGTGGGATCCTCGTGCACGTCGGCCACGACCGCCTTTGACGCGTCCCAAATGATGTTGTTGGGATTGCCAGGGTTGGTGTAGCTCGAGTTCAGGATGCTGACCCCACCGGAGCTTACATTCCAGATCAGTCCATTCGACGAGGGCAGCCCGCGGCCTTGATCCTCATCGATACCGTCGAACGACCTCGTGTGATCGAAGGTCACATCGCTCGCGTAGGAAGAGAACGCGCCATTGCCCTGATGGATGGCGTCAACGTGATCCACCCTGCCGCCGGTCGATCCGTTCTCGAACATGACGGCCACTCCGGTCTGAGAGTTGTTACCGTCGATCACCCCATTTGAGATCGTCGTATTCGGGCTGCCATATACCGAGACGATGTCCTCCGGATGCGAACTGCCGGCGTCGTTTACGGCATAGAAGTCGGTTAGCGAACTATTACCCGAGTTGTTGAACTGGACGAACTGACCGCGCGGCATTGGGCCATGGAAGTCGTAGCCATCGACGTGTGAAAGACTCGCGCCGGGCGAGTTCACGAGATAGATGCCAGTCGAGCCTTCCCGCACTGTGGTGTTATGAACGGTCAAGTTCGAGGCGTTTTCTGCGTTGATGTTGTTGATGTTCGGGCTCGTCTCGGGGTCGATTCCCGCCGGCGGGTCGGCGTTGATGACTTCGGTGTTCTCGATCGTGACGCCGTTTGCGCCCGATACCACCACCCCGTCACCTTCGACGTGATGAATAAGACAATTGCGCAGGATGACATTGTCGTGCGTAATCGTGACCGCGTCCCCGTTGGTGACGTAGATGTCAAGATTTTCAATCACCTGGCCATCATACTGCGATTGGATCGGTGTCGTGGTGTAGGTAAGACCCTGCGCCGGCTGCGTCGTTGCCGTCGACGCGGAAACGGTGGAAATGGGAGCTTCGGTCGTCACTCGGCTGCCTCCGTCGTCGCGCGTAAGTTGTTCAACCATTCCGAGTGTGTTCGCAGTATTTCCTTGTAGCGACTCATCGATCTCATGTGTTTCTCCAGTTAAGCAGTAATCTCTATAAGTATCTACAAAGACACTCACGGGCAATAAAACGAAGATCTATCGTCTTAACGAAATTCTGACAATACAACCAGAAATTTCATATGGGATATAATGCTAACGTTCATGACCATAATGCGGCCTTGATAAGGCTATACTGAGACTCTCCCGGGCGATTGGCGTTGCGCTCAAGCTTGCGCCTACGTCGAATTGCAAACGTCGTCTAGTATGTCGGATTACGTGTGAACTTACCCCCGAGGACAGGAGACAAGGTCATGCACGCATGAACGTTACCGACACGGGTCCGGCACAGCTCGAAACAGGTGATCTACGAGGGCTATCCTGAATCGGCTACAACTACCGACCGACCTGCACGCTGCCATCGGCGTGAGCAACTGCAACGGCTTCCCGCACTCGTCACGCGGCGGCGGTAGCTTGCGGCGCAATTCGGTGCGCGCCTTCGCGACATCGCCGAACTGGAGACACCTACCGAGCCTTGCTGGACTCGCAGCAATTGGCAAAGCTACTGTGTGAAATTCCCCCACTGGTTCGACCAGCGGCCCGTCTGCCTCCGGAAGGGCATGCCCTATTGCGATACCGCGGCGATGCGGGAGCACCTCGCCGAGATCAGTCGGAGCGCCGACGACGGCGCGCATGCGGTGCTGATCCTGATCAGGCCGGATCGCAAGTGACGCGGCCGGACAACATCACTCTGATGTTCGTGCCGCGCGCTCACCGGAACTGAACCCAGTCGAAAACCTGCGGCAATTCATGACAAGGGGCTCTCCAACCGTATATTCAAGGACTACGACGAGATCCTCAATCATTGCTGCGCCGCTAGGAACAAGCTCCTTTTCTGCGCATTTCGCAAAAACGGGACAGTCGTTCCGCTAAATCGCGGACAGCAGTTTCACTAAGTCGCGGACAGCTGGATGTGGTCGGCCCTCGGTTGCCTGGTTGAACTCATTTGCGATTGATTTCGCCGTTTTCGGCGTCGGTCAAGAGCGGCGGTGGTTTCTGTTTTCTCATGCTGTCGCCTTCGAGGGTGACGCGATGGGCGTTGTGGACGATCCGGTCGAGAATGGCTTCGGCGATTGTCGGCTCGCCGATCATGGCATGCCACTGGGCGATTGGCAGTTGCGCGGTGATCAGCGTCGATTTCCGGCGGTAGCGTTCCTCGAAGATTTCCAGCAGATCGAGACGCGGCTGGTCGGTCAGGCTGTGGGTGCCCCAGTCGTCAAGGATGAGCAGTTGCACCCGAGCCAGCTTGTCGATGAGACGGGGAAAGCGGCCGTCCAGACGCGCCAGGGCGAGATCCTCAAACAGACGTGGCATGCGCAGGTAGAGCACGGAATGGTCGAGCCGGGCGGCCTGACGTGCGAAGGCGCAGGCCAGCCAGGTCTTTC
>NZ_JAMYMD010000030.1:0-71084 GCF_040318335.1 Mesorhizobium sp. M1182
GTCGCGTACCAGGCCAGCACGTCGCGATCGAGCAGGTTCCAGCGCTCCTTCGGCTCGACCCAGCTGCCGATCTTCGGGCGTGACGCCAATAGGCTCTTCGCCATCAGCATTTTTATGGCTTCGCGCACCGCCGAGCGGCTGACGTCGAAGGTCTCTGACCATTTGGCTTCGTTGGGCAGGATGGTTCCCGGCGGATAGTCGCCGCGCACGATCCTCAGCCCGATTTCGTTGGCGAGCGAGGCGTGCACACTGGAGCCGGGAAAGTGTGCGGCATCGGCACGCCGAACGACGGCCGGCCGCCCAGGCTCTGCCTTGAATTTGGCGGGTCGCTTTTTTGATGTCGCGTCCGGCATTGGTATTCCCCGGCAACTGCTTGTCGAAAGCCTGAACTCAGGGCACGGCAAAGCAGCGGCCTACGCTCCAAAGCAGCGTCGCCTCGTGCGTTTGTATGGACGATGCGTAACGGGGCGCCCGACGGGCGCCCCGAAACTGCGAACCTACTTCTGGATGCAGGTGTCGACGGTGTCCTTGGTGCATTCGTCGAGACCGGTGAACACCGGATCGGCGACCGGCTTGCCGTCGACCAGGTCGATCATCACCGAGGGCGCCTTGTAGCCCATCTCGAACGGCCGCTGGCCAACCAGCGCGGTCACCAGTCCGTCACGGGCAATCGCCACCTCGTCGCCGATCGTGTCGGCGGCGCCGATGACGAAGGCGTTGCTGGCGATCTTGTCGGCCATCGGCTTGAACAGGTCGCGGTAGGGCTGCGGAGCGCCGAACAGCGGCCAGCCGCCCATGATGCCGAAGGCATCGAGATCGGGATTGGCGGCGAGGATGTCGGTCATCGCCTGCACGCCCTTGGCGCCGTCGTCATTGGTGAACACCGGGCAGCCGGCAACTTCCGTCCAGCCGCCTTCCCCTGCCAGCGCCGCGAGGCCGTCCTTGCCCGAAAGCGCGTCACGCATGCCCTGCGCGCGGCGCAGGATGTTGTCGGCCGCCGGATTGCCTTCGATGGTGCAGATCTTGCCGCCATTCGGCTTGGCCTTCTTGATGTATTCGCCGATCTTGTGACCCATCAGGTAATTGTCGGTGCCGAGATAGGTCTTGCGCAGCGCCGCATCTTCCTTGCTGAGGTCGGCGTCGAGGGTCATGATCGGGATCGACGGATTGGCGCTTTTGATCGTCTGCGCGATCAGCGGCGCGTTCGACGGCGAAATCGCCATTGCCACCGTATCGGGCTTGCTCAGCATGTCCTGGACGATCTGGGCTTCACCGGCCTCATCCGAGGTCGATGCCGGTCCGGTGTAGAAGCACTCATATTCCGAGCTGGCGTTTTCCTTGTTCCATTTCTCGCAACCCTGGTGGATGGCCTCGAAGAATGGATTGTCGAGACCCTTCACGACGATGACGAGCTGTTTCTTGGCCATGGCCGGCCCGGCACCCAGCGCCATGACGGCGGCGGCAGCGAGCAATAGTGATTTCCTCATGTCAGTCCTCCCTTTGAAACAAACGGACACGGCGTGCCCGCCACACACAGATCGACCCGGAGCAAGATGACAGAGGACGTCGCACTCGTGTCGCCAAGCCAGGTCGATAAGCATTTTCATATTCAGTCTCAGACCGGCACCGACAGATATCGCTGGTTACCAGATCCCTGACCGACAAACCCTCACCGATTCCTTCCGGCAACCCGGTGGCTCGGCGCAAGCTCCTCCGACACTTAGCTAATATCGCCTTGTCACCGACGTCAATGCTATTTGTCCTACAAAACTGATTTTTCGAAAGAAGCCGTGGTTGACGCCAAGGAGGCTTATGCGTAAATGGGCAAAATCGCTGCTTCCGGGAGGAACTGGGGAGAGCGAATGGCCGCGGCAGAACCGCAGGCCGCAAAGCACGGGGAGGCAAGAAGGCTGGTGGCGGTTCTCGAACTCACCAACATCTCGAAGCATTTTGGCGCCATCCAGGCGGTCAACGACGTTTCGTTGTCGATCGAGGCCGGACAGGTTGTCGGCCTGATGGGCGACAACGGCGCCGGCAAGTCGACGCTGGTCAAGATGATCGCCGGCAATTTCCCGCCGAGCCATGGCACGATGCAGATGGACGGCAAGGAGCTGATCCTGCACAAGCCGGTCGAGGCGCGCCAGCACGGCATCGAAATCGTCCATCAGGACCTGGCACTGTGCAACAATCTGACGGCCGCCGCCAACGTCTATCTCGGCCGTGAATTGCGCCGCGGCCTCGGGCCGCTTCGCATCCTCGACTATGCCGCGATGTACAAGCGCGCCGGCCAGATCTTCGCCGAGCTGAAATCCGAAACGCGCCCGCGCGACCTGGTCAAACAAATGTCGGGCGGCCAGCGGCAAGCGGTGGCGATCGCCCGCACCATGCTTTCGCAGGCCAAGATCGTGCTGATGGACGAGCCGACCGCGGCGATCTCGGTGCGCCAGGTCGCCGAGGTGCTGAACCTGATCCGCCATTTGCGCGACCAGGGCATCGCCGTCGTGCTGATCAGCCACCGCATGCCCGACGTCTTTGACGTCGCCGACCGCGTCATCGTCATGCGGCGCGGCCGCAAGGTCGCCGACAAGACGATCGCATCGAGTTCGCCGGAAGAAGTCACCGGGCTCATCACCGGCGCCATCGAACAGGTATGATTGACGCCTCAACCATGAGTAAAAAAGGTCGATAATGGCAGTCACCCTTGATCAGACGATCGCGCACAAGCAGCACACCTTGCTGAGCAAGGTGTTTGCCAGCCAGACCTTCTGGGTGGTGATCGCGGTCATCCTCGCCTGCCTGTTCCTGTCGGTGGCCACGGATTCCTTCGCCACGACCAAGAACCTCTACAACATCACCCGCAACGTCACCTTCGTCGCCATCGTGGCGCTCGGCATGACCTTCGTCATCATCACCGGCGGTATCGACCTGTCGGTCGGCTCGGTGCTTTGCCTGTGCTCGATGGTGCTGGCCGTCACCATGCATGCCGGCTACGGCATCGAGATCGGCATTGGCGCTGCGATCGCGACGGCGCTGATCATCGGCGCCTTCAACGGGGTTCTGATCGCCTATCTCGGCTTCCCGCCCTTCGTGGTGACGCTCGGCATGCTGTCGATTGCGCGCAGCCTAGCCATGGTCGCCTCCAACAACACCGTCGTCTTCCAGTTCGGGCCGGATCACGACAAGCTGCTGGCGCTGGGCGGCGGCGCCTGGGTGTTCGGCATCGCCAATCCGGTGCTTTACATGATCGTGCTGGCGTTGATCACCGGCTTTGTACTGCGCTGGACGAAATTCGGCCGGCACATCTTCGCCATTGGCGGCAACGAGCATGCGGCAACGCTGACCGGCGTTCCGGTGCGCCAGATCAAGGTCGTCGTCTACATGATCTCGGCACTGGCGGCTGGCCTTGCCGGCATCATCCAGACCGGCTGGCTGGGCGCGGTCACCACCAATCTCGGCAACGGCATGGAGCTTCAGGTGATCGCCGCCACCGTCATCGGCGGCGCCAACCTGGCCGGCGGCATGGGCACCGCCTTCGGCGCGGTCGTCGGCGCGGCGCTGATCGAGGTCATCCGCAACAGCCTCGGCCTGCTCGGCATCAATGCCTTCTGGCAAGGCGTGTTCATCGGCGGCGCCATCCTGCTCGCCGTGCTGTTCGACCGCATCCGCAATTTCAGGCGCAACGACTGACGTTCAAGCGCAGCCTCCCCCTTCTCCCCTTGTGGGAGAAGGTGTCGCCGAAGGCGACGGATGAGGGGTGCTCCAGTTTGGCATCGCCTCATTTCTTCCAACACCCCTCAACCGTCTCGGCGCTAGCGCGCCGATCCACCTTCTCCCACAGGGGGAGAAGGGGACGCGCTCCTATCGCCGGGTCTGATAATCCGCCGCTGCGGCGCATGGCCGGCGCCCGGACGTGCACATGCGTCTTGACGCAAGCCCGAACTGCGCCGCACAATCGCTCGCAGCAGGCGAAGGGAGGCCAGTCGCCTGCGGGAGGATATACCCATGACGGAAGCGATCAGGCTCTACTGGGGCCGGTTCGGACATGTTTCTGTCCTGAACGTCGCCAGCGACTTCGTCACCCATGCCCACGTCGAGGCGCATATCATCATCTGGCTGGAAGGCACCGCCGGCGAGATGACCATCGGCCGCGAGACGGTGCGGCTTGGACCGGGCACCGCCGCCGGCATCAATTCCTTCCAGCCGCACAGCCACGCTCTGTCCCGCGACGGCACGCCCGGCCTGTTCCTCGCCTTTTACATCGATCCGGACTGGGCTCGAAGGCGCCGCGAGCTGCCTTCCGCCGCGCCGCTGTTCTCCACTCCGGCAATCACGCTCGAGCCTTGGCTGCACAAGGCAGCGGCCAACCTTCTCGACCATCTCAGCGACAATGAGAGCATCGACGACATCGCCAATTACGAGATCGAGCGCTTCATCGACAGCGTGCTCGATGCCGCCGACGCGTCCGCACCGCAGACCGTGCGTGCCCGCGTCAGCACCATGCAGGATTTCCGCGTCCGCAAGGCGATCCAGCTGATGAAAGCCAATGTCTGCGAGCGCATCTGCTTCGACGACGTGGCGCGCAGCGTCGGCCTGTCGCGGCCGCATTTCTTCGCACTGTTCAAGGAACAGACCAATCTGACGCCCAACGTCTATTGGAACACGCTGCGCATGGAGGAAGCGGTGCGGCAGTTACAGTGGTCGCAGGAGCCGCTGATCTCGGTCGCCTGCAATCTGGGCTTCACCACGCAAGGCAATTTCTCGCGCTTCTTCCGCGACCATGTCGGCGTCCCGCCGACGCTTTACCGCGAAGCGGCGCGGGCGATCAGCTGAGCGCCTGTTTTTCAGACTATTTGATAGGCGTTCAAGACGCATTGATAAGCGCCGCCGAGCCTGCCGCCCTACCCTCCCAGGCAGCTGATTTGCGAGGGAACGTTCAAATGGCGAAAGTCACCATCTCCAGCGTCATCGACGCGCCGGTCGAAAAGGTCTGGGCGCGCATACGCGACTTCAACGGCCTGCCGACCTGGCACCCGCGCATGGTCGAAAGCCATATCGAGGACGGCAAGGATGCCGGCACGATCGGCTGCGTGCGCAATTTCCAGCTCGCCAGTGGCGCCCGCCTGCGCGAAAAGCTGCTCGATTTCTCCGACGAGAACTTCCTCGTCAGCTACGCCATCCTGGAGACGCCGCAGCCGCTCACCAACCACAAGGCGACGTTGCAGTTGCGGCGGGTGACCGACGGCGACCGCACCTATGCCGAATGGACCGCCAGCTTCGACGCCGCTCCCGAGGAAGCCGATAAATTGGCCGAAGGCATGGGCGCCAACGTCTTCCAGGGCGGGTTCAACGCCCTGAAGAACCACTTTGCCGGCCAGAGTTGAATGACGGACTAAGCCCGAAAAAGGGAGTGTTCCATGGCGCTTGCACTGCAGACTTTCGCGACGGTGAAGGACGCCGGCGCGGCGCTGAAAGCCGCCGGCACCCGCTATCTCGGTGGCGGCACGCTGGTCGTGCGCGCCGTCAATGAAGGCGACGTGTTGATCTCCGGTTTCGTCAGGTCGAGCGACCCGGCGTTGTCGGCCATCATCGTCTCCGGCGGCACGGTCCGTATCGGCGCCTCGGTGACCATGGCGGCGATCGCCCGCCATCCGGATCTCGCCCCGCTGGCCCACGCCGCGCGCGCTGTCGGCGGCCCGGCGATCCGCAACATGGCGAGCGTCGGCGGCAATCTCTTCGCGCCAGCGCCTTACGGCGATTTCACCGTTGCGCTGCTGGCTTTGGATGCAACTGTCAGCACCGGCGACGGCGAACTCCCGATCGAGACATTCCTGGCAAAGCGCGAGAGCAATGACGCCATCGTCACCGCGGTCGGCTTCACGCTTCCGAAGGAAGGCGGCTTTCGCTTCCTGAAAGTGTCGCGGGTCAAGCCAAAGGGCGTCTCGGTGCTGAGCATCGCCACCGTGCTGGAGCACGCACCGGACGGCACCGTGTCGTCAGCGCGGATCGCGCTCGGCTGCATGGCCGACCGGCCGATCCGTGCCAGGGCGGCGGAGAAGGCCCTGATTGGCCGCAAACTCAGCAGCGACGGCATCGCACCGGCACTGGCTGTTGCCCGCGACGGCACTTCGCCGCGAACCGATGCGATCGCCAGTGCCTGGTATCGCAACGAAGTCCTGCCGGTCCATCTCGGCCGGCTGCTGCTCGCCTGAAAGACCGTGGCGCGTATGTCCGCCTGGCTGCGGCGAAAGGAGTAAAAAGATGGCAAAGGTCCCGGTTCAGTTCACGCTCAATGGTGCCGAAAAGGCCGAATTCATCGACAGCGGCACGACGCTGCTTCATGCGCTGCGCGACAAGATCGGCGACACCTCGCCGAAGGGCGGCTGCCACCAAGGCACCTGCGGCGCCTGCTCGGTCATCATCGACGGCGAGCTCAGGCTGTCTTGCCTGACGCTGGCCGAGACCTGCAACGGTGCGGCCGTCACCACGACGTCGGGGCTTTCGAATGGCGGCGTTCTACATCCGCTGCAACGCGCTTTCCTCGACGCCTTCGCCACGCAATGCGGTTTCTGCACGCCGGGCATGATCATGGCCGCCAAGGTGCTGCTCGACCAAACCCCGAACCCCAGCCGCGAGGATGTGGTCGAGGCACTGTCCGGCAATATTTGCCGCTGCACCGGCTACGAACCGATCATCCAGGCGGTGCTGAGCGCCGCGCGCTCCAATTCGCAGAACGCGGCTTGAGGGGAGTCAAAAAGATGGAACTCCGCAAGAGCTACTTTGCCGACCAGCGCAAGGACGATCTGCACGAGATCGGCCAGCCGCGGCCGCGTTCGGATTCGCCCGGCCATGTCACCGGCAAGACCGCCTATTTCGCCGACCGCAATTTTCCCGGCATGCTGCACCTGAAGATGGTGCGCAGCCCGCATCATCACGCCCGCATCCGCAGCATCGATACGTCAGAGGCGGAAAAGCACCCCGGCGTCGTCAAGGTGCTGACCGCCAAGGATGTGCCGCACAATGTCTACACCATCCTGATCCTGATCCAGATCGGGCCGGAGGACGAGACGGTGCTGGCCGACGGCAAGGTGCGCTGGAAGGGCGAGGCGGTGGTCGCGGTGCTGGCCGAGACCGAGCGTGCCGCGCAGGAAGCCGCCGCCAAGGTCAAGGTCGATTACGAGGTGCTGCCGGCCGTCTTCGACATGGACGAAGCGCTGAAGCCCGGCGCGCCGATCGTCAATGAATATCACGGCCGGAATTATTACCTCTACGACAGCGGCGAATGCCGCAAGGTGCGCTTCGGCGATGTCGAAGCCGGCTTCGCCGAGGCCGACCACGTGCTCGAACAGACCTACCAGTCTTCACCGATCGAGCATGCGCCGACCGAGACGACCGGCTGCATCGTCGCACCCGAGGGTAACGACCGCTTCACCTGCTACACCAACACGCAGGCGATGTTCTTCACCCTCGATAACGCCTCGATCATCCTGCAGATGCCCGGCACCAAGCTGCATTTCGTCGGCGGCACTGTCGGCGGCGGCTTTGGCGGCAAGGTCGACGTCATCGTCGAGCCGATCGCCATCCTTGGCGCCAAAATAACAGGACGACCGGTCTGTTTTATCTACAGCCGCGAGGAAGAGATGCAGATTTCCTCGCCGCGCGCCGCCGAGAAAGTCGTCATCAAGGACGGCGTCATGAACGACGGCCGCATCGTCGCGCGCAAAGTGACCGGCTACACCGACGCCGGCGCCTATTCGCGCCATTCGCCCTACGGCGCGCAGAAGGGCGCCGGGCATTATCCCGGCCCGTATACGATCCAAAATGTCTGGATCGACACCTACTGCGTCTACACCAATCGCACCCCGTCCTCGGCGATGCGCGGCTTCGGCGTCACCATCGGCGATTTCGCGCTGGAGGTGCAGATGGACAAGCTCGCGCGGCTGATCGGCATGGACCCGCTCGAATTCCGCTTCATCAACGCCTATCGTGACGGCGACATCAAAGCACATCGGCAGCCGACCGAGGGTGCTGCGCTGATCGAGTGCATGCAGGAAGCCTCGCGCGCCGCCAACTGGCCGGTGGCAGAAAAATTCATGGCGATGTCGTCCTACGCGAAGGGGGTTTGAGATGGCGATCAGGCGCGGACGCGGCGTCGCCGCGATCAATTATCCGACCGGCATGAATCTCGGCGGCGACCCGACCCAGGCGCTGGTGCATTCGACGCCGACCGGCAATTTCATGGTGACGCTGTCGAGCGTCGATCTCGGCCAGGGCATGAAGCAGATCATGGCGCAGATCTGCGCCGAGACGATCGGCGTGCCGACCGACCGTGTCGTCGTCGACACCGCCGACACCGACACCGGCCCGCATTGCATGGGCACCTTCGCCTCGCGCGGCACGCACCGCGCCGGCAACGCTGTCATCCAGGCGGCCAGGGAAGCCCGCCAGGTGATGCTGGAAGTGGCGGCCGAGGAGCTGGAGGTCAATGCGTCCGACCTCGAGACCGATGGCGAGGGCAACATCCTGGTCAAGGGCGCGCCACAAAAATCGATCTCGATCTTCGATGTCGCGCTGTCGGCGCATTTCAAGCGCGGCCGTTCAATTTCCGGCCGAGGCATGTTTTTGATCCCGCGCTCCTATCCCGAAAAGGAAACCGGCGCGATGAAGCCGTCGACCTGCTACGCCCACGCCTGCACGGTTGCCGAGGTCGAGGTCGACGACGAGACCGGCGAAGTCACCGTGCTGACGGTGAAGAACGTGTTTGAGATCGGCCGCGCGCTGAACCCGAAAATGGTCGAGCAGCAGCTCGTCGGCGGTTCGTGGATGGGCATCAGCCATGCTCTCTACGAGACGACCGAACCCTATTATCCCAATCGCGATCATGGCGGCACCGATTTCAACCAGTATCTTATGCCGGGACTAGGCGATCTGGCGCAAACCGAGATCATCGTGCTGGAACGGCCCTCGGCGGACGGGCCGTATGGTGCCAAGGGGCCGGGCGAAATGTGCGCCAACCCGCAGATCCCGGCGGTCGCCAATGCCGTCTTCGACGCCGTCGGCGTGCGCATCGACACGCTGCCGATCACGCCGGAGCGCATTCTGCGGGCGCTGAAGGCGCAAGCCCCGAACTGAGTGCCGGAAATGCCCAAGAGAAGCGCCCGGACTTCAAGCGCAGAGACAGTCGCGACCTCGCCGGAGGCGGTGGCGTCCCGCCTCGCCGCCTCGCGCTACCTCGCCGATGAAAGCCTGGCCACCGCCATCTTCCTGGCAATCAGGCTGGGTAAGCCGCTGCTGCTCGAAGGCGCGCCCGGCGTCGGCAAGACGGAGGCGGCGAAGGCGATAGCCGAGCTGCTCGGGCGCGATCTGGTGCGGCTGCAATGCTATGAAGGCATCGACGCCGCACATGCGCTATACGAGTGGAACTACCAGCGCCAGCTGCTCGCCATCCGCCATGCCGGCGAGCACGAGGTCGACATCTATGACGACCGTTTCCTTATCGCGCGGCCGCTGCTGCAGGTGCTGAAGGCACCGGAAAAACGCGTGCTGCTGGTCGACGAAATCGACCGGTCCGACCATGAATTCGAAGCGCTGCTGCTGGAGTTCCTGTCCGATTTCCAGATCAGCATTCCCGAGCGCGGCACCATTCGCGCCACGGCGCAGCCGATCGTCATCCTGACCTCGAACCGCACCCGTGAACTGGCCGAAGCGCTGCGGCGGCGCTGCGTCTATCACTGGATCACCTATCCCGACGCCGGGCGCGAGGCCGAGATCATCATGCTGCGCGCCGGCGATGTCGCCGAGGCCACGGCGCGCGCCGTGGCCTCCGCCGTGCGCGACATCCGCGCGCGTCCGCTGGCTAAGCCGCCAGGCATCGCCGAGGCGGTCGAATGGGCCAATGCCGCGACCATCCTCGAAAAGGGCGGCAGCCCCTGGCCGGAAGCCTTCCGCCGCGCCATCGGCGTGCTGATCAAGGACGAGGAGGACCTTTCCTGCATCGCGCCCGAGCTCGGCAAGATTGTCGAGGAGGCGCTGGCGTGATGCACGATCGAAGCGCGCTAGCGCGATACCCCAGGGCTAGTGCGCGACGCTGGCGGGACAGCGCCCCCCTCTGTCCTGCCGGACATCTCCCCCTCAAGGGGGAGATTGGCAGCTTGGGCGCTCCGCTCAATTCTGCAACGTTGAAGATTGGCGAAAGCCGGCGAGATGTCTGATCTCCCCCCTTGAGGGGGAGATGTCCGGCAGGACAGAGGGGGGCGCGAAGGAATGATGCGTGCGGAAAGCTTGCCCCGTGCAACCACCCCGTTCCTCGGCTTCGCCCGGTTGCTTCGCAGCCACGCCTTCGCCGTCGCACCCGAACAAATCACCGGCTTCATGCAAGCGGTGACATTGCTCGGACCCCGCTCGATGAACGACATCCGCGAGGCGGCCCTCGCCACGCTGGCGCCGCCGCCCGACCGCCGCGACGAATTCGAGGCGCATTTCCGGAGCCATTTCTATGGGGATGCCGCGGCGCTGATCGAGGGCGAGGCCGACGAGGAAACCCGCATCAAGGACGATGGTGCAACGGGCGAAGAAGAAATCGAAGTGGTCCGCCAGGAGCAAGGCGGCGAATTGTCTTCGGCCAGCGAACAGTTGAGCGTCCGCGAGTTCCAGCGCGACAGCGACGGGCTTGCCGCCTTCCGCCGCAAGCTCGCCACCGCTTTGCCCGCGCGCCGCTCCTTCCGCACCGTACGCACGCATGCGCGCGGCAAGCTCGATCTGCGCCGTTCGCTTAGGGAGATCGTCAGCGCCGACGGCGATATCCCCTCGCCGCTGCTGCGCCGGCGGCAGGCGGTGCCGCGCAAGCTTCTCATCATCATCGATGTGTCCGGCTCGATGAAACTCTACACATCAGACTATCTCAAGCTGGCGCATGCGGCCGTGCAAGGCGCCGACCAGGCGGAGGTCTTCACTTTCGGCACACGGCTGACCCGCATCACCTCGCCGCTGCGCATTCGCGACCGCGACCAGGCGCTGGCCCGCGCCGCTGCCCAGGTCGACGACTGGGACGGCGGCACCCGTATGGGACCGACGCTGCTCGCGTTTCTATCGGTGCCGCGCTTCTCCGCCTTTGCACGCGGGGCGGCGATCGTCATCCTGTCGGATGCGCTGGAGCGCGGCGATCATGCCGAGCTGGAGACGGCGATGCGCCGGCTGAGCGCCCGCGCCTTTCGGCTTTCGCTGGCGACGCCGTTGGCCGGCGATCCGCGCTTCCGGCCGGCCACGGCAGCACTTCGCGCCATCCTGCCGGTGCTCGACGACCTGGTCGACGGCTCGTCCATCGCGGGCGTCACCGAGTTCATCCTGTCGCTCGCCCGCCCCGCCCCGGCGGCCGCGGCAATCTGGAAGAGGGTTTCGTGATGCAGAAGGCGATCGACGCGCATTTCCACATCTGGCGCCAAAAGGACCAGCCATGGCTGGTCGGGCCGATGGTGCCGCGCATCTTTGGCCCTTACGAGCCGATCCGCCGCGACTATCCGATCGAGGAATTCCTCGCCGACGAGCAAGGCTCGGGCGTCGAGAAGGCGGTCTATGTCCAGACCAACTGGGCCAAGGAGGATTTCGAGAACGAGGTCGCGTTCCTGCAGAAGACCGCGGAAGAAACCGGTTGGCCGCACGCCATCGTCGGCTATGCCGACATGACCGTGGACGACGTGCGTTCCCAGATCGACCGGCTGATCAAGTATCCGCTGCTGCGCGGCGTGCGCATGCAGCTGCACTGGCACCAAACGCCGGCCTTCCGCTTCGCCGCCTCGGCCGATCAGGTCATCGACCCGAAGGTGCGGGCCAATGTCGCGCGGCTCAAGCATTACGGCCTGTCCTTCGACCTGCAGCTTTTCCCCGCCCAGATGAAGGATGGGCTGACGCTCGTCGGCGAGAACCCCGAGACCAATTTCATCCTCACCCACGCCGGCATGCTGACCGACATGGAGCCCGAAACCACCGAGGCCTGGAAGGCAGGCCTGCGCACGCTGTCAGCGGCGCCCAACCTCTATGCAAAGCTGTCCGGCCTCGGCACCTTCGTCCACCACAACGACCCGGCGCTGATCGGCTATATCGTCGACAACACCATCGACATCCTCGGCAGCGACCACCTGATGTTCGGCTCGAACTTCCCGATCGAGAAGCTGTGGACCAGCCACGCCGAGCTGATCAGGGCGCACCGGGAGGCGGTGGCGAAACACGGCGCGGCGGCCGAGGCCGATATTTTCTGGAACACGGCGGAGAAGGTTTATCGGCCGGTGTAGCGCGCGTCCCTTCTCCCCTTGTGGGAGAATGTGGATCGGCGCGTAGCGCCGAGACGGATGAGGGGTGCTGGAAGAAACTAGGCGGAGAAAATCCCAGCGATTTGAAGCACTTACGTCTCCACGGCCGCGATCCGTCCAGCACCCCTCATCCGACCGAGCTTCGCTCGGCCACCTTCTCCCACAAGGGGAGAAGGGAAGGCGCCGCGCCTCACCTCACCGCACCTCGAACTGCGGATCGACCGGGATCTGCAGCGCGGTGACCATCTGGTTGGTCTGCCCGGCCAGCCCGATGATCGACACCAGTTCGCCATGCTGCGCGTCGGTCATGCCTTTGGCGCGCGCTGCGGCGGTGTGCGAGTGGACGCAATAGGAGCAGCCATTGGCGGTCGAGACGGCGATGTAGATCATCTCCTTGGTCAGCGGATCGATGGCGCTCTCAGTGACCATCACCGCCTTGAGCTGCTCCCACACCCGCTTCAGCGAGACCGGATCATTGGCCAGCCCACGCCAGAAATTGTTGACGAAATCGGATTTGCGCGTCGCGCGGATGTCGTCGAACACCGCCTTGACCGCCGGGATTTTTTCCACCTCGGCATCGCTCAGAAGTTTCGTCGTGGTCATGGCTTGGTCCTTTCGCTTTGAATCGTTATGCGAGGTCGTTGAATCAGGTCGGGAGAAAAGGCGGCTAACCGCCTTGGATGAATCAGCAATTGACGCGCTGAGGCAAGACCGTAAGGCTGGCCGGGGCCCCTCACCTTCGTCATCCCTGGGCGAAGCAGGAGCGAAGCTCCGTCGCGGAGACCCTGGGTTCCATGCCGTGACCTTAGCCGAGGGGTGCAGCGGAGCAGGATGCTGCACCGCTGCAGCGCTCTGATGTAGCGGCATGGATCCTGGGATCTGCGCCGCGTCGCTTCGCTCCTTGCTTCGCCCCAGGATGACGAAACGACGGGCGCCTCGGCCGATCTCCAAAGTGTACGATCCGCCCGCGCAAAACCGTCCAAATGTCAACCTTCCGCGCCCAGGGAACCTAGTGAACCGCCGCGTACATGATCTTCTCCTCCGTCGCTTCCACCGGCGAGAACTCCTCGACGATGCGGCCTTGCCGGCAGACCAGGATGCGGTCGGACAGGTTCATGATCTCCGGCAGGTAGGACGAGATGACGACGACGGCGAGGCCCTCGTCGGCCAGGCGGTTGATGATCTGGTGGATTTCGGCGATGGCGCCGACATCGACGCCGCGCGTCGGCTCGTCGAAGATGACGATGCGCGGCTTCTGCACCAGCCCCTTGCCGATCACCACCTTCTGCTGGTTGCCTCCGGAAAGCTCGATCACGCGCGCATTGTCGTTGATCGCCTTGACGTTCAGCGTCCTGGTCCATTCGGCCGACAGCGCCCGCATCTCCTGCGCATTGATTGCCCAGCCCTTTTCCCGCCCCGCCGCCAAAAAGCCGCCGAACAGGTTCTCGGCGACGTCCATCGTCTCGAAAATCCCCTCGCTCTTGCGATCTTCGGTGACATAGACGATGCCGTCCGCCACCGCCTCGCTCGGCACGAGATAGCGCACCGGCCGGTCGTCCAGCTCGATGGTGCCGCCGCGCAGGAAATCGCGCTTGTAGATGCCGGAGACGATCTTGAATGTCTCGGTGCGGCCCGAGCCGATCAGCCCGAACACGCCGGTGATCTGGCCCTCGAAGATCGAGAAGGAATTGTTGCGCACGACATTGCTCATCGAGATGTCCTGCACCGACAGCACCTTCTTGCCGGCCTTGCGCAGCCTGGTCTCGTCGCGCTGGCTGTAGAGCTGCCCCGACAGCGTGCGCCCGACCATCGCCGCGACGATCCTGTCGCGATCGAAGGCGGCGGTATCGTCGGTGATCACCAGCTCGCCGTCGCGCAGGATGGTGATGCGGTCGGCGATATCAAGCGCCTCCTCGAGCGCATGGCTGATGAAGACGATCGACACGCCCCTTGCCTTAAGCCGGCGGATCAGCGCGAAGAAGTGCCGCTTTTCCTCTGGCGTCAGCGTCGCCGTCGGCTCGTCGAAGATGATGATCTCGGCATTGTGGTGGACGGCGCGCGCGATCTCGACCATCTGCCGCTTGGCGGCGCCCAGCGTCGCCACCATGGCATTGGGGTCGACGGGAAAATTCAGCGACTGCAGGAACTGCTGCGCCGAGATATAGGTGCCGCGCAGCCGGTTGAGAAAGCGCTCCGTGCCGAGGTAGAGGTTCTGCGCCACCGTCATCGACGGCACCAGGCTGGTTTCCTGGAACACCATGGCGATGCCGGCTTCAAGTGCCGCATGCGGCGAGGCGTAGGCGATCTCCTGACCCTTGTGGAACATCGTTCCCGATGTCGCGTCGACAACGCCGGCGATGATCTTGGTCAGCGTCGATTTTCCAGCACCATTCTCGCCGAGCAGCGCGTGGATCTCGCCCTTGCGCAGCTCGAAGCTGACATTCTTCACTGCGGGAACACCGCGATAGGTCTTGGTCACGTTCTCCAGGCGGACGATCGGTTCCATCAGCGATGCTCTCCTGAAGTCAGATCGATGGCCAGCAGGCAATCGCCGCCTTTCGAGGCAATGAACAGGCGACCGTCTGTCTCCGCCACGCTGCAGATGCCGTGGCGCGTGCCGTTGGCGCGGCTGTGCAGGCTGAATTGCGGCCGCATCTCCCGATCGAGCCTGACCACCAGCCCGTAAGAGCGGCTCGGCGACCACGGCTTGTGGATGCCCATAGTGCGGATGCCGCCGCATTGCAGCGGCTCGAGGAAGCTGCGGTTGGAGGCGAGCGCCGGCGCGATCCAGTGTTGCGGCGACACTTGCGCCAGCATGTCGTTCCGATAGTGCGTTTCCTGCAGCACGAATTCGATCAGACGGTTGCGGGGCGCAAACAGCGCCAGCCAGGCACCGCCATCGGCGGCGGGCGACAGCCGCGCGGGATAGCCGGGCAGATGCGCCAGCACCGTCGAGCGGCTGCCTGTCGCGCCGTCGAAGCGGACGACTTGGTGCCGCCAGCTCTCGCCGACCAACACGTCCTTGCCGGTTGGATGCAGCCCATAGGGAAAGGCGATGTCACCGGCGAGCTTGCGGAATTCGCTGCCTGCCGGATCGCGCTTCCACAGCGAACCCGACGCACCCTTCTTCATCAGATCGGCGGCCCATTCCGACGGCACGTGTTCGGCCGAGCCATTGGCCAGCCAAAGCGTGCCGTCTTCCGCGTAGGCGAGTGCTGTTATGCAGCGGATCTCGGCCGGCAGGGCGGCCTCGTTGCCTGCAATCAGCAGCCTGCCGCTTTCGAGCCCGACCGTCAGTTCGCCGGCGGGCGAGCGCGCGAGCGCGGTGACCGCGGCCGGAAATGTCTCGACCAGAACAGGCGCGCCACCGGCGGCGAGCGCGTAGAGGGCATTGCCGCTGGACGCCAGCAGCCGGCCGTCGGCGACCAGCAGATTGTCGGGCTCGGGCAGTTCGGCGAAGGCCGCAACATCGTCCAGCAGCGTGTTCGGCCTGAAGGCACCGTCGAGCGGCGGGATGGTCACTGCCTTGCCGCGGAAGATGTCGAGGATCGGGTCCAGCATCATGGCTTGGCACCCCAGTAGGAAGCGGGGCTGGTCCAGTTCGGGTCGGCGTCGGCAATCCGGTAGCGGCCGATGCGGTTGTTGAGGATGCCGCCGACGAACAGAAAACCCTTGTGCTCGCGCATCGAAGTCACCATCGGATGCGCGGCGCCCGACAGGTCGCCCATCGCCTCGACGATGCCGCCCTTCTCGTTGAATTTCACCACGCCACCGGTGTTGATGTTGGGGAACAGCCATTCGTCCTGCGGCAGCCGGCGCGTCATGCGCTTGCGCATGTCGGGATGGCGCAGCGACAGGTCGAAGCTCGGCGTGCGCATGCCGAGCCAGGCCATCCAGTAATTGCCGTCGGAGGCACGGTTGATGTTGTCGGGGTAGCCCGGCATGTCGCGGATGACGCATTCGGCAACGCCCGCCTTCGGCCCTTCCAGCCAGTAGCGGTGCACGCGGCAGGCCCAGCTTTCGGCGAAGAACAGCGACTTGCCGTCATGCGCCATGCAGACGCCGTTGGTGTAACGGTAGCCGTCGAGCAATGTCTTGGTCGAACCGTCCTTCGGGTCATAGACGAGCAGCCGCCCGGTGGCGCGGTTCTCGATCGAATCCAGCGCCCAGTCGTGCGCGTCATAGCGCTTGGTGGAATCGGTGAAGTAGATGCGGCCGTCCGGCGCGATGTCGCAATCATTGGGGTCGCGCAGCCGCGCATCGTCCACGATCGAGGTCCAGGAGCGCGACGTTTCCGCCGAAAGCCGCTTCACCTCCCGCTGCGGTGAGACCGAATAGAGGCCCATCGCGCCGACGCAGCTGATCAGATTGCCTGTCTTGTCGAAGGCCAGGCCGAGCGGAAAGCCGCCAATATGCGCAAAGACCTCCGAACGTTTGTAGTCCGGCGCGAAGAAGCGGACGATCTCGCCATGCCTGGTGCCGCAATAGAGATTGTCGTCGCGGTCGAGGATGACGTCTTCCGGCCCTTCCAGCTCGCCGAGCCCGATATGGTCAGCCCCAGACAGCCGATTGTCGAGCTCGTAGGGGGTGCCCGAGCCCGGTGCAGCCGACTGCGTTGCGCCCATTTTCAAATAGACCGGTGCGACATAGACCTCGTCCAGAACCTTGTGGCGGTTCTTCAGCCAGCGAATGTCGATGGTGACGGCGACGGCCAGCATGATGCCCAGCACCATCTGGTTAGTGCCGGTGCCATAGCCCAGCCGGATCAGCCCGTTGGTCATCGTCAGCACGATGATTGCGCCCATCAGCCCCTTGATCACCGAACCGCGGCCGCCGCCCAGGCTGACGCCGCCGACGACCGCCGCTGTCAGTGCCATGACCTCGAGGTTGAGGCCTGTGCCCGGCCCTGCCCCGCTCAGCCGGCAGGCGATGAGGAAGCCGCCGAGCGAGGCGCAGAAGCCGGAGAACACATAGGTCATGAACACGGTGCGGCGTACGCGGATGCCGGCATTGTGAGCCGATCGCCGCGACCCGCCCACCGCCTGCACATGCCAGCCGGGCCGCGAGCGCGTCAGCGCGACATGCGTAATAATCGCCAGGATAATCGCCGCCCACACTGCGACCGACAGGCCCCAGAAGGTATCGTCGCCGATGAAGTCCAGCACATCCGATGTGGCATCGGAAAGCTGGACGTCGGCGGCATAGGTGGTGACCAGTATGTCGAACAGCGCCCGCCCGAAGATGAAGGTGACCAGTGTCGTCAGGAAAGCGCGCAGCCTGAAATAGCCGATCAGGTAACCGTTGATCGCGCCGAACAGCAGGCCGGTGGCGATCGAGGCGACCAGCGCCAGCCACACCGATTGTTCGAGGATGAAGAAGACGAAGACGGCGGAAAAGCAGGACAGCGCGAAGATCGAGCCGACCGAAAGGTCGATGCCGCCGCCAAGCATGACCACCGTCATGCCGGTGACGACCAGCGAGAACTCGCCGAGCTGGCGGGTCGATTCCTGTAGCGACATCGGCTTGAAGAAGCCGGGAATGATCGAACCGAACACGCCGAGCGTCGCCACCAGCGCCAGGAACGGAATGGCGTTGTCGGTCCAGCGTTTGCTCAATATCTCGCCGACGAGATGGTCGGGCACGAGATTGTAGCGCCAGGACTGGAGGCGTTCGCGAAAGGACATCGGTTGCTGCTATTCGAGAGAAAAGGGAAAAAGGGGCCGGGCTATCCGCAGAACAATCGCCTCAGGTTTGCGCTGCCCCTCACCCTTACCCTCTCCCCGTATAGAGACGGGGAGAGGGGGTCGCCAGCGTTGGAGCGTATCCCTTCTCTCCGTCACTATACGGGGAGAAGGTGCCGGCAGGCGGATGAGGGGCAGCGCGAAGCTCAGGAAAGCCGGCCTACTTGGCCGCAGCTTGGGCTTGCAGTGCTTTCAAGTCCCAGCAGCTGTCCGGCTTGAGGTCGGCCTTGGTCGTCGCCTTCTCCAGCGTGTAGATGTAGGTGTGCGAGGTGCCGGCCGGCTGGCCGCTCTGCAACAGGAATTTTATGACGGCGTTCATGTCGCCCGACTGGCGGGCAAGATCGGTCATCACCACCGCGCCATAAGTGCCGTCCTGCAGCTTGTCGCAGTCGGCGGTCTTTTCGCCACCGCCGGTGGTGACCAGAAAGACTTTGCCCTCGAGCTTGGCATCGCGGATCGCAGCCGATGCGCCGGTCGCGTCGCCGTCCCAGAAATCGATGATGGCGCAGATGTCGGGGTTCTGCTGCAGCATCGTCGTCGTCACGTTGCGCGAGGTCGTCGCATCCCAGTTGGAGTCCGGCTTGGCCACGACCTTGAAGTCGGGGTTCTTGTCCAGCACCTTCATGATGCCGGCATACTGGTAGAGGCTCGATGAGTTGGCCTGGTCGCCCTGCACCAGCCCGATCTTCTTGGAGGAGTTCGGCCCACAACCCTTGATCGCCGCTTCGGCTTCCAGCTGGCCGAGGCGATCCCAGTCGCTGCCGACAAAGGCATCGGCCGGGAAGTTCGCCGGATTGTCGACCAAAAGCACATAGGTGCCGGCCGCCTGCGCCTTCTTCATCAGCTTGGCATAGGAATTGAGGTCCGGCGAATGGATGATCAGCACGTCCGGCCTGGCGTCCGACGAGATTGCGTCGGTTATCGCCTGCGCGCCGGCATCGACCACCCAGTTCGGGTCACGCGTCTCGAACACGCCACCCCAGGCCTCGACCTCCGTCTTCAGGTAATGCGCCCAGCCCTGTGCCAGGTCGAAGCCCATCGCCATCGGCACCAGCATCACACGCTTGCCCTTGAGCGCTTGCGAATAGGCGGCCGGACCCGGATCTTCTGCAGCGAAGCCCGGCGCCACGAAGGCGGAGACGGCAAGCGCTGCCGCGGCAGCCATAAATGTCCTGATGATTTTCATGTCACATCCTCTGGTTTGGTATGTCGTTCGCGGCCGGCCCCAACCGTTCGCGTCAGTTTAAATGTCGCCTTGCTGCGCGGTCTGCTCGTCGCGCGGATTGATGAACCCGTCGACGATGATCGCCGCCAGCAGGATCGCGGCCTTGATCAGGTTCTGATAGAGCAGCGGAATGTCGATGATGGTCATGGCGTTGAGCAGGATGCCGATCAGCGCGGCACCCACCAGCACGTTGCGCACCCCGCCCCGCCCGCCAGACAGACCGATGCCGCCGATCACCGCAACCAGCACGATGTCGTAGAGCAGCGTGGAATTGACGATGCGGGTGTTGATCGAATGCAGGCTGGCCGCAGTGAGCAGGCCGGCAACCAGCGAGACCAGGGCCGACAGCACGTAGCGCAGCACCAGCATCGGGCGCACTGGAATGCCGATATTGCGCGCCGCGACCGGGTTGTCGCCGGCGAAATAGACGTAGCGGCCCCATTTGGTGTAGCGCAGGAACAGGAAGAAGGCGAAAGCCAGCCCGGCGAAGACAAACACCTCGACCGGGATGTCGAGGAAACGCAGCCCGCCCAGAAGCTCGACCCAATGGCCGGGCGGCACCGGCACGGCGTCCTGCGTGATCAATTGTGAACGCACATAGCCGAAGACGAAGGACGCGGTCGCCAGCGTCACGAAGATCGCCGGGACCTCGGCGTAGGCGACCAGGATTCCGTTCAACAGCCCGATGGCGAGAACGCCGGCGAGCACATAGGCGAAGGCCAGCCCGTCGGGCATCCCCGAATTCAGCAGTTGCAGATACCACGCGACCGACATCGCCATGATCGCCACCGCCGAGAGATCGATGCCCCTGCCGATGATAACGACCGCCATGCCGAGCGCCAATATGCCCAGCACCGAGACCGAGCGCACGATGGCAACGAGATTGTTCGAATTGATAAACCCGGGCAGTCCGATGGCGGCGGCAATGAACAGCACAACCGCGATGGCAAAGACAATGCCCTCTTGGTTCAGGCTTCTCCAGTTTAGCCAGCCGGTCGCGTTCATTGCCCGCTTTCACCCGCGATGGCTACGCCCTGCTCCCTCTGCGGCCATCGGAACGAAAGCTAATCGGCTCAAGACCAATTCGTCAAATGAATCCGCGCATTGCAGGCCGGCTTGCGAGGAAATTCCGCGCTTGGATGCACCGATTGGCGAGGCTGGCGCAATGCCGGGAACTCAAGCTGTTTTGCAATTGATCGCGCCGATCGAAGCGCCGGCAAAGGTTTGCTCCGGAACGAGCGAAGCAGGCATAATTTATGTCCGCGATTGCCGCTGGATTCCTGCGTCAAATCCGCAAAACATGGCCCGAGACCTCGGCGCCGGCAGCCTTCGGCAATGCCAGGAAGCGACACGAGGCGACGAGCCCGATTGCGCCGATCGCCACGAAGGCAAGTCGGAAGTCGACGAGATCGAGCGCCGCAGCGCCCCTGGCGATCTGCGACAGGTTGAGCAGTGCCGCGGCGACCGCTACGCCGAACAGCATCGCCATCTGCTGCAGCATGCTGGACAACGTCGCCGCCGAGCTGCGCTGCGGTGAGGCCACATCGGCGAAGGCCAGTGTGTTGAGCGCGGTGAACTGCATCGAGCGCGAAAGGCCGGCGATCAGCATCAGCACCACCACCAACGCTTGCGGCGTCTGCGGCGAAAGCGCCGCGCAGGCCATGATCGATAAAGAGGCGATCACCCCGTTGACGATCAGCACCGAACGGAAGCCGAAGCGCCTCAGCATCGGCGTCGTCACCGCCTTCATGCCGAGATTGCCGAGGAAATAGGCCAGGATCATCATGCCCGCATCGACCGGGCTCAGGCCGAAGCCGACCTGGAACAAAAGCGGCAGCAGGAATGGAGTGGCGTTGATGGCGATGCGGAAGATCGTGCCGGCCGAAAGCGTCGAGATGGCAAAGGTCTGCACCTTGAAAGCTGTGAGGTCGAGCAGCGGATGGTTGGCGCGTTGCAGATGCCGCACCGCCAGCCAGCCGACCAAAATGCCCGTGCCGAGCAGTGCCACGGTCGGCAACACACCCTCTTCCGGATGCGCGATGCGCTCGAGGCCATAGAGCATCGCGGCGAGCCCCACCGAGGTCAGCAGGAAGCCCGGCCAGTCGAGCGGCTTGGCTCCGGCTTCGCGGTCGCCGGGAATGAAGCGGGCGACCAGTGCCAAACCGGCAACGCCAAGCGGGATGTTGATGAAGAAATTCCAGTGCCAGGAGAGATAAGTGGTGATGAAGCCGCCAAGCACCGGCCCGACCACCGGCGCAAACAGCGCCGGCCAGGTGATCAGCGCCGTGGCGTTGAGAAGCTCGGATTTCGGCGCGTTGCGCAATACCAGGATGCGGCCGACCGGCGTCATCAGCGCGCTGCCCAGGCCCTGAACCGCGCGTGCGGCGACGAACTCGGCCAAGTTCTGTGAGATGCCGCAAACGAGCGAGGCCAGCGTGAACAGGGCGATCGC
Organism: Mesorhizobium sp. M1182; assembly: GCF_040318335.1. Taxonomy (NCBI): domain Bacteria; kingdom Pseudomonadati; phylum Pseudomonadota; class Alphaproteobacteria; order Hyphomicrobiales; family Phyllobacteriaceae; genus Mesorhizobium; species Mesorhizobium sp. M1182. Next base: position 21,721 of record NZ_JAMYMD010000030.1, read on the forward strand.
CACGAGGAAGATGTTGCGCGCGCCAAAACGGTCGGCAAGCCAGCCGGACAGCGGCACGAACACCGCCATGGTCAGCATATAAACGGTGATGCCGATGCTCATCGCCACCGCCGGCACGCCGAAGGATTCTCCCATCTGCGGCAGCGAGGTCGAGATGATGGTCGAATCCAGAAGCTGCATGAAAAAGGCGACGGCGACGATCAGCGCCACCCGCCGAGCTTGCCGCGCCGCCGGCGCGGTTTCGGGCAAGGCTTTGTTTTCGGGAATGGCGGTCATGCACAGAACTGTCCGAAGGGGAATTTTCACCCGCTCCATCGGCAACCGCACAATTATCCGGCAAACCGATGACCCACCGGTTTCAACAGTATCTGGCCGGTGCCGTCCAGACCTGGTCCAACAAACTTTCGTGTGGCATCGCAGCCGGCCATGCGATGACCCGGCGCTGGCGCCGAACCGGCCTTTTACGATCCGCGATGACGCTTCGTGCCGCTGCCGGGGCGTCTCATGCGGCTTCGATCTTCTCCAGGAACAGGCTGAGCTGGTCCGGGTCCATGTGCACGACGTGCCTGTCTTCGGGATAGGCCAGGCTGTTCACATCGGCGACATATTCGGAGAAGGCAGCGATTCGTTCGGCCTGCAGGCGATCGTATTCGGCGGCGAAATTGCGATAGACCTTGGAATGGCGCGGCATGTGGCCACGGTTCTGGCCGAGGATGTCGTCGGCGAACAGATACTGCGCGTCACAGCCGGTGCCCGCTCCCATCGACAGCATGATCAGCGACGTGCGTTCCGAAATCGCCTTGGCCACCTCGACCGGCACCACCTCGATCTCGGCGCCGATCGCGCCGGCGGCCTCCAGTTGCTTCACCGCCTCGAACACCTGCATGGCGGTATCGGCGGTCTTGCCGACAGCCTTGAAGCCGCCCGTCCAGGTGGCGCGTGACGGGATGAGGCCGACATGGCCGATCACCGGAATGGCATCGTCGGCCATCCGCTTGATGGTGGCGTACCCGGCGCTGCAATAGACCGCATCGGCGCTGGCCTTGTAGAGCCGGAACGCCCAGCGGACGAAATCATCGGCGGTGCCGATTTCGAAGAAATTCTCGCCCGGCATGGTGAACAGGCTGGGTGCCGCATCGCGGTATTGCGGATTGAGTACCAGCTCCGGCGGCACCGAGACGATATCGACGCCGGCGCGTTCGGCGGCCTCGGCCTCGTCCATCGTCAGCACGCGCAGCATCGTCAGCTGCCGCTTGCCCTTCATGGCACGCAGGTCTGCGACGGTCGGTCTTTTCCGGCTCATGGATTTTGGTCCCCTTTGCTACGTGACAGAAGGCCGGTCAGGCGATCTGGATCATCACCTTGCCAGCTTCGACCTTGACTGGATAGGTCGCGAGATTGACGCAAACGGGAGCGCCCTTCGCCTGCCCGGTCTTATAATTGAAGCGGCCATTGTGCTTGGGGCATTCGATGATGTCGTCCATCACAAGCCCATCGGCCAGATGCGCCTTCTCATGCGTACAAAACCCATCGGTGGCGAAGAATTCATCGTCCGGCGAACGGTAGATCGCGAAGGTGCGGCCGCCATGGTCGAAGCGGATGACATCTTCCTCTTCGACATCGTCCACGGCGCACGCTTCGACCCAATCGGCCATCTCTATCTCTCCTGAAATTTCTGCGTTGCGCTTGTGCGCAGTACCTACTCAGCCGCTGCCGACATGTTCACCTCGTGGAATTCGCCACGATAGGGCCGTGCGGTTGGCGGCAGTTCGCGCTTGAGGAAATAATCCTCGTATTTGAGCTGCCTGAGCAGGACAGGCCAGACCTCGCGATAGGCATGCCATATCGACGGGTTCGGCTCCGGCAGATCGTGCTTGATCAATTCATGCAGCCTGGGCAGCGCGTGATAGGGCACCATCGGAAACATGTGGTGCTCGACGTGGTAGTTCATGTTCCAGTAGATGAACCGGCTGATCGGGTTCATGTACACGGTACGGGTGTTGAGCCGGTGATCGACGACGTTGTCGGCCAGACCGATGTGCTGCAGCAGGCCGGTCATCACCATGTGCCAGGTGCCGTAAAGGCGCGGCACGCCGATGAGCACCACCGGCACCCACGACTGCATGAAAAGGGCGAGTGCTATTGTGGCGATGTAGATGGCAATATGCCAGCGCGCCGCGATGACGGCCTTGTGCTGTTCCATCTCGGGAACGTAGCTTTTCTCGTCGGGCGTCAGCTTGCCGAACGCCTGGCGTACCAGTGCCGGAAGCGAATAGCGAAAATCGAGGATGCCGGTGAAAGCCAGCGCCGCACGCAAAAGGTCCGGCGGGCGCATCACGGCGATCTCGGCGTCGCGGCCGACGATGATGGTATCGGTGTGGTGACGGGCATGGCTCCAGCGCCAGGTCACCGGGTTGCGCATCAGCATGAAGCTGGCGATCTGGTAGACGACATCGTTCATCCAGCGCGTGCGGAAGGCAGTGCCATGGCCGCATTCGTGCCAGCGCGAGTCGCTGGACGAGCCGTAGAGCACGCCGTAGACGAAGAAGAACGGCACGCACCACCAGGTACCCCAGAAATAGATGGCGCCGGCGGCGGAGCCGAGGATGGCGACGATCCAGATGATCGTGTCGCGGATCGCCGGACCGTCTGAGCGCTGCATCAACTCCTTGATCGCCTTGCGGGGGACATCCGTGTGGTACCACTCCGCCGAGGCCAGTCCCGTCTCGATCGCCCTGCGCGTGCTTTCGCCGACCAGGCTGTAATCGCGCTTTACCGTGCCAGCCATTGTGACCTCCAATTCCCGATCGGCCGCGAACCCTCCCCGCTCCGGCCGGAACCAGCCTCCCAACTGGTGTCCCGTATCGTCTTCGCCATTATCACGACCTGCCTCCAAGAACAGGAAAACGGCCCGACGGCTGCGGATAATCCTGCTGCGGCTGCCTGGCGATTGCAGCGATCCGGCTTTCGGCGGCGGCGATCTCGCCGGCGCCGTCGAGGACCCGGAACGCCGCATCGTAGGAGCGGCTCTCGCCATGCTCCAGCCAGATCATCTCGCCGCGTTCGCGCGCCGCCAGATTGCCCAGCACATGATGCGTCGACGGCTCGATGCCCAGCGCGTACTGCCCGGCCTGGAAATTCTGCCATTCATAGGCGCAAGGCAACTGGTCCTTGCGCGTGACCACCTCGAAGCCAAGGCCGAGCCTGTCGTTGACCACCGCCACCGGGACTTCGCCGGTGCTGTCGGCGCCGAGTTCATGCTGCCAGACCTGTTCCTTGAATCCCGGTTGCGGCGCCGGCACCGTGCGGTAGCCGACCTTCTGCGCTTCATAGCGCTCGCCGGCATGCCCGGCCCAGACGACGTCGCGGATCGGCGCCAGGTAGCGCGATCCCTCGTCGAGCACCGGATGACTGACATTGATGTGGTAGAAATACATATGCGGCGTACGGTTGAAACCGTGATTGACGACACGGTCCGAAAGCCGGATCTCGTTGCCGCCGACATCGGCCTCGATCCGCCGCAGCAGGTGCAGATCCTCGCCGAATACAGTCGATTGCTGGACGATGCCTTCGGCCCACAACACGCAGCGGTCGCCGTCCCAGGTCTCGCCATAGCCGGTCAGCCGCGCTGGAATGGTGCTGACACGGCCGTGCAGCGAATGGCGTACCGTCTTCTTCGGCGGGTAGTTGTAGGTGTCGGCGGGTACCTCGTTCATGAACAATATATGGTCGAGGCCGCAGGTCAGCAGAAGGCCGGAAAACGACCGCGCCCACGCCAATCCCTCCTCGCCTTCATATTCGTGCAGGCCGGGATGGCGAAAACCGCTCGGCGAGTGCCAGCCGATCGCCTGGCCCCTGAAGTCGCAATCGGCGATATCGAGCGCCCGGTCGACCAGCGCGGTGAAGCGCAGGCCGGAGCCGGTGCGGAATTCGAGCATGCGGATGCCGCGCTCGACGCCGTCGCCAAGCGTCATCAGCCGCACGCCGGCGAACTGCGACAGCATGCCCGAGCGTTCCGAGACCTGCCGGCGCGACAGCGTCTTGCCGTAAAGCTCTACCATGTGACGGCCAGTTCTTTCACTTTGCTCCGGTCCTTCACTTCGCTCTCGTCTCCTTGAGCAGGGCCGATATGTCGGCACCGGTGATGATGCTTTCCACGGTCAGCAGATCGGTATCGGCGACCGTCTGCTCGGCGACGATCTCGCCGCGGCGCATGACGATGATGCGATCGGCGACCTGGAAGACGTGATGGATGTTGTGGGTGATCAAAAGCACCGAGTGACCGGCGTCGCGCACTTCCTTGACGAAGCGCAGCACGCCGTGCGTTTCCTCGACGCCGAGATTGTTGGTCGGCTCGTCGAGGATGATGACCTTGGCGGCAAATTGCATGGCACGCGAAATGGCGATCGATTGGCGCTCGCCGCCCGACAATGTGCTGACCAGCGCATCGGCGTCGAGTTTTTTCGAGATGCCGACGCGCTTCAATAGAGCCGACGCAGCATCGCGCAATCGAGCGAGATCGAGCGGCGCGAACACGCCGAGCCATTTGAGATTGACCGGCTCGCGGCCGAGGAAAAGATTGCGCGCGATGCTGAGGTCGGGCGCCAGCGAGGTGTCCTGGTGGATGGTCTCGATGCCGAGATCCATCGCGTCGCGCGTCGAGCGGATGGAGACCTTCTGGCCGCGCACATAGATCTCGCCGCGATCGACCGGAAACACGCCCGAGATCGCCTTGATCAGCGTCGATTTCCCGGCGCCGTTGTCGCCGAGCAAGGCCACCACTTCGCCCTCGTTGAGCGCGAAGGACGCGTTCTTCAGGGCGCGGACGCTGCCGAAGGATTTTTGCAAATTCTGCAGCCGAAGCACTTCCATGGTCAGCTCCTGGCGGCGTTCTTCTGCAGCAAAGCGTGCAGGATGAGCATGGCAAGGATGATGACGCCGACGAAGATGTTGTAGGCGAGCCCAGGCACGCCGATCAGCACGATGCCGTTGCGGATGCTGCGCAGCATCAGCGCGCCGACGATGGTGCCTAAAATGGTGCCGCGTCCACCGGTCAGCGCGGTGCCGCCAACCACCACCATGGCGATCACTTCGAGCTCGTAGCCGGTGCCGGCCACCGGCGAGGCGGCAGAGATGCGGAAGGCGCTGATCATGCCGGCGAGACCGGCAAGCACCGAGGTCAGGATGAACAGCCAGATCTTGACCGCATCGGCCGGCACACCACGCGCCACGGCAGCGTTACGGTTCGAGCCGATAGCGCTGATCCAGTTGCCGAGCTTGGCGTAGTGCAGCACATAGATCGCCAGTAGCGACAGGCCGATGAACCACCACAGCGAGGTATAGAAACGGAACGTTCCGATATTGAAGCTGCCGGCCAGCAGCGTCACGAAGAAGCCTGGCTGGTTCCAGGATTTCAGCGGAAAGCCTTGGGTGATGTAAAGCGCTGCCCCGCGTACCACCAGTAGCATCGACAGCGTCACCAGGAAGGAGGAGATGCCGATCTTGGTGACGATCAGCCCGTTGATCGCACCGATCGCTATGCAGATCAGCAGGCCGGCCAGCAGCGCGACACCAATATCAAAGCCGCCGTTCTGCACCAGCAGCATGACCACGACCGGCGCCAGCCCGAACACGGCACCGACCGAAAGGTCGAACTCGCCCGCCGTCAGAAGCAGCGTCATCCCGAGGGCGATGATGCCGAGCTCGGGCAGGAACGCCATCATGTTGGAGATGTTGACCGGCGACAGGAAATTGGCGTCGGCGATCGCGAACACCGCCAGCAGGACAATCAGGATGACGAGCGAAGAGAACTGCGGCGAGCGCATCAGGCTCGACCTGCGTTTGGCACGCGGCATTTCCTCTTCTGCGGCAATTGTCATGACTGTTTCGACCATATCTCAGGGTGACGCCCGCCGCCTGCGCGGCGAGCGTCAGTTCCAATCACTTGTTGTAGAGTTTCAGGATCGGTTCGACGCTCGAGGCGTCGTAGAGACTGAACGTGTGGATGTCGTAGCCGATCGGTTCGCCAGCGGCGGCCAACCCGAGCAGCGCCACCGGCATGAAGCCCTGCGCTGACGGGAACTGCCAGGCAGCCGCGTTGATGAACCCAGACTTCACTGACTCGGCCGTTTCCTTCGAATTGCCCCAGCCGACGACCGGGATTTTGCCGGCCGGCACGCCGGCGCCGTCGAACACCCGCTTGACGCTGGCCGCGACGGAATCGCCGAGCGCGATGATCGCCGGCGGGTTGTTGGCGACTATGTAGTCGGTCATCTTGGCGATGATGCCGGCCGGATCGGTGCCGCAATCGACCACATCATATTTGATGCCGAGCGGATCGAAGACGCTGGCGATGCCTTCGGTCTCGAGCTGCTGGTAGCTGGCGCCCGGCACTTCGACCGGCAGGAACACTTTGTCGCCCTGCTTCACCATCTTGTGGTCGACCAGATATTTCGCCCAGATGACACCGGCTTCCTTAAGGTCGGCGCCGATATAGGCCTGCCGGCCGGTTGCCGGATCGTCGGTATTGAAGAACACGATCGGGATGCCGGCCGCCTTGGCTGCCTTGACCTCCTCGGTCCACAGGCCGGGCTGCGCCGAGGTGGTGGCGATGCCGTCCGGTTTGGCGGCAAGGGCCGAGTTGAAGGCCTCCTTCTGCGCCGCCATGTCGCCGCCGCTGAACGAGATCTTGCAGGTCACCTTGAGCTGGTCGCAGGCCTTGGTCGCGCCGGCATTCCAGTCGATCCAGAAGGCATCCGACGGGCCGCCATGCGACAGCAGGTAGAACGTCTTCTGGGCGTCCTGCGCCAGCGCCGGCGTACCCAGCGCCACACCGGCGAGAACGGTCGCCGCGGCAGCGATTTTCAACGCGAATTTCAACATTTCTCTTCCTCCCTTGTTTCGTAGCCGAACCGCGCCATCACAGTCCGTTGGCGCGGAATTTCCCGTCGAGGAATTTCTTGGCGCGCGGCACGTCGTCTTCCGAAAGATGTTCGATGATGACCGGGATGTTCGGGTGCTTTTCGGCCAGCCGCTTGAGATAGAGGTCGTAGTTCAGCGAACCGAGACCGGGGGCCGGCAGCTCGATCTCGCCGACGCCGCGGAAAGTGTGGCTCTCCAGCGCGTCGTCGTCGCCGATATCTGCGTGCTTTTCCGACTTGTCGCCGCCGGAACGCTTGACGTCCTTGGCGTGGGCTATCTTGATCTTGTCGGTCAACGTGTCGAACACCTGGTTCAGGATCTGGTCCATCCTGTCGATGTTGTGCGTTTCGAAATAGTTGGTCGGGTCCATCAGCAGGCCGAGGCCTGGGTGGTCGACCTGCGCGAACATCCTCACCGTCTCCTCGACCGAGCCGACGACATTGTTGACATAGGTTTCGAGCAGGAAGACCGCGCCGTGGTCATAGGCGGTCTGGGCAAGGTCGGCGATGACCTTGCGGCATTCCTCAAAACCTTCCTCGGTCTTGTTCTTCGGGTGATGCACCCAGTCGGACTCGGTGTTGTAGGTACCGGTTTCCGAGATCACGTAAGGGGTGCCGAAATGGCGTGCGTTGCGGATGATCTCCTTCAAATAGCCGACGCGCCGCTCGCGCTCGCCCAGGTCCGGATGGATGATGTTGGTATAACCCGATACACAGCAGATCGGCAGATTGTGGTCGCGGAACGTATCGCGGACAGTCTTGGCCTTGTCCCTAGTGATCTGTCCGGCGGAAAGGTCGATATCCCTGAAATGCAGGTCGAGCTGCACGGTGTTGAAATCGAGCGCACGGATCTTCTGCGCGGTCTCCTTGAGGCCATACGGGAAATAACCCGTGAAAATACCTGCCTGCATCATGGTGTGAAGTCCTCCCTGTAAGTGATTCAGTCAGTTGATATTTCGGAAAGTTTGACTGTCCGGCCCTTGTCGATCGAACGATAGCCGGCTTCGACCAGCGCCATAGTCTTGACGTTGTCGGCGACCGACAGCGCCGGCGGCTCGCCCGTCTTGACCGCGTGCTGGAGCTGCTCCATGACGCCGATAAAAGCATGCGGGAACCACATCGTGTCCCAGCTGGGTGTCACCCATTCACCACCGGTGGTCTCGGTCGAGGCATAGGTCAGCGTCGAGGCAGCGCCAGTCGGCCAGCCGATGGTACCCTTGGCGACGCCCTTGGTGCCGTCGACGCGCCAATTGATGTGCTGGTCGCCCTTGTAGCCCTCCTGGCGCGGCCCGGACCAGACATCCTCCAGCGATACGGCGAGCACGCCGGACGGGAACTTGATCGTCGACACGGTGATGCCGTCCGAATGGTCGAAGCGGGTGCGCGGGTCCTTGCGGGTCAGGGTGGTGATCTCCAGGGGATCGCCGAACAGGAAGCGCAATACGTCGAGATGGTGGACGCTCATATTGGCGAGCGTCAGCCGGTCATAGTCCTCGAGGAAGCTCTGCCAGTGCGGGATCGCATGCATGTCGATCTGGGCGAAAACGATGTCGCCGAGCGCGCCGCTGTCGATGATCTGCTTCAAGACGCGCATCGACTGGTCGTAACGCATGTTCTGGTTGACCGAGAGGATCTTGTCGGCCTTGGCCGCCTCGTCGCGGAGTTTGACGGCCTCTTCAAGGGACAGCGCCAATGGCTTCTGCGCCAGGATCGCCTTGATATGTGCTTGCTTCAGCGCATGGCGGATCAGCGCCGGCTGCTGGTCGGGCGGAAAGGCAAGGTCGATGATCTCGACGTTCTTGTCCTCGATGAGCTGTTCCGGCGTGTCGTGGACGGTTGGGATATCCCAGCGTTTGGCGACCTTCTCGGCGCTGGCCTTGGTCCGCGAGGCAATCGCCACCACGGGGAAACCGGCTTCCTTATAGGCGGCAAGGTGACATTCGGCCATGATCATGCCGGCGCCGACGCAGCCGATCCTGTATTCCCTGGTACGGACTTCAACGTCCGGCTCGAAGCCGTTGCCCACCATTTCTTGGCTTGCCATATGTTCCTCCCGAAGCTCGTTCCTTGCAGCCGCCGTCATCGTGCCAGCGCTCCCCCGCTCTGTCCGAAATAATGCACCCTGCCCGGCTCGCAGGATATCGCCACCATCGCGTCCGGCCTGATGTCCGGCTGGCCGCGCAACAGCGCCCGCAGACGCGCCTGCCCGGCGGCGAGCGTCACAACGGTGTAGCCGCCGAGCGGCTCGACCTCGAACACTCGCGCCGGGCGGCCCGCGCCCCCCTCCGACCAGGCCTTGACCTTGATGTCTTCCGGCCTGAGTCCAATTTCCACGGCATCGGCCGGGGCGCCGGCATCCGCGATGCGGACTGTGCCTTCCGCCGCCTCTACGCCTTCCGCGCCGTGCACCGACTTCAATATGTTCATCATCGGCGACCCGAGCAGCCGCGCCACATAGGTGCTGGCCGGCCGGTCATAGATCTCGGCCGGCGCGCCGATCTGCCTGATCTTGCCGTTCTCCAGAATGGCCATTCGGTCGGCGACCGACATCGCTTCTTCCTGGTCGTGCGTGACATAGATCAGCGTCTTGCCGAGCTCGCGCTGGATGCGCTTCAGCTCGACCCGCGTTTCCTCGCGCAGCCGGGCGTCGAGCGCCGAAATCGGGTCGTCCATCAGATAGGCGGCGGGATCCCGTACCAGCGCGCGGGCAATCGCCACGCGCTGCCGCTCACCTCCGGAAAGCTGCGCCGGCGGCTTGTGCAGGATATGGCCGATATGCAGCTTGGCCGCGACGTCGGCGACGCGCTTTTCGATCTCGGCTTCGGCGACCCGGCGTTCGACCAGCGGAAAGCGGATGTTGTCGCGCGCGCTCATATGTGGAAACAGCGCCAAATTCTGGAACACCATGGCGACGTTGCGCTCGGCCGGCGACACCGTGTTGACCGGCTTTCCGCCGATCAGGATCTCGCCCGCGTCCGGGGTTTCCAGCCCGAGCACCAGACGGAGTATCGTCGACTTGCCCGACAGCGGCGGCCCGAAGAAGCAGAAGAACTCATTGTCGTTGACAGTGAACGAGGCGTCGTCGACGGCGAGCGTGTTGCCGTAGCGTTTGGTCACATTGCGGAAGGCGATATCGGCCATGGTCTCAGCCCGCTCTCAAGGCAAGGCCGGTGACGGCGTCGAAGACGCGCACCGCCTCCACCGCAGGTGCGACGACGGCTGTCTGCCCGATCGCCAGCCCGACATCATTGTCGAACACCGCCTTAACCGCGGTCTCGCCGTCGCCAAGGTGGATGATGGTGCGCGCGCCGATCCGCTCGACGAAACTCACCGGCATCGACAGGCCACGGCCGTCTTCAGCCAGCGTCACCTGCTCCGGTCGAAAGCCATAAAACACCTCGCCGCGCATCAGGCGTGCCGCATCGGCGATCTCGACCGGCAGCGGCGGTGTCACGCCGAGCGGGCCGAGATCGACGACCAGGCCACGGTCGCTTTCCGCCGGCCAGCCCTTGAGCAGGTTCATGCCCGGCGCGCCGATGAAGCGGGCGACGAAGACATTGGCCGGATCGTTGTAGACTTCCAGTGGCGTGCCGACTTGCTGCAGCACGCCATGGTCCATCACCGCGATGCGGTCGGCCATGGTCATCGCTTCGAGCTGGTCGTGGGTGACGTAGACCATGGTCTGCCGGAACTGCCGCTGCAACTGCTTCAGTTCGGTCCGCATCACCGCCCGGAATGCGGCATCGACATTGGAAAGCGGCTCGTCGAGCAGGAAGATCGCCGGCTCCATGATCGCCGAACGGCCGATCGCCACCCGCTGCAATATGTTGACCGACAGCCTGTCCGCCTTGCGGTCGAGCAGCGGCGTCAGTTGCAGCATCTCGGCAATGGCGCCGACACGGCGGCCGATCTCGGCCTTTGGTGCGCCGCGCATTTTCGGCCCGTAGGCGAGGTTCTGCCGCACGCTCATATGAGTGAAGATCGCATAGTTCTGGAAGACGAAGCCGACGCCGCGCCGCCCCATCGGCACGCCGGCCATGTCGCGCTCGCCGAACAGGATCTTGCCGCTGGTCGGCTCTTCCATGCCGGCGATCATGTTCATCGTCGTCGACTTGCCGCAGCCGGACGGCCCCAGCAACGCCATGAACTCGCCATCGGCAATGGCCAGATCCATCGTCTTCAGCGCGGTGAAATCGCCAAATTTCTTGACCAGGTTCTGCAGATGGATGGTGCTCATCAGGCCGCCACCTCGCGTACCCGAGCCATGCGTTTCATGGCAAACACCGCGGCGATGGACAGCACGATCAATATGGCCAGCGCGATTGCCGCCACATAGCCCCAGATCAGGTCCTGGGTGGTGAGCTTGTAGATGTAAACGGAGATGGTTTCGGTAGCGACGCCAGGACCGCCGCCGGTCATGATGTAGAGCGTGTCGAAGATCTTGAAGTTCTCGATCACCCTGATCGCCAGCGCGATGATGATGATCGTCTTCATCTTCGGCAGCACGATGGTGACGAAGCGCTGCCAGGGGTTGGCGCCGAGCAGCGTCGCCGCCTTGATCTGGTCCTCAGGCACGCCGACCAGGCCGGCAAGCAGGATCAGGAACATCAGCGGCGTCCACTGCCAGATATCGGCGACCATGACGGCGATGAGCGCCAGCGTCGGGTCTGACAGCCAGGCGATGGTGACGGGAAAGCCTGAGATCGCCGACAGGATGTCGTTGACCGGGCCGCCCGACTGAAACAGCATGAAGAACATGTAGCCGGCCACCGCCGGCACCACCATCATCGGCATCAAGAGGATCGAGTAGAAGATCCGCTTGCCGGGGAACTCGTCGGCAAACAGTGTCGCGAGCGCCAAGCCGAGCAGGAACTCCGTCGGCACGCAGACGATCATGACGATGGCCGTGCGCTTCAGCGCACTCCAGAAGCGCGCATCGGCGGCAAGGTCGGTGTAGTTGGCGAAACTGTTCCACATCGACCAGGCGTTCCACCAGCCGGTGCCCGACAGCGGCGACCAGTCGGTCAGGCTGATGTAGAGCTGCATCAGGAGCGGGAAGACGGCGATGAACAGCACCAGGATCTGCGCCGGCAGCGTCAGCCGGAAGCCGAGCTTTGCGCCCTCGTCCGGCAGCACCGACGCCGCTTTGAAGGCTTGCATGTCGCCCTCCGAAATCGTCGCAGTCACCGTGCTCATTGCTTGAGCGCCCCGAAGGTCAGCCCGCGCACCAGATGGCGCTGGATGGCGATGCCCATGATGACAGGCGGCACTGCGGCTATCAGGCCGAGCGCCGCCTTGGCGCCGTAGAGTTGGCCGGTCATCGAGGAGGACAGCGAGGCCATGTAGACAGGGACCGTCACCCATTCGCGCGTCGTCAGAAGCAGCGCAATCAGATAGTCCGACCAGTTGAGGATGAAGACGAACAGCGCGGCACTGGCCAGCGGCGCGCGCATCATCGGCAGCGTGATGCGGATGAAGACGCGCCACCGCGAACAGCCCTCGACCAGTGCCGCCTCCTCGATCTCGCGCGGCATGTCGTCGAAGAAGGTCTTCATCAGCCAGAACGCGAAAGGCAGCGTGACGATGCCGTAGATCAACGACAGCCCCCACCAGCTGTCGGTGAAGTTGAGGAAGGCCCACATGATCATCACCGGGGTCATGACCGCCATCGGCGGAAACAGGCGAAGCTGGATCAGCGCCAGCGGCAGGTTCTGGCCCGAGCCGAAGCGCGACAGCCCGTAGGCCGCCGCGGTGCCCGCCGACATGGCGATTGCCGTACCGAATGTGGCCGACAGCAGCGACGACAGGATCGGCTTCAAAGCTGTGCGGTCGAGGGCGACGATCAGATTGTTGGTCGATTCACCGAAGACGAAGCGGAAATTGCTGAGTGTCGGGTTCTTCGGCCACCATGTCAGGTCGGCGCCGGTCGCCGACCATTCGGCGATCGGCTTGAACGCCATCGACACCATCCACAGGATCGGCACCAGCGTCACCGCCATCGCCGCAAGGATCGCGGCATAGCGGAATATCTCGAAAGGAACTGAACGCTTCATCTTGCGGCTTTGCTGGGTCCTTCGTTGCCGAGGGGAAGAGCGACCGCTCCTCCCCTTCTTGGTAGGATCCTTGGAAGGATCAGGCGATCGGATCGAGGACGGTCGGCCAGGCCTCCTTGTTGGTCTTGATCGCTTCGAGAAGCTTCTCCTCGCCGGTGCGGCGGGCAATCTTCTTCCACTCGGCCTCGGTGTCGGCCATCGCCTGCTCGGCTGTCTTGGCCTTGGTCAGCGCGGCGACGAGGTTCTCGTCCAGCGCGTTGTGGAAGGCGGTGGCGCCGGGATAGTTGATGGTGGGCACGGTGCGGGCGACCGTCTCGCGCACCACGTCCATGTGGTAGGCGTGGTAGGTCTGGCGAACCAGCGGATCCGAGAAATCCGATAGCCGGAACGGATCGAAGTAGCCGCCCGGATTGGCAGTCATCCAGGCGTAGATGCGGCTTGAGCCCAGCCACTGCAGGAACAGGTAGCAGGCCTCCGGATTCTTGGCTTGCGAGGACACCGACGCCGACAGATTGAGCCACAGCACCGACCGGCTGACCAGCTTGCCGTCGATTTCGCGGCCGGGCGGCAGCATCGAGCCGATCTTGCCGGTGACAGCTGAATCCTTGTTGCCGGCATTGTCGAGGAATTTCGGCAGATTGGAGAAGGCACAGGTCATGGCCGCGCCGCCCTTGGCGAAATTGCCGTACTGCTCCGGCCAGCCCCAGGAGATCGCATCCGGCGAATGGTGCGAAAGCGACGCGATGTACTCGCTGGTCGCCGCGATACCTTGCTCCGAATTGATCAGCGGCTTACCGGTATCGTCGAACAAGAACTGATTGGGCGAAGCCATTGAGACATAACGCTGATACCAGTTGGTGTAGCCCCAGCCCTGGTTGCGCAGATCGGTCGAGCCGAACAGGCCCTTGTCCGGGCGCTGGAAGAAAGCCGCGATCTCGTCATGCTGCTTCCAGGTCTTCGGCGCCGCCAGTTCATAGCCGTATTTGTCGGAGAAAGCCTTCTTCTCGGCTGCGTCGCCGAACAGATCGGTGCGGTAGACCCAGGTCTGGAAATCGCCATCCAGCGACACGCCGTAGGTCGAGCCGCGATACTGGTTGAGCAGCGAGACGCCCTTGGCGCCGTCGACATAGCCGCGCTCGGGATCGTCCCATTCCGGCTTGTATTGCGCGACGAAGTCGTCGAGCTTGAGGATGCCGCCGGTTTCGGCGAGGTCGCCAAGACGGTTCCATTCGACCGCGTAGATGTCATACGCCCCACCCTTGGTGGAGATGTCCTGCATCGTCTTGGTGAATTCCTGGCCGTTTGGCACACCGACGATTTCCAACGGAATGCCGGTTTCCTTCTCCCAGAGATCCTTGATCGACGGCGCGCCGGCCGGAAACGGCTGGGTCAACTGGCCGATCGAGCCGTCGGACAGGCCAAGTACGATCTTGGCCGGCGCCTTGCCGGCGCCCTTCATCGCCTTGGCCGCCTCGATGGCGCGGCCCTCCGGCGTATCGGCACCATATTGATAGCGCTCCGAACCGTCGAAACCCGTCGGGCCACCGATCATGCCGGGCGCCAGGGCATCGGCCGCATAGGCACGGCTCGGGCGAATGAATTTCGGTGCAATACCTGCGGCGGCAACAAGGACTGCCGCCTTTCCACCGGACGCCAGCAAACGGCGCCGCGACACGCGGACCAAATTCGACATTGGAACTCCTCCCTCAGGGCCTTGTTTCCTCCACGGCCCTTATGATGGATATTGACGGCACTATACGAAGCCTGTCAACATCATAAATAATCAAAATACATCATAACATCTCACGGGAGGGGAAGAATGGCGTTTGTAAGGGCTCTCATACTGAAGCCGGTGCTTGAATTTGAGGGAGCCCGGCTGCCCACCTCCCCGCTTTGGTCTGCTTGGGCACTCTGGTGTAGCGCAACGGCTTGCGCATCGGCCAAGGCCGGTTACATCATTTCCCATCAGAATCGCGGACGGCGATGAAGCCGCTCTCCGACGGTGGACCCATGAAATGCGTGATCTCGATGCGCCCCTGGCGCGTTTTGGAATGAGGTGATCGACAGTGCGGTCCACCCTGACAGACATAGCCCGGGAGGCCGGCGTTTCGGCCGCCACGGTCGACCGTGTGCTCAACAACCGCGCCGGGGTCAGGGCGCGCACCCGTGAGGTCGTGCTCGAAACGGCACAGCGGCTTGGCTATATCGCTGAAAATTCGAATAATCCGAGCTCGCTCAACGCGGTTACTGGCGAGGTCATACGGCTGGATTTCGCCCTGCCCGCCGGCACCAATTCCTTCATCAAGATGCTGCACCGCCAGATCGAGGCGCAGGCGCAGGCGCGGCCCGACCTCGACGTCCGTGTCGCTACTATCGAAGGTTTCAATCCGGACCGGCTTGCGCGTCTGCTGCAG
This sequence comes from Mesorhizobium sp. M1182, assembly GCF_040318335.1. Taxonomy (NCBI): domain Bacteria; kingdom Pseudomonadati; phylum Pseudomonadota; class Alphaproteobacteria; order Hyphomicrobiales; family Phyllobacteriaceae; genus Mesorhizobium; species Mesorhizobium sp. M1182. The sequence goes on from NZ_JAMYMD010000030.1 coordinate 37,108, forward strand.
GAACTGCACGGGCAGACGCAAGGCGTCGGTGTGATCGCACTCGACCATCCGACGGTCCGCGAGGCGATCCGCTCGCTTTCGACCAGCGGCGTCAGGGTCGTCACCATCGCTTCCGACATCCTGCATGTGCCGAGGGTTGCCTATATCGGCATCGACAACCGCGCCGCCGGCCGGCTCGCCGGCTACCTGCTCAACCGCTTCATGGGCGCAGGGCGTCCGGGCAAGGTCGCGCTGTTCGCCGGTTCGCTCTCCTACCGCGGCCACGAAGAGCGCGAGATGGGCTTCCGCCACATACTGGCGGAAGAATCGCCCAATCTGCAGATCGTCGAGATGCGCGAGATGCTCGACGACCGGGAGAAGGCCTATTCGGAGGCCTCCGCCCTGCTCGACCGGCACCCGGACCTGGCCGCCATCTACAATGTCGGCGCCGGCAACACCGGCATCGCCCGCGCCCTCAAGGAGCGTGGGCGCGCGCTGTCGACGGTCTTTCTCGGCCATGAGGTGACGGAAGGCACCAAGGAGCTTCTGCTCGACGGCACGCTCGACGCGGTCATCGACCAGAACCCGCGCGTCGAGGCCCGCGAGGCGCTCAACACCTTGAGCCATGCGGTCAGGGGCTTGCCTTACGAACTGCACCAGCCACGGCTGCAGGTGATCTTCAGGGAAAGCATTCCGGAGATCTGAACCAGGTGAAGCACGGGATGCGTCACAAATTCATAATCGCTCGGGCGAGATTTTGGCGGCCAGATCAAGGGTCCGACCGAGAATCTTCGATCAGGCTCAGACCTGCAAAATTAAGTTGACTACTATCATCATGTTTTAATAAGTACCCCTGCCCGGCCGTGTGTCGAGGCTTCTCCATCATGCCAGCCAGGGCCAACGGCCGCCGCCAGCAATCTTTGCTTTTCCCGGGGCTGCACGCATGAAACAGACAAGCAACAAGACCTTGATGGCGAGCACCGCGCTCGCCTTCGCGCTCGGCCTGTGTGCCGCGCCGCTGGCCGCCGCGCAGGAGCCGGAGAAGAACGGCGCCGCCGCCAAGGCCGATCGGCCGGTCAAGGTCGCCCAGCAGGCTAGAACTGGGCAGAACGAGCCGACCGTGCTCGACCTGATCACCATCTCGGCGACGATGATCAAGACGGCGATTATCGAATCGATGGCCGCCATCAGCGCCGTCGATCAGGAAGAGCTCGGACGCATCCAGCCTGACACCGCCGCCGACATGTTCCGCACCACGCCCGGCGTTGCCGCTTCGGTGAACGGCGACGATCCGGCAACCGCCATCAACATTCGCGGCCTCGAACAATATGGCCGCGTGGTGGTGACGCTCGACGGCGCCCGCCAGGATTACTGGCGCGTCGGCCACGGCTCGGGCTCGTTCTATGTCGAGCCGGAACTAATCAAGGAAGCGACCGTCATTCGCGGCCCGGTCTCGAACGCCTATGGCTCGGGCGGCATCGGCGGCGTTGTCTCCTTCGAAACCAGGGATGCCGGCGATTTCCTCAAGCAGGAGGAGCGCTGGGCGCTGAGCGAGAAGCTGGGCTATGAGGATAATGGCGACGGCTTCACCACCAGCACCACCGGCGCCTACCGTTTCAGCGACGACGCCGACATCATCGGCAACCTCATTTATCGCGACCGCGACAGCTACACCGATGGCAATGGCGACGCCGTGCCATGGACCGGCGAGAGCATCACCAGCGGCTATATGAAGACGACCCTGCGGCCGGCCGACGGCCACGAGCTCAAGCTCGGCGCGATCCTGCAGCGCTACAATGACCAGATCACCGGATCGAGCGGCTCGACCTCGCCAACGCTGAGCCGCTACGACACCGACACGACCAACCAGACCTACACGGCTGCTTATATGTGGAGGCCGGACGACAACGAGCTGATCGACCTCAATGTCAACGCATACCACAACCGCACGCGCGCCGAGCAGACGCAGGTCTGGCCGGCAACGGCGATCGGCAACTTCCGCTATTACGACGTCGCCACGACCGGCTTCAACCTGAAGAACTCCTCGCGTTTCGACGCCTGGGAGTTGGCACATACCCTCACCTACGGCCTCGACTACTACTATCTGGAGGCCACGTCGGAGGCCGCGCATTTCGGTTCGGGCGAGCAGCAGGGTTATGGCGGCTTCCTGCAATGGCAGGGCGACTACAGCGACTGGCTGCAGCTCATCGCCGCCATGCGCTATGACGGCTACCAGCTCGACGGCAAAACGAAGACCGTGCCGCCGGCGGAAGCCTCGATTTCGGGCGATCGCTGGTCGCCTCGCCTCACCGTCGGCGTGACGCCGTTGGATGGCTTCCAGCTCTACGGCACCTATTCGGAAGGCTACCGGGCACCAGGCCTGCAGGACGTCTATCGCGGCGGCGGCGCGCATGGCGGCGGCGACAGTTACCAGCCTAACCTGCTTCTGCAGCCCGAAACGGCGAAGAACTGGGAAGCCGGGATCAATCTGAGATATGACGATGTGCTGGCCGCGGGCGACCTGTTTCGTGCCAAGGTCAACGTCTTCCACACCGCCGTCGAAGACTATATCGACGTCGACCTCACCGTGTTGCCGCGTATGGCGATCAACATCGGCGACGCGCGGCTGAAGGGCATCGAGGCCGAAGCCGTCTACGACTATGGCTGGGGGTTCGCGAACCTCGCCGGCGCCCTGATCGACGCCAAGGTCGTCAGCGGCGTCTATTCCGGCCAGACGTTGAACAACACGCCGCTCGACCGCTTCTCGGCGACCGTCGGCTTCCGAATGCTGGAAGACCAGCTCACCGTCGGTGCGCAATATCTCAGCGTCGGCAAGATCACCCGGACAAGCCGCACCAATCCCGACGCGCCGGTCGTGGTCGATGACGGCTTCGACCTGGTCAACGTCTTTGCCAACTGGCGCATCAACGACCACGCCAAGCTCGATTTCAGCGTCGATAACGTCTTCAACACCGCCTACACCGACCCGCAAAGCGCCTGGTCGACGACGGCGGCGACGGAACAGGGCAAGGGCCGCACCTTCAAGGTGGCGCTCACAGGCAGGATCGGAGGTTGAGAATGGGGGAAGCTTCAGTGAGCGGACTGGCCTGCGAAGCGCGCTTGAACCTGCGCAACCTGCCGCATTACATCGACCGCATCAGCGACAGGCTGCAGAGCTTCGATGCCGATGCCTCGCGGGAGGGGCAGCGGCTCGACTTCCGCTTCGCCTTCGGCGACGCGTCCCTTGACATGGAGCGGCTGGTGATGCGGGCCAACGCCGCCGACCGCGATGGGCTGGCCCACATCAAGGACCTGCTGGCCACCGCCGTAGAGGTATATGCCAAGGAAGAAAGTCCCGAGATCGTCTGGACCGGCGATCTCGCCGAAGAAACCCGCCTCGCGCAGTTCCGTGAGATGGTCGTCACCCAAGTCGGCGACCTGACGCGGCATATGCGCCGCATCCGCTTCGCCGGCGAGGATCTCTCTCGTTTTGCGAAATTCGGCGGCATGCATATCCGCATGCTGTTTCCGACCAGGGACGTCCCCGATCCGCTCTGGCCCGTGCTCGGCAGCAATGGCCTCCCGGCATGGCCCTCGGACGACAGGCGCCCGGCAGCGCGCGTCTACACCATCCGGGCCCTCGACGTCGAAATGGGCATCATCGAGGTCGACTTCCTCATCCACCCCGGCGACAGCGTCGGCGCCCGCTGGGCCATGCAGGCGGCGCCCGGCATGAAGATCGGCATGATGGGGCCGGTCGGCCGTCGGGTGCGACCGGCGTCCTGGTATCTCATGGGCGCCGACGAAACCGGCCTGCCGGCGCTGGCTCGCATGCTGGAGACGCTGCCCGCCGAGACCAAAGGCGTGGCCTTCATAGAGATCGCCGACGATGGCGAACGGCAGGTCGTCGACAACGCAACCGGAATAGAGGTGCACTGGCTGCCGAGAAATGGGGTGCCAGCCGGGCTCGACGACAGGCTGGCGCGCGCCATCCGGTCAGTCGCATGGCCGACCGGTTCGGCATTCGGCTGGTTTGCGGCCGAAGCGGCAGCCGCCACGACGGTGCGCGAACACTGGCGCGGCACGCTGGCGCTCGGCCGCAACGAAACACTGGCGGCAGCCTACTGGCGGCGGGGCGCGGCGGGACTGATGGCCGGCTAGAGCTTGCTCACCATCGCTTGCGCATCTTCGCCCAGACCGATTGCGATCCGGTCGCCGGAGACAATGCCTGACACGTCGCAGACAACCAGCGGCATGCTGATTTCGTAGAGGAATTCGGCAACGATGGCGCCGACGGCAAGGATCGGGTCCGGCCGCTCCAGGATAATGCCGGCCGGCGCCGTGCCTCTGCGGATCGCTTCGGCCAGAACCGAAGACGAGGACGACGACCCTCGCCCGCTCGGCATCACCAGGATCTTGCGGGCGATATTGCCGCCCAGGTCCGGATGCGAATGGTCGATGATGTCGCCCGTTTCGACGTCGATCCCGCCCCAGAAGCTGAGCGCCTGCGAAAGCACCAGCGCTGGGCCTTGTGCCGAGCCGGAAAGGTGGAATGTACCGGTTCTGGCCGGCGTCTTCATGGCGCGCCTCGCACGACGCGGCCGGCCGCAGCGGAGCGGACGCAGTCTTCCATGTCACCGAAGGCCACCGAGACACCGATATTGCCAGGTGCGTAATGCGCCCATTTGCCCGAATTGGTCATCACCACGCCATCGAGACGCTCGAGGATCGACGTGACATAGGTGCAGGTGTCGGTGACCGGGACAAGGCCGAAGGCTTCCATGCCGGCCAGTGCGCCTTCGTCCTGCAGCCGCGTCAGCGTCGCGCGCCCTGTGTTGACATAGATCGGGACACCTTTGCCTGGACCGACTTCGCGCAGCAGCGGCAACAGGCGCATCCACTCTTCATGGGAGAAATGCGGCGTGCCTAACGACACGGCTGCGAGCTGCACGCCGTCGGGAACGCTCGACAGCCTGGCCAGCGCATGGTGGATGTCAGCGCGAGAGATCCGGATTTTTTCCTCCGGCGCCAGGCCGTGCAACGCCTCATCCGGCGTCTTCGCCTCCGGCGTGATGCCGACGGCATGAAACAGCGCCACGGCACCCGTCGTTGCCGCCGCCGCCCCCAGCGCCTTCAATTGGTCCTCGTCGCGCGGCTGCGGCAGGCCCGATATGACAGGGATGCGGTCGCCAGCCCTTTGCCCGATGATCAGCCCGACGCCGACAAACAGAGCGTCGCTTGGCTCGAAAGCAGCGTCAGTCAGCTCGAACAGGACCTGGCCTCGTCGATTTTCACTCAGATGCAGCCCCCATGCCGGCGCGCGCCCGGTAATTGCGCAGCACAAATCGATAAAATCGCCATAGCGGTTGGTCCGCGCGCCGATCACCGAATTGGCAAAGACGATGGCGTTGGATTCACCCCAGGCGATCTGCTCGCCGAACCTTGGCCGGAACCGGGTCTGATAGGGTGCGCAGGTGAAGGTCGCCTGGCAGCCGAGTTCCAGATGCGCCTTCATCAGGCGTCGCGCCGGCGTTTCTTGCGACACCGGCATCTTCACCAATCCGGAATGGATGAGGTCGAACGAACCGACATTCAGCGTCGTCGGCACCCGAACGCGGCCGCCGCCCTCGATCAGCCTTTCGACGAAATCGAGGCTGGCCTGGCCGTGATAGAGGCAGCCGTCTATATGGGCACCGGCAATGTCCAGCAACTTGCGCGCGCCGACCGCCTTCGAAAAGGCAACCAGGATCGTCATGGCGGCAGCCGCTGCCGAGCCTTGCTCGCCATGCAGCATCGACTGGTCGCCGGCCGTCAATTCCAGCGTCATCGGCAATATTCCCGAGCCCGCACTATGCCGATCAAGCACTCCCTGATTACGGAGCGTCTGGCAAGACAGAGCTTTGGATCTCTTCTACTTCGCAGCCGTCAGCAGACCAGACGTTCACAGCTCATCGCGAAGCAAGAGAGACGCGAAGCACGGTCGCAGAGCGGGCGATCCGCGGCGGAAACGGCGCTATTCCTTCGGCGCTATTCCTTCTGGGACGGTCCGTCGGCCGCGCTGCGGTCACCATCTGCAGAATGCGGCAGAATGCCGAAATCGCGCGACTTGGTCCCATGCGCCGCCGTCAGGAAACCATCGGCTGTGAGACCTCGCCTCAAAAGCTCACGTACCGCGGCCGACCGGCTCGGCATGTGCTTGTCGAAGCGCCAGTTCTCCAACGCCGCCAGTTCATCGACGGTCAGCATGATCTGCAATCGTTCCGGGCGTTCCAGTTCGGACATCTCGGCCTCCTGTCACACCAGCCTAAATGCAGCTGAGTTAGTGTGTTCCTAATTTTCTGTAGAATTAGGTACGTGAGCAGAATGCGTCAAGGCCTTCGGATCAGCGAGTCATGCAGAAGTCAGATGAAGCGGATCAAGCGTCAGATAGGCAATCAACAATATATGCTAACTATTTGACATAAAACGAGTTTTTAAGGAATTTCGCTTGCCGATCGCGAATCCTGGGCGCATCGTGGAACATGAGGGACAAACCGCTCCTGAAGGGAAGGTTTTCCATGCGCTACGGATTTTCGGTTCGCCTGCACGAAGACGTCAGTTCCCGAGTTCGGGCTGTATTGCGGTCCGGGATTGCCATCAATCTGACTGCTGTCGCCGAAGCCGCGCGACTGCAGAACCTCGCCGAGAATGTTGCGCGCGAAGACATCGAATGGCTCGTCATGCAAGCAGCCCAGCTCTACGGGGCGGCCATCGAGTTCGACGGCTACGCGGAAACCGATCTGGCGGAGCTTGCGTGCCCTCAGCTGATGCAAAGCAGCCCCGCCGCGGGCTGGGATTCCCTGGAAGACGAAGCGTCCGCTTCGCCGGATCCTGGCCGTCAAACACACTGAGCGCGTGCTCGTGTGAGCCCCCGCCATGCTGACGCCACGTGCTCGGAAAAAAGCCCGCCGCAATGGCGGGCTTTGGACTGCTGGAGCTTTGGTGGACGAAGGCCTCTCGGCCTGGTCCGACATTCATCCGATGTATTCGCCTTAGCGGCGGGCGATCAGCAGGCACAATTGGCGCAGATCGCTGTCGTAAGTGCCTCCGCTGCTGAGCACGTCAACGCAGCGCTTCTTCATCCTGGCCAATTTGTCGCCCGACATGTCGGCAACGACCTGAGGCAAGCTGGGATTGCTGGGGTTGCTGGGATTGGAAGGGCTGCCCGGGTTGGACGGATTGCTCGGATTGGTACCACCGCCGATCCCGACACCGGCGCCGACATTGATGCCGCTGCCGATCCCGACCCCCGCGCCAGCCCTAACGCCGCTGCCGATACCTACCCCCGCGCCGGCAGCAATGCCACCGGAACCGCCGATCGTCGCGCCGGCACCGGCGTTGATGCCGCTTCTGCCCCCGACCGATGCGCCGGCGCCCGCCGCGATTCCGCTGGAACCGCCAACCGTCGCGCCGGCACCGGCGTTGATGCCGCTACTGCCGCCCAACGACGCACCGAGGCCTGCCTTGATGCCGCCGCTGCCGCCAACCGTCGCGCCGGCACCGGCGTTGATGCCGCCACGACCGCCAACCGTCGCGCCGAGGCCGGCTTTGATGCCGCCGATGCCGCCGATGGATGTTCCAACACCAACGGCAATTCCGTCCGCGGCATTCACGGGCATCGAGAGCATGAAAATAACTGCGCTGCCTGCCACCGCATCGGTGATTGTTTTGATTAAGGTGGTCATAACACTCTCCTTGCTGTAGTTGCGCTGAACAGCCCGCGACGTCGCCGGTTGCATACCTACTAATTTGCAAGAAGATGATCGGTTTCGTTGCCGATCAGCTCGCTGGCCTCATGGTATATTTTCAAATAACAGCCGCGTGAAATTTGTACTGAAATTTTCCGAAAGTTTTACTTTGGGATGGCCTCTACCAATTGAAGCGATGCGAGACTCAGCTGATGGCGCCGCAACAGACGAACGTTGCGACGGTCGGCGGCCAAAGAAGGCGAATTCCTAATCAGCAAACCACAACATCAAACCTACCTACGGTAATAGAACAAGGGGGGCCGAGAAGATCCGCGCTGCGCGGGTTTGCTTCACTGTGCTGCGTCATTTTTGCCGGAACCTTTCCATCACCCGGGTTGTTTTTTCTGTAGTCGCCACATGATGATAACCCAATGATGGAGATCAACATGCTTACGAAAATCGTGACAGCTTCCATACTTGCAGCCGGTCTGGCGACCGCGGCGATGGCCCAGAACGCCGGGTCGGACAACAATGCGCCTGGCAGCGAGAAGAGCATCGTCGTCCAGCCCAAGCCGAACGGTATTGACCCTGGCACGACCCGCAGCACGATGGGCACGACGGGTACCATGAACTCCAATGGGGATGAAAACTGCCCTGCAACCCCGCAAGGAGCTCAACCCGATGCATCCAACAAGCCTGCCGGGACGGTTTCACCGACTGTCAACGACAACAATTGCGGTAAGTAGTTAGCCGCGCCAATCGGGCTTGCCATCGCGGGCTTGCGGCAGCAGGACCGGTCAGGACTGGTTTTGCTGCCGATCATGGAACGATGTATGGGCCGACCACCCGCGAGATCCAGCGTTGGAATCAAATCCGCTTGCGTTCACGCTTTACGTGGTCGCGCCTTGGATTTGCTTCCGTCCTTGCTGGCGGCCGGCTTAGGCTGGCGTGCTTTCGGCTTCGGTCGGCTGGCGGTCTCCGGCGCGGCGGTTTCTGCGTCGATTTCGGCGGTAGCCTGATCCCAATGCTGCTGATGCGCCCCGTCGGGCCTGCCTGCCTGTTCCCAGATCGCGTGTGCTCGCTGGCGAATCCGTTCCTGCCTGTCCGTCACTGATACCTCCGTCGGCTCGGTTGATGCGTAAGCAACCTTGTTCTAGCTGAAATTTCGACCGGCGTCTTGAGCGGCAGGCGACACCGTCATTGAACCTCTCTGTCACACAGGACGGCGACCCCGAGGAGCGCCGCCTTCTTGATGATCAGCCCTTCAAGGTCCGCGTCCGAGCGCTCGGTTCCGGTGCGTTCGCGCAACAGTGCTATCGCCGCCTTCATCGACAGCAGGCCATCGCCTCGTTCAGCAAGCAGTTTGTCGACGGCTGCGGCCACGTTGACCGGCTCGACATGCGGCAGCATGGGAATGGCTCCTTTCCTTGTTTCGAGACGACAGCGGCTCCTCCGATCCCTCGGGATGGAGCTCTCATTTGATAATTTAGGCCATGACCTTCCAAATCCGGTTCGCGGTTTGGCAACGCCGATCACTCGATGACCTGCACGATCTTGCGGGTGTCTGGGTCGACGAGCACGGTGCGATTGCCGACGACGACGTATCTGTACCGCACGTCTGGAACATCGATCGGTTGCAGCTCGACCGTATCGGGCAACGTGGAACCGATATTGAGCTCCACCCCCAGAAGACTGATCGACGCCAGCGGGTGCTTGTGGACGTATTCGCGGATGACCGTCTGCTGTTTGGGCGTGACAATCACCTGGTCCGCGGTGGCCACGCCGACGCCGGCAAGCAACGCCAATCCCGCCGCAGCAGGAACAAGGTGGATTTTCATCGTCTACTCCTGTTGTTACGGGCCTCGCCCTTACAATTGCGACGCGGCATTCCGGTCGAAGCGGCGAACCCTCTAGGCAAACGCCCACGCCACCTTGTTGTTCCGTAAGTGGCGGCTAATCGAACAGCGGTGAAGTGCCCGCGCGATGCGGCGAATGGACTGCGAATGAGCTTGCGGTGGCCCGCGTCGCAAGACGCGGGCCGATCGGTTTCCCGATCAGCAGCGATACCGGAGGGGGGTGATATCTACTGCGTCTGAAATAACATTTAGGACAAGCTAATGTTCCTCAGCGAGTGCAACAAACCTGCCGGCGCGAGCGGCGCGAAGTTGCCGCTCGTCGCTGCTACTGCTTTGGCGGCTGTGGCGGCACCTCGCCGGGCTTGATCACCGGGGTCTTGCCCTCATCCGGCGGTGGCGCCGCCATGCCCTGATCGCCCGTTGGCGGCGGCTTCAGGACCCCACCGCATGGCTCGAGCGTATCGGACAAATTGTTGCCGGCCGGCTTCTGCTGTTGGCTGTTCTGGTCCGGCGGCTCGACTTTGCAGCGGTCGGATTGCGCCTGTTCGCCCGGCTGCGCGGCCGCCGGCACCGCCAGCAGCAGCGCACCTAACATGTACGGCAAGAAAATGAGCGGTCTCATGTCGAGCTCCTTTCGCGCCAGTATCTTCTGAATGTGAAGGCGGGCCGGCGCGATTGGTTCCGTCGTGCGGCAATGCGCGCGGACCGCAGCGGCCCGGAACCGGCTGCCAGAGTTATGAGTTCAACCACTGAGCCAATTCGGGGCCGCTGACATTATGGAGAACCGGCGATGGAACCGCGCAGCAAAGAACGAACCGACGACGAGACGGAGAGCCCGACGATCCAGCAGCAGGACTGGGATGCCATCCGGAGCGGGAGAATCCTCCCTGACGGCGTGCCGCAAAACGGCGATATTCGCTATGACGTCGAGAAGAGCGGCGAACTGCCGGAGGAGGACGACGACAACGCTTACCAGGACAGCGACGAGGCCTTGCCGGACGATACGGATGAACGTGTCATTTCGCGCGATCTCGCACGCGAAGGTGGCCCTTTCGACGAGGAATGAGCCGCCGCCTGCTTTCAATTCGGGAGGTCGAAGAGCGGCTCCTGGCAGCGATAGACCAGACATTGACCGTCACGCGTCTTGATATACGCGGCGCGCGGCACCTGCGGCCAGTCGCATTCATTGCCGAATTGGCGGACGTAACGGTCGTAGGTGTTCTGGCCGGTGGTGAGCACGACAGAGCGATGCCTCTGGATCAGAAGCTGCGTCTGTTCGCATGTCATCGCGCGGCTGTCCGGCCGCGCGTCGGCCGTTGCGGGAAACAGAAGCGCCCCGGCTGTCAGGACTGCCGCTTGTGTCTGGACCTTGGCAAGCATGACACCATCTCCCATGCCTAACGCGCATCTTGGTCGGGCAGCGCCGGATCGAGCCGCCCTGTCGCGAAAGAAAGATCGTACAGAATGCGAGCAAAAATGCAAAAAGCCCGCCGCACCTTTCGGCGCGGCGGGCTCCAACTGAACGTCACTATTTCGGCGGGCTTGGGCGGCTTATTCCTCCTTCACCGGCCCGAACCGGCGCACGATAACCTCGAAGACGATGTCCGAGATCCACATCGCCGAGACGCCGATGAGGAACGCCGCGGCCAGCGTCGTGGTGTCGTCGTCCGGAGAAGGAATGGGCAGGCCGGCGGCGCGGAAATAATGCACGACCGGCAGCGTCAGATAGGCCGCCGCCAGCGCGCCGCAGATCGGCGAGGCCACCATTTCGCGGACCTTGTAGCGATGGCGCGACAAGGCCCGCAAAATGCCGCCGGACAGGCCGGCGACCAACACCGGCGCCTTGATGCCCAGGACGTCGAGCAATTCGTGCATCATGGCGTCCACCCGCACCATCTGGCGCCCTGCCCGTTGAAGGCGTTCATCTCGTCGAGCTCGGGCCGGCTCATGGCGGCAACGACCGGGGAGGATGGCCGGCGCGGCTGGTTGTGGTCGCACCAGACCTGGCGCGGATTGCCGGCCGGCGCGGTTGTCGTGCAGCCGGCGAGCACCACGCAGAGGATCAGCGCCTTGCCCATTTCTCAGCCTCCGCCCTTGCTGCCGCATCGGCCATGCCGGCGGCCTTGCGCTCTTCGGCGGCGGCCTCGCGCCTCATTTCCAGACGATCCTCGGCGGCCGCGACTTTTGCCTCTGCCTGTTTGACCGCCTCCTTCCTCGCCCGGTTGATGCCGCCGGCAACGTAAAGGCCGATGCCGCCCGCCACAGCAGCGAATGCCGTCATGACGACCCTGTTGCCGATGATGGCGCTGAGAATGCTGAGAAGCGCTGCCATCACAAGTCCTCCGCGCGGCGGCGGCGCAGGAACTCGGTCAAAACGCCGTTGATCACAAGAAACCAGGGGAACCATTCCCCCGGAACGACCGGCGAAAGAACCTGCGGGTCGACATAGGTGACGATAGTCGCGATGACGCCGATGGCCGCCTGAAGCCGCGCCCAGAATATTGTCTCGCTGTCGCGGAAAAAGCTCTTGATCCGGGTCCACATGTCATTTCCTTCCGAATAGCTTGAGGATGGCTGATAATTTGAGGATGGCGGCGATCAGCGCTGCCCAGAAGCCGGGCTTGGCGACAGCCACGGGAGGTACAGAGGGCGTAGCGGTCGCTTGGGGAACGGCAATTGGCTTAGCGGGCTCTGGCGGGACTGCAGGGGTGACCGCCGATGACACCGGACCGGCAGACGGCCAGGGCGTGTCCTTGATGCGCGACCATTTGCGATAGGCCTCGGCAAGCCTGGTATCGTAGGCGTTCTTGCGATAGCCGGCGCCGTTGTAGCCCTTGGCGAATGCCGACCAGTCATGATTGCGCAGATTGTCGTCGAGCCGCTTCTCGACGATGAAATCGATCGCCGCGCCGAGCTGCAGCGCCTCGTCCGCCATCATCGCCTCGGCCATCGCCTGCACGGTAAGGAAGCCTGCCGCCATGAAATTCTCGCCGAGAACCTGGCCCAAGCCCCACGAAGCGGATTTGAGCGCCGCGGTTTCGTCGATCGCACAAGCTGCTCTGAGCCGTGGGTAGCTATCCCTGGGATAGGGCTTTGCGCCCCACTTCGGATAGGCGAGGCCGGCGGCTACCGCTTGTGCCCGCTTGGCACCCGACAGGTTGCGGTAGAAGACGTGCGGTTCGAACAAGATGACCGGCCGGCCAACGGCGTCGAAGCCGTGCCCGCTGGTTTCAACATCGAGGAACGCGTGCATCTCGTCCTCGCCGACGCCGATCCGGGCGCCGAGTTTCGGCAAGTCTATATCATCGAGGCGCCTGGCGGCGCCCCTGAACGTCATGTCCATGGGCAGTCCTTTCCGCCCTTGCGGGCAAGGTTTTGAGGTTGAAAAAGCAGATGCGCGGCGGCAAAGCAGAATTTGGCGGCAGCCCGCGCCGATGTGGCAAGCAAGGTTGATGTTTTCGACCCGCCGTGTGAAATGGCCGCGGGATGGTGCACATGTCTGATGATGAACAAACCGCTGCGGCACGCTGGTCGGTGAAGTCCGAGCTCCGCGCCGTCGCTCGCGACAAGCCGTTGCTCGCGGTGCTGGCGGCGATCCTCTGTCTCTATTGTGCGTTTATCGCCGGACCGATCGTCTATGCGGTGCTGGCCATCAACGGCATTGCGGATTTCTTCAAATGAAGCCGGTTCCGGCGATATCGCTGCGGTCAGGCGCGCTGCGTTTTCGGCCCCGAAATTGCTCGGGCTGAATGAAATTGCCTAGCCGGGATGAAACTGTTCCCGTCTATCGTTCGTAGCTTTAGCGGGAGGACACGTGACGATAAGAATCAGGCTTCCGGGCGGCACCTTGAAGATCAAGAAAAGGAGCGAGCTGCGGCGCCGCGAGCAGAACCGCGAGGTGCCGGTTTGGCAGGTCGGCAATTACTTCGTCATCTGGTGGCCGAGCGGCGTGTCCGATCGCCCATCCTCGCCCAGAAAATCCTCGCCCAGGAAATAGCCCGCGCACCCGACGATCCCGACTGGCACTGGCGCCCCCGTGCGGGATCGGGAACCGCCGCGTGCGCCCAAACCTCAAGACCGCTCGACTAGTCCCAGAAATAGTCAGCGGGCAGGCATTGACTCTTCCGCAGCGGAAGGTCTCTGATGCTGCATTGCACAATGGGGTGGCGGAATCGATGGCGGTGCGTATCAGGATGCCTGGCGGCACACTGAAGGTGAAGGTGTACCGCGAATTGCGCGACCGCGAACGCGCCCGCCGCATACCCGTCTTCAAGATCGGCCGGATCTATTTCACCTGGTGGTCGAACCGCCAGCGCCTGATTGATGATCAGTCGCCAGGATGAAGCTCCTTCGGCCGGCCCTGCCCGCCTGGCACCGCGAAGCCTCCGCAGCTCGCAAAATAAGTTGATGATCCTGCTGTTGACTCTTCCGCAACGGAAGGTCTCTACTTACCGCATTGCACACAATTGCTGCGTTGCACAACGGGAGTTGAACCGATGGCAGTGCGTATCAGGTTGCCTGGCGGCACTCTGAAGATGAAGACCTATCGTGAGTTGCGGGCCAGGGAACGCGACCGCCGCGTGCCTGTGATGAAGATGGGCTCGCTGTATTTTGTCTGGTGGTCGAAAAGCCAGGACCCTCACCAGAAGCCGCAGGACAGCAGACGGTAGCCCGCCGGCGCGGTGGGTCTGCGTCGGCGATGAACCCTGACAATTCCGAAATACCGCCCAGTTGTAGGATTTCTGGTCGGCCTGCTGTGCCATTGTTGGTGCGCACAGCATCCCGAGCGGCCCTCGCAGAGCAATTCTTCTGACGTCTTTTCGGCGATTTAAAACGGCGTCCAGACTGGCGGCCGCGGGCGTTTTGCAAGCTTGCAAACCGCCGCCGCTTGTCGCAATAGCTAGGCCGTGAGGAGTCGCATGGATGATGGAGACTGACCTGCTTATTGCGAACAGCCAACTTCGGCTGTCGGTTCAGTTAGCCGAAGGGCAACTAATCCCACCCATAATCCCTGATACTGACCTCGAAGACGCGGCGCCGGCATTCTTCGAAGGGGTACACCAACATTGGAAGCATTTCAGATTCTTTGAGCAATCGCAGCCTTTCGCTGAGAGGTTGTCCAAGCCGCACTTCGACCGTAACTGATATGCCATTCGTTCCATCATTCCTCTACCGCCTAGCCGGCATCAACTCCGGTCCCGCGACGAAGCTAAGTTTGCGGAGCGTCCGCAGTTTGCGGCGAGGCAAGCATGCGATCGGCGAAGAATGCATCATCAACGGCGTCTTTTCCTTCGATCGCGCTGATGCAAAGATCACCGTGGGAAAAAGATCCTATATCGGCAAGAGCCACCTCGTCGCGGCTGAGAGGATCGAAATCGGGGATGACGTGATCATTAGTTGGGGTACCACAGTCGTCGATCACAACTCACACGCGACGGGTTGGCAAGACCGCAAGGAAGATATCGCCGACTGGCATCAGAGAAAAAAGGACTGGTCAAAGATCACCATTGCGCCAGTGAAGATTGAAGACAGCGTCTTTATCGGCTTCAACGTCATCATTCTCAAGGGCGTAACGATCGGCAAGGGATCGGTCGTTGGTGCGGGGTCTGTCGTCACAAAAGACGTGCCGCCCTTTAGTATGGTTGGCGGTAATCCTGCAAAGCAAATCGGCGGCGCTGCCGCTAGATCAGCGACTTAAGCACAGAGCTCCGGCCATGTAGGCCATGCTGCGCATCGCCATCTTGGGTGCAAACCTGAGAAATTCGGTCCGCAGTCTGTGTTTTACCCATCCTTTTTTTTCGCCAGCCAGGTGCTGTTCATAGGCGAGGTCGTGCGCAAAAACCTTTAGCCGTTCGACCTTCAGCCCGGACGTTTTGAGAAGGTTTTCAAACGTTTGGGTTGTGTAGAAGTTGATATGCCCATACGGCCCTGACATCCGAATGGCCTTGCTGAGATCTCGCGTATGCTCCAAAGGCACTTCGATATACAGCTTCTTGCAGACCCGAGCCGCCTCCCTGAGAAACATCCGTTCGTGTTCGACGTGTTCGACGACGTGAATGGCAAGCCCGAGATCGAACGACTTGTCGGGATGAGGGATGTGATAGCCGTCGAATACGTCGATGCTGGCCAGTTTGGCGATTTTTCTTGCCTTGATAGCCTCGACGCCGCTCTTCGAAATCTCGACGGCGCCAAGCTTCTTACCGAGCCCCTTCCTGTTCAGCTTATCCAGCACCGCACCTTCGCCCGCCCCGATGTCAAGAATCCTGTCGAAGAACTGGCCTTGAATGATCGCTTCGATGTGCCCGACCGACTGGTTCGAAGCTATGTCCCGTTTTGCGGCTACTTTTCCATCGGCGTAATAGTCATCATAGATGTCGATGATGCTGCCGGCATGCGCCATGGGACAATCCTCCAAGGATAGCCCCCGCCGACCTCATCCTGCCATTGCCTGCGAACGGCGTCCAGCGTCGACTACGGCGCCGCCTGCCCAGACCTCAATGAGACCCTCAATGTCGCCGTCAGGAACCGGGATTTCACGGCTGCGTGCCGATTTCGCCCTTGTGCTGAATAGCAGATGGCATTGGGCTATCCCCGCTCCGCAACTTGTTCGATGAAGCGCAGCGCATTGCCGTCATGGCCGGCATCGTTGAAATGCAACCCCTCTTGGTAGTTCCCAGAGTTGATGTAATCGAAGCCGTCGATCGGGATGGTCAGCACGTTCCGGGACCTGTAGGTCTGTCGGATTGCGCCGAGAGCGGCGTCATAAGTTCGGCCGCCGGTGTAGCTTGCATCCCATGCCGCCGAAGGCCGCGTCGGCGGCATGACAAGGATACGCGGTGCAGCGGCCGCTTCCAGCGCGTTGATGATTGTTGCGATGTTTGCCGATATCGTGGCTGGCGGCGTGCCAAAGCTGTCATTGATGCCGAGCGCCAGGATGGGCACGATCTTGCCGCCGGCGTAGCCGCATTGAGCGGCGGCCGATGTAAGACGCGCAGTGTTGAATGACGAGAAGGCATAGCTGCCGTGTGCCGCGCGCAAGGTGCGCAGGCGCGGACGCGAGCCGGCCGCCTTGACGCCAAGCCTGATGAGCCCGGTAATCTCGACAGGACCGCCGACAGCCGTAAGAGTGTAATTGCCGCTTGCCGCCTGCGCGGTGAGCGACGGCCCCGAATATCGGTCAAGCGCCAGGGCGCCGGCGCAATTGACGGTTTTATAGGCCGCGCCGCCGTCGAAGGCAAAGGCAAGTGAGCCCTGGGCTGCGTCCTGGGTGTAGTGGACGTCGACCTGTTCATAGGCGCCGGTGAACGACAGGGTCGCGCCGGCCGCTAGGATGATGCTCTCGCCGATCGGCCCGCGCGACCCTGTCGACACGCTGCCGGCGACAGTGACGCCATAGAAGGTCGGAACGTAGGTAGAGCTTGGCCGCAAAGCAGTCATGCCCGGTTCATCGTCGGCAATGCCGATATTGGCAAAGCGGGTAACCAGGTTGAACCAGTGTTTCGGCCCGTCGCTGGCAAGTGCCCAAAGGCCGATGCTATCGGCGATCAGGCAGAACACATCGTTGTTGGCAATATGTTCGGCCATCTTCGCGCGAAAGCCGTCATAAAGATTTTGCAGCGACGGCTGGCGCGGAATGAAGAAGCGCTTACCGTTGACGGCCGGCTTGCCAGGTCCCCAAAAACCGTCGCCAGATGCAGGAATGGCCGTCAAAGCGAAATTCCCAGGCGGCACATAGGGATTAGGATGAGCGGCGGTCGCCGACGCAAACAGCGCGGTCGCATCAACGACGCCATTCGGATCTGCGCCAGCCAGCAGATTCATGCCGTCATTACCGCCGCCCCGGGTCAAGGCGCGGTCGGCATCGGCGAGCAGACCGGTTTTGATCGTAAAGCGAAGCTCATATCGATGCTGGGCGGACGATGCTACGGTCGCGCCAAGCGACAGTGCGCCTGCCTTGATCCATGCCGGGATGCCTTGCGGGTTGACGCTGTTTTGAAACTTGTAGGCGCCGCCGCTGATCGCCGGATATTTGCCGGCTGGGATTGGGATACCCAGCGGAATATGGGCGACCCCGTTGATCAGCGTCACCGCATATGTGCTTAGGACGTTGACCACCAACCCGCCGAGATAGTCCACTACATGAATGAGCGCAGCGCCGGCGCCAGCGCCAGCGCCAACTTCGACCGCTGTAATATAGCCGTCGGCCGGCGCTGGCGTCTGCATGATGACGCTGTAGCTGCCCGGAACGTCCGACCCGGTGTTGACCAGCGCCGGCCAGCCGATTTCCTGGCTAATGCCGACAGCGGAGACGAGACCGTTTGCCGTGGAATAGGCAGCGCGCGCCTTGACGGCGACTTCGCCGGTGAAGGTCGCCTTCCACTGCGGGCCATTTGCCGCGCCTATGGTCTTGGCAGTATGCGAGGTCGGTACCACCGCTGTGAACCACTCGACTCCACCGTTCGGAATTGCCCCGGCAGTATAGTACCAGCTGCCAACTCCAGTGCGCTGGACGCCCATGACGCTCCCGGCCGGCTTCAGAATCGCGAGTCCCGAAACAACTGACGACGGGCCGGCTGGAACGGATATCGTTTGCTCGGAAACAAGGCTAAGCGTCCCGTCGCCCTCGAGGTGGGCGAAGACAATATGGGCTGTCCCTGGCACGGCGCCGAATCCAAGCTCCAAGGTCGAGAGATATTCATCGGCCGCAGACACCGATCCAGGCCAGAAATAGACGCTGTCGTTGGTAATCAGCGTGCCGCCGACAGAACCAGTGATCGGAACCGGCCCAATCGCCCGCGAGCTGATCAGGGCAATTTCCGCCGGTGACGCACGAATACCCGTATCGACGGCAATCGGGCCTGTCCCGACGCTGTGAAGCCCCACAATGCCGGCGCTGACCTCCGTCCAGAAATACTCGCCGACATCGACATTCCTGCCCAGCACCGCCGCTGCGGCGGCGCCGGCGAGCCCTGCCGACGCCGCAAAACTGAACGTCGGCGCCACTGTGTAGGAGCCCGGCGCCGTGATCAGTATCTGCGTCAGCGCCCCGCCCGCCACCACGAAGCGGCCGGCGGCGCCCGAACCGGTCCCGCCGGTAAACGCCAGGTCGAACGTGCCGTTGGCGCCGCCGGAGCCTGGCGTGATCGCACCGTTGCCGGCGACGCCGAAGCCGATTGCCGCCGCAGTCGTCGGGAAAATGCCCTTGCCGTAGAGCGAAGCGTCGCGTGCAGCCTGAGCGCTGATGACGGCGGCCGCGGCCGCGACGGCATCGGAATTGGTGGCAGCCCGGTCGGCTGTGGTTTGTCCGGCATTCGCGGCGGAAGCGGCGGCACTGTCGGATGCCTGGCCGGCGCTGGCTGCGGCAGCATCCTTCAGCGCCTGGGTTTCATCGCGCAGCGCTTCGACCTCTTCGACCACATCGGCGATGTCGGGCGGAACGGATGCGGCGATGGTGATGGCATCGGCGCCGATGGCCGGCTCGTCGGCCGTGAACTCGAACACGCGGTCGGCGTTGACCGACCCGACCTGGGTGTGAACGGTCGTGCCCTTCTGCAGGGTGCGCGTAGAACGGGCGTCGGCGGCGCGGAACCAGTCGCCTTCGCTCGCCGTGTAGATGCCGTTCTGCGTCGGGTCGGCCTGGTCCTTGACCAGCACGCGGTCGCCGATTTCGGTCGGCACGCCGTCGATGGCCTGCAGGCCGTGCAGGAGGATGTCGGCCGTGGTTGCGAGGCGCACGGGTTCGCGTTCGCCGGTCAGGAGACGAACGGCGGCAGTTGCAGGTCGGGACATGAGGGCTTGCTCCATAAAAAAAGCCCCGCATAAGCGAGGCTGGAAGGGGGTTCGGTGCTGTCGGTGGGAGACTTAAGCTACGCGGCCGGACACCGCGCTATCCGGCGCAGCCGGCGATTTACATTTTCCGGACGGAGAGCGGCAACGCGGTCGAGACTACAGCAGCCCGCCAATGAGCCTTCTTGTGCCCCTCATGGCCGCCAGCCCGCAGGCCATGCCGGCGCAGTCGGCGACCCAGTCGAGGATATCCATATCGCGCGCGATCAGCTGCACGCCCTGAAGCAGCTCGATCGCCGCGCCGGTAATGGCAAGGAGCACGACCAGCCTCGTCTTGTGTTCCGGCCAGCCGAGGCTTCCAAGCGCCGCCAGCACCGCGAACGCCGCGGCGTGGTTGAGCTTGTCGTGCTGGAAGGTGAAGCCCATGTCCAACTCCTGCAGGAAGCGCACCGGCGAAAGCGCGAGCAGGAGGACGCCGGCCAAGGTGAGCAGAAAAACGATCCTTGCCATGGTCGAAAAAGAGTCCGTGCGCAACAGGTCAATCCTTCATCTGAAACAGGAGGCGATCCAGGAGGCACCGCCAAACTGACCGCTCGGCGGTTAGCAGGCCATAAGCCAGGATCGTGACCACAATCAGACCGCCGGCACGTTGCGTGCCTGGTCGCCATTTCCGGCGTGCGCACTCACCAGTGATTGCGCCAGTGCTGATCCGGTCGAACCGAGTGCCGGGCTTGCATCCGCGACGAGCCACGGAGCACGCCAGTACATCACTTCGGGAGCAACGAAAGCACGTTCTCGTCAAGGAACTGACGGCGCTTGCCGACAAGCGGCAGCCGATCACTCTCGAAGTTCCGGCAACACCCTTTCGTCGAGAAATTTGAGACGGCTATCCAACATTTCGGCGTTGGCTGGGCTAGGCGGCACGTTGACCGGGATTAGATCTGCCACCGAGTCCCCCGTCGCGCAGCTTCGACCCACTCTTCCATGGCGCCGATATATCCATCCAGCGCCTCGTATGGAGTCTTGGCGTCTACCGCCGGCAGATATGTCGGGGGCACATCGCCGACGATTACCCATATCCATGGGTCAACTTCCGGCCTGCCCGGAACAATCTCGAAGAGAAAAATATAGGTTATGCCGTCGGCCCCGTATCCAAGGTATTCCCCCTTGATGTCTGAAACCCAATCATAGAAATCAAGATATTTTCAGGGCTTCCAGACGTGCAGCATCAAGCTCTTCATCGCCTGTGCTTTTGTCAGTCGACGGCAAGCGGGTGACGCTGGTCAAGTCGGGTTTGACGTCGCTATAATTTCTCTCGACCACTTGTGTTCCCTTTCATTTCTTGCTTGAGCCATCTTCTTCTTGCCCAGCGAGCATAGTCTCCTGCATCGCCATGGTGTTTAATATGATCTGCTCTCGCACGATGCGTGATGTTTGAGAGGTGATCTGCCCCCCGTCGGCCAGCGCTTTCTCGTGAGACACATCCATATTCCGGCCCGTGGGCTGATTGGTCCTTGCCAGAACGCTCCGTGCGAAGTGACGCCCCGGTTTCTTGCACCGCTGTCGGCTCCGCCGCTCAGCGTCGCAATCACCCATGTCAACCGTTACAATTGGAAGTCGAAACTAACTCCGCTCCGATTCTGGGTGTTCGTCGAGGGTTTTGCCTCGCCTCCATGGCGAGGTTTTTGTCTCGCGCCAAGCATACCAGCCGTAAGGTAAATCAGCCAACTGCATAATAGTCTTGTCTTTTTCAACCATATTTTTCAGGCTTATGATCATAATATCGCTTTCATCGAAATCTTCGGATTCATCCGCGTGAAACTGCCATGATCCGTCATCATCATCATGCACGACGCGAGCAACCCACCTACCATTGCGTATAGCTTTCCTGTTTACAAAAACAGCTACGTTCTGGGGGTCTTCAAACTTCCATTTAGTCATCACAGCGCCTATTTGTTCCACTTTCTCTGTTTCGAATTCTTGCAACCATCCTTGCATTGGTGTAACTATTCGATCCGGGAGTCTTTGTCGGATCAACTGGAATAAGCGGATCGATGTGATCAAACTGTGATTCGTTGGCGGAGGAGTAACACCTTTTTTTACTTTCACCGGGTCAAAGCAGAGTAAACTCCGCTACCATTCAGAATGTGTTTAGGTGATTTTGTCGCGCTTCCATGGCGAAGACTTTGTATCGCGCCACGCACGCCAGCCTAACGGCAAATCCGCCAACTGTGCAACAGTTCCATCAAGCTCGACCACCTCGACCAAGGCCACTAAAATTAGGTCATCTTGATCAACTTCAGCTTCATTTCCGTAGAATTGCCACGACTCATTATCGTCGCCGTCATCATCATGTGACACATACGCAATCCAGCCGCCCCCCCTAAATATCTTCCGAGTCGAAATAACGGCTGTGTTTTTTGGGTTTTCGAACTTCCATTCGGTCATATGTCACCTATTTGTTCGATTTTCTATATTCTCAAACCCAGCCGTAAGACGAAGATTTTTATAGCTATTTGATCCTGACGATTTTGTCTTGTCAGCGGGATTAACCGGATCTATGTGACCGATATGAGCTTCGTTTTTTGGAGGAGTTACGCCTCTTTTGCTTTTCTTTGCTGGAATTATTTCTATACCACTCTCATCCGATCTCAAAATTCCATCATTCACCCTTTTATTTTCCTCGAAAATAGCTATCCTCTGCTTCTTTGTTGGATCCTTGCCGGACGCAACGTTGGGAGGATCTTCCAAATGCGTATAGGGCCTCCTTATTTCTCGGGCCTTGCCGGTCGAGATCGGAATCTCTTCTGCATTGACAGAAACCGGGGGAGCCCCACTATCCAGTACGATATCAGGTTTAGCATTCGCAGAACGCCCGGCAAGCCTTGCCAACACCTGGCTGCCAACTGCACTGAGCCCTTCGGCAAGGACATTGCCGCCCGCCCCCCAAAGCGCGCCGTTGGCAATTCCCCAGGGGACGCTCTGTCCTGTGTTGAAGGCGTATGCCCCGCCATAAGTGCCACCCGCCACACCCCCGACGCCAGTTCGGGCAGCAAGACCGATCAAGCCGTTCTCTGCCGCCGCGCCAACGCTTGCCCGGCCCAGCAAACCGAACAAACTCTCCGCC
Source organism: Mesorhizobium sp. M1182 (assembly GCF_040318335.1). Classification (NCBI taxonomy): domain Bacteria; kingdom Pseudomonadati; phylum Pseudomonadota; class Alphaproteobacteria; order Hyphomicrobiales; family Phyllobacteriaceae; genus Mesorhizobium; species Mesorhizobium sp. M1182. The sequence goes on from NZ_JAMYMD010000030.1 coordinate 59,583, forward strand.
AGGCCATATCCGCTTAAGCCGGTGCCGAGGGCTTCCGCCGCCCAACCGGCCGAACCGGCCCGGTCCTCGGCGTCCTCGGTCTTGGCCTGTTCATCTTCGAGGAGGTTCTGGTAGTTTCCTCCGGACCAAGCGGAGTCCAGCCCGGCGGAGATCGCATCCGCACCGCCGGCGGCCGCGCCCTTAGCCGTGAGGCGGCCGACATCCGAGAACGCCAAGCCGAATTGCTGTAGCCACGGCATGGTGCTGTACTGGGCTTGGGCCGGATGTTCCCCGATCCACGCCAGCCTGTTCTTGAGCACTGCAACCTGGGCTTCCAACGACTCTGGCGCGACGTTCGGATCTTGGGCGGCCTTGGCTCGCCACTGGGCTTCCGCCGCCACAGAAATCTGTTGGGTTGTCGCCTTGCGGGCATCAGGATCGCGAACCGCCAGGACGATCGAACTCAACTTGGCAAGGCGCTTTTCGAACGGCACGCCTTGGTCGATGTATTTCGCCGCCTGCTGGCCAGCTACAGCCCAGGGCATTGGCAGTATTCGGTCGAAGCCCAACTCCTGCTGAGCAGCGACGGCCCAGGTGACGGCAGCCTTATAATCCTCAGGAGCTGTGATCTTATCCCAGTCCGGAGCATGGTTCGGGAACAGTTGGCCGACGTAACCGGCGGGATCGGCGCGCCTGGCACCCAGCACCAATTGCGCGGCGCCGGCCCTTATCTCATATTGCTCCCGCTCTTCCGGCGAGCCGTAGGGGCCGGGTTCAAAATCCCGAATCTGGGCGTGTATCGCCTGGTTCGGGACGGGTCGCATGTCGAAAACCGCGCGGCCGATATCAGCCGTTATGTCGAAGGCTTGGAGACGCTTGCCGCCATCTTCGGCGCCGTACACGGCAGTGAAGTCTTCGGCACCCGGTGTCTTGCCAGAATAGCTGCCGGTATTGGCAATGGCAGCCGGCGCGTTCTGCAAGGCGATGTCGATGTTCGTGCGCGCATCGACCAGGCTTGCCACAGTCGCTACCTGCGCCTTCTGGCCGAGACCCTGAACCGTGTCCGGCGACAAGTCGGCAATCCAGGGTCCTGCGGCAGCCCAAGCCGTATTTCCGACGGGCCCCACGGAACCCGTGCGGATAGGTGTTTCGTCGGACGGAAGGCCACCTACGGGCGCTTCGCGCGTCGCCAGCACGCTGGACCCACTCGCCCGAGGCCCACTCACAGCCTCGACGGTATCGTCCTTGGTCCTGCCGTCAGTCGCTCCCGACCGCCCCACCCAGCACCTCCGCGGCACCCTTCGGGTCCTTGGCGATCATCGCCTGGGCGAGCGCCTTTGCCGTGTTGGCGCGCCAGGCGGCCTCGGCGGCCTGCCGGGCCACCGGGTTGCCCATCTTGCCGATCAGCTCGAGCCCGCTCTGCCTGATGGCATCGAATGTTTCTGTGTCGTCCGGGTCGCTTTGCGCGATGGCGCTGGTATAGCCGTCCTCGACCTTGCTCCACTCGGCCTGCTCATAATTCTGGCGCCGCGCGTGCTGCTGCGCCGCCATGCGTGCCGAGCCGGCGAGCCGCAGAGCCTGCTTTTGGGCGAGGAAATTGGCGCGTTCGCCCTCCGGCACTTTCGCCACGGTGTCGTCGAAGATCTGGTCGAACAGGCCGGGCTTGACGACGCCGTCGCTGCGCGGATCGAGCTGGCCATACATGAAGTCGTGCAGGCCGCCGCCGTCGGCCGGCGCGGTCTGCACCGCCACGGCCTCGGCATGCGCTATGCGTGCGTTCAGCTCGCGGCCGATAATGTCGGCATCGAAAGCGTCCTGCTGCTGCTTCTGTTGCTTGAAGCGCTCGGCAATCGCCGAGAGCTCGTCGCCAAAGCCTTGCATGGCGGCGCCCACCGGCGAGCCGCTGGGATAGGAGGCCACAGTGCCGGTATCGAGGCGGCGCTGGGCAAGCTGGAGCGGGATGGTGGCCATCAGTAGAGGCCTCCACCCGGCGCCGGCGGGAAGGCGCTTCTGCCGAACGTCACCGCCTTGGCCGGGTCGTAGAGGCCGGAGATGCCCGACACGAGGTTGCCGCCGGCCTTGAAGATCGAGGCGCCGACCGCCTGCCTGCCGGAAAAGCGCGCGATCGCCGCTTGCGTGGCGAGACCGTTCTGGCGCAGCTGCGAGCCGTACTGGATCGCCTTGAGGTCGAGCTGGCCCTGCCTCGCATTGGCCGCCAGCACCTCGGTCGGCGAACCAGAAATAGCGACGCCCGAAGCGCCGGCCTGGGCACGCGCCTGCGCCTGCAGCAGATCCTGCTTGTGGCGCTCCTGGCCCTGCTCGAAGGCCGAGCTTTGGGCGTCGGCCCGCGCCTGCTGTTCATAGGCTTTGGCCTGGTACTCGGCCATCTGCTTGGACTGCTGGCCTTCCGCCAGCGCGCCGCCGACCGAAAGCGCCGTACCGATAAGAGCTAGTGTGCACATGGTCAGCCTCGTTCGCCGGCGGGAATGAATTTGCTTTTGATGCCGTCGACCGGCGCACCGATCGAAGGCCGCCGGTCGAGCACGCCGCCCGGGCTGAGGAAGGACAAAAGCAGTCGGTCGGCCTGGATCGCCGGCCGGCTGAGACGCGATGGCGCGGCGGCGCGCGGGCCGGCCATGGCAGTGCGCCGGATGGTGGTCAGGTTGACTCTGACCCCGGCAGCGCCGTCGGCATCGAACATGCCGTTGGCGATGATGGCGCGGCTCAAGGCATCGGCCGCGAACAGTTCCTGGCGCAGCTGTTCGATCAGCCAGTGGATCGTGCGCCAGCGCTCGCCGAGCGCCTCGGCGTTTGTCCTGACCTCGTCGCCCGGCGCGGGCGTGGCGGCGACGGCTTCGGCGGGGGGTTCGTCCAGGGGGGCGCCAATGCGGCGCTCGTCCGCGTCCTCGATGGTTTTCTCGATCAGCGCGATTTCAGCGTTGCAGTCGTCCAATGCGGCACGCGCCGCCGTCAAATTGCCGGCGCCGAAGATCGCGTCAAACTTTTCCGTTTCCAGCTCGCCCTTGCGGGCGATCGCATCGTTGAGGTCGGTGTCGAGCAAGGCGCGGATGGCAGCGAAATCGGCAGCCGTCCGCGCCCAGCCGAGGTCTTCGGCATGGGGGAGTTGAGTCACGGGTGGGTTCCTTGGTTGGGGAAGCGATGGAAGACGGAGCGGGTGATCTCCCCCCTCGAGGGGGAGATGGCCGGTAGGCCAGAGGGGGTCGTCTCGCGTGGAGCTCCAACCCCCTCAGTTTGCGATAGGAGGCCGCGTCAGGACGAACCGACCCCTCTGTCGCCTTCGGCGACATCTCCCCCTCGAGGGGGGAGATCAGCAGTTTCTAAGGCTCGGCGTCGAACACCGGTGTCATCGCCCTGATCGTGCAGGGCGTTGGATTGACGTGGCGGATCTTCACCCGCCCCTGCCCTTCCCAGCTATCGTCGATCGGCACCTCGACATTGCCGGTGAACAATTTCGCCATGCCGTCGGGTGCAACCACAGACGGAATGCGAACCTGCTCCCAGCGGCCGCGGATGAACGACTGGACCTGAAGCCCGGTTGTGTCGGTTTCCAGCAGCGAAAGAATGAGCTTGGCCACCTTCTTGCGCCGCCCGACGATCGATCCGTCGCGACCGCCGACGTCGAGCTCCAGCGTGTTGGCTTCGGACTGGTAGCCGAGCCCGACCTGCCATTTGGCTGCCTTAGCCCCACCGGGCAGCGAGACCGCGCCAGCGGCCACAGCAAGGCCCTTGTAGACCTTGCCATCGGCCAGGACGTCGGCTGTTTCTCCGTTGAGATGATCAAGCCCCGAGACCGTGCCCACAGCGACGCCGCCATAGGTCAGGCCGCAGTCGACTTCGAATGCATCGCCGATCCCGCCATACTCAAACGGCGCGGTCTTGATTTCGATATAGCGCCTGGTCACGCCGCCGATCGTGCGCTTGACGATCAGCCAGAGATCGTCGTTGCCGTCCTGGCCGGGCGTCACCACGGCGCTTTCGACAACGGCCCAGTTCGATCCTGCGAAGCTTCCGGCGATCTGGTGGATGTGCATGCCGCGAACGTCCTGCGACGGCTGGTGCGTGTAGCCGCCGAGTTCGCCATCCCCGAGCGGGAACCAGAGCAGCGGATCGGGGTCGGTCTGGAAGGCGAGTTCGACGACGCCTTTCTTGGGAATGTGCTCCGATATCTGACCGACATCGTCGGAGGTGAAGCGGCCGGTGGCGTTTTGCGTCAGCTCGGCGATCGATTTCCGCGAGCGGGTGACATAGAGGAACGACTGCCCCGCATCGACGGGACGCAGCGGGGCACAACCGAAAGTCCGCGACCGGCGGTTCTTGAACGAGGACGGCGTCAGCGCCTCGTCGATGCCGGAACCCGACAGCGCCCTCACCCCGCCAAGCGTCCCGATGATCAGCGCGCCGTCCGATTCCGCCACCCACGTAATGTCGTTGGCCTGGCCGCCACCTGCCTGCACGAATTCCAGCGCGTCGGTGTCTTTCTCACCGGTGGCGAAGTTGTCGAAATCGCCGGTTTGCGAGGCATAGACCGAGAATTTTCGGCTGAACGCCAGGCGCTCCTCGTAAAGCGAACCGCTCTGGACATACTTGCCGGGCACGAACGTGCCGAGACGCCAGCGAATGATCGGGCTGAGATCGGGCAGAGCATGCCCGTACAACTGGACCGTGACCACCGTCGTGCTGGTCCGGGCAACGACCTTGGCCCAGCGCCAGAAGCCATCCGCGCCAAGCAGACGAATGGCGCGGCCGATATCGCTGGTCTGGAAGCCGATGCCGTCGTTGATGCCGACGATCGAGGAGGCCGAGAGATCGAACGGCGTTTGCGACGGCGCGTATTCGTGCAGGGCCAGTTCGGCGATAGCGGTTCCATCGCTGCCGCCACCTGAAAACAGTAGCTGATAATATTCGTAGGCAACCGTGTTGTTGAAGCCGTCGAAGAAGCGGGTTTCCGACTTGGACCAGCCGGTCTCTCCGTCGCGGCTGTCGAGCGTCGTCCAGTCGGTGCCGTTGTGCGAGGCCTGGAATTGCCACTGGGTCGGCGATGCAGTGTCAGAGTGATCATTCGTGGCGGTAATCCAGTAGGCGTCGACCGTCTTGGCCCCGCCGCCGAACTGGTAGCGCAGATACCCGCTCGGAAAGCCCGCTATGTTCTCCCCCTTCTGCTTGTCGCCATCGAACACCTGCCACACGTCGGATGAGCCGTTGCTGTTGCTGACCGTGCCGCTTGGCAGCGTATTCGAGGCCATGACCGGCATGGCGTTGCCGGTTGCGGCCGGCGTTAGCGTCGTGGCCGTGGTGTTGATCTTGTCGTAAGGGCCGTCGAGAAAGACGAAATCGGCCAGCGTCCAGGTCGTGTGCGCGGTGCGCGTCAGCACTTTGACCGGATGATCCTTGTGGGTGATCCACATCTGGTCTGCCGACTGGACGAATTGCAGGTCGAACAGATCGGGCTCGGGATAAGGCGAAACGACTTCGACCGTGCCGACACGCGCGCCATAGGCGTAGACGCGGATGTAACGATCGCCGAATTCGAGCGCATAGGCCTGGTCGGCCGAGAAGATGAACGGGATCAGCCGTGTCGCCTTTGACGGAGCCTTCACCTGGGCGCAAAAATACGTGCCGCCGCGCTTCCTGATGCCGCCATGCGGCAGCGTGACGAAATTCATGCATTTGGACAGCGCCGCCCGGTAAAGATCGAGCGAGGCGCGAGCATGCAAGCGGGGAGAAATCTCGCCGCGGATGAAAGCATCTTGGACCGGATAGAGCGTGGTCATCGGCCGACGCCCCGGCTGTCGCCGCGCTGGAAAGCCCAGGACGTCGTCGAAAATCTGCCGCCGCGCTGGATGGCATTGGCTGAATAGGCGGCGTCCAGCGCCCTGTCATAGGCGCTGCGTGCGACGTCGATCATGCTGGCCTTGTGGGTCAACGGATGCGCGATCTTGATGGCGAGCGCCGCCACCAGCACTTCGGTGAACAGCGCGTCCCAGTCGTTGGGGTCGGTCAGGTTGGCGACATAGCGGATGATGCGCGGCCCGGCCTGATCGGAATAGACCAACCCGGCCTCCTGCCGCCATGAGAGCGGCACGCCGTCCGGCTCGCCGCTATGGGTCAGCGGCAAGGGCCGCAGGCAATCGGCGGGAAGCTCATAGGCGAAGTTCAGCGTGCCAGCGCCGCTGCCGGTGTCGAAGCCGGCGACCGAGGCCGCCAGGATGGCGAAGACAAAGGCGTGCTTGGTCAATTCGGCCTCGCGGGTCAGGTCAAAATGCAGATTGAGCAGGCGCGCCGGCTTGGCGTCCTGGTCGAGGCTGTCGATCGGCGCCTCGTCGAGCACGGCGAGCGCCATGTTGGCGATGTAGAGCGGGGTGATGGCCATGGCTCAGGCCTCTGTCTGTATGGTTGGTCGGAGAAAACGGGGCATGGTGCCTCCACGGCAAAAAGCCGCTTCGAAGCGGCTGGGGATTTTTTGTGATTTGTGGCTTGGGCAGAACGTTGCACGTCTCGTGCATAGAGCGTCACAACGCCAACCGCCCCGTCAGGACACGGGTGGCAGGCGCTGCGTGATCCGTCTCTTTTCCGGTCGAAGCAAGGAAGCAATGCTTCGGCTATTGCGGTTCACGACACCGCCGCGCAACGCGGCGATGTCTTGCCTGAATTGTGTCAGCCGATGCATGCGCCGGTCGAGATCCCTGTTTCAGCTGACTTGGCAAAGACGCTTGCTTTCACCCTTCCGGCACCTCCCGCCAAAGCCAAGCCCCTGTCCAGGGCGTCCTGAAGACTTGGCGTGTAGTAGGCGGTGTCTTCCAGGCCGCTGAAGAAGTTTATGCGATGAACTTCCCCCTTCTTACTCATGACAATGCCCGCTTTTCGGAGCACTTCCTGAACTGTTTTGTACTTCATGTTCATGGTGACCTCCCTTACCAAGACAAGGCAGCATCGCCCTTTCTTGTAACTGTTTGGTGCCGTCGATTGGCCAAAGGGCAACATGAATGTTGTAGCGAACGCCAAAATTCACATCACTCCGACGCAGCGCAGCGGGTGAACTTGCGGGTCGCCACGGTGGCCGACCTGGCGTCCAGAAGGGGCGGGACGTCTGATGCCCGCCCCTTCGCCCGATCAGGCCTCGGTCGTCTTCAGCGCGATGAACGTCATGTGCTTGACGCTCGACGCCGTGCGGTCCCAGTTTGCCGCGAGTGCCAGCTCGGCATCGGTGGCGAATTCGCCGGCCGAGGACGCGTCGAGAAAGCGGGTGCCCGGCACATGCGGCACGAAATGCCGGCGGCCGACCATTTCGGTGACACCACCGCCATGGCCCTGCCGCGGCTTGCGGTCGAACTCGAGCGGCCCGCCTTCGGTGTTGACCGGCAGCTCGTTCCACAGGATCGCCTTGTCCTTGAACATGAACGCCGTGTAGACGCCGCCGGCAACCGGAATGTCGTCGTCGACGACGGCCCTGAGCCCCATGTAATAGGGGATCAGCGGCCCGCCCTGCTCGGACGACGGCACATAGTCGATGAGGTCGGCGAGCTTCAGCGCCTTCATCTGTTTCGAATGCATCCAGATCGTCTTGAACTTGTCGGCGCGGTCGCCCATCAGATAGGCGGCCTCGATGATGTCGGTGTCGACGATGGAGGCGCCGGTGACGCGCACCAGGTCACTGCCGTCATTGGCGATGTTGTCGGCCAGCACGCCTTTCAGTATGCCCAGCAGCGTCAGCTTGTTGGCGCGCTGCCAGTAGTCGGTCTGGCGGCGCACGATAAGCTTCTGCGGATCGTCGCCGGCAAGGATCGAGGTCAGATCCGGGATGCCCCAGGCCTGCGCACGCACATTGCGGGCCGCGACTTCGCGGCGCGCGCCGATCTTCTTCATCTCGATCGAGTCGGCCGGGTCGTCGTTGACCGGCTCGGACGGATCGTTGCCGAGGTCCTTCCAGCCGGGCATGTCGACGGAACGTCCGCCCAGGCTGAGCTTCGAGGCGATCGACGGGTCGGAAAACAGGATCCCGGCCTGGTAAATCTCCAGCGACTGGACGTGCTCCTCGAACGAGTATTGCGCATAGACGGACGGAACGATCGCGTCCGCGATACGGGTATAGACGTCTGCCATTTTTGTCTTCCTTCAGGTTTGGGTTAAAGAGGATTGTTGGGCATCCACAGGTCGGGATTTTCGCCGGCCTCGCGTGCCAGCCGCCGGGCGCGGGCGGGGTCGCTTTTGACGAGCGCCGAGATGCCAGTCAGGTTGCGCTCGCCGGCGGCATTGCGCTTGAAGGGATTGCCTCCGCTCAAGGCAGCATTGCCGTCGATCGTGTCTTCGCGGAACATCGCCTCGCCGATGGCGTGGAACGCCTTGGCGATCTGCGGGTCGGTCAAGGCGCCGTCCGGCAGAAGGATACCCTTCGCCTTGTAGGCATTGACCAGTCCGAGCTTTTTCATCGCCCGGTTGGCGACCTCGAGCTTCTGGCGAAAGCCATCGCTGCCGGTCGGTCCCCAATCCCTGACGAGGTCGTCATGCGTCGTCTCGACCGAGCGGGCAAGGGCGATCTGCTGTGCCTTGGCCTGCTCGGCCATGTAGCCGACGAAGCGGTCGTGATAGGCCTGTGCGACCTTCGGGGTAGCACCTGCCTCGACCGCCCAGGCCTTGGACGCGTTGGCGAGCTCGTCCGAATAGGCGAAGTTTTCGGGGAGCCCGTCGGGGCGCCGGTACTCGACCTTGTCGGGCGAGGTCAGCGGACGCATCGCCTCGGGCAGCCGGGCATGGAACCTGTCCCAGTCTTCCCCAGGTGCGTCCGCGGCCGGAACGCGCAGGCTCTCGCCCTGCTGCCGCTCCAGCTCCGCATAGGAGGCGAAGACCCGATCGAGGCTTTCAGGCTTGGTCCAGCCCTTGGTTTCGGCGAGCTTGCGGTTGCCTTCGGAAAGACCGTCAAACCAGCTTGTGGCCGTGGGCGGGGCGGACCCGTTTTCGCCGTTGGCCGGTGGCCGTGCAAGGTTGCCCGCCGGTGGCGCCGCCACCACGGACCCGGCGTCTGCCAGATCTGTCATGAGAAGATTCCTTTTGTTACAGAATTAAGGGCCGGTGATGAGAGCAGTGGCGGCGAAGCTTGGTATCTCCCACCTCGAGGGGGAGATGGCCGGCAGGCCAGAGGGGGTAGCCGCGCGTGGAGCGCCGACCTCATCTGTCGCCGGGCGTCGCGCCCGTCGAACCGACCCCCTCTGTCGCCTTCGGCAACATCTCCCCCTCAAGGGGGGAGATTAGCGCCTACGCATTATCGCCCCAGTTCTCCCAGAGCAGCGTGATGGTGCCCGACACCGCCATCGTGCCGTCGGCGTCGATATCGGTGCCGGTCGCAAACGCCAGGTTGAGATAGAGGTCGACCGGCGTCGCGGTGCCGTCGAGCGTCAAGGCTGCGGCAACATCGGCAATCGATGCGCTCGACGGCGCGGCACCCGCGCCATCCAGCGTACGGCCGGTCGCGCCCAGCACATTGACCATGGTGCCGGCAAGCACCGCGCTCGATGCTGCCGTCGAGCCGAGCGACCAGGTCAGCGCGGCATTGTCGTTGATGGTCGACGCGCGGGTAGTCAGCACCGCGAACTGCAGCCGGGCCGTACCGCCCCTGATGCGGATCTTGCCATCGATGAAATCGAACAGCTTCTGGCTGGCATAGGCCAGTGCATCGGTGACCGGCACCGGCATGGCATTGAAGGAGAAGACGGTGCGGTAGGCGCCGCCCTGTCCGGTCGTCCTGGCGGTGAGCCCCGCCCTGGGCGGGGCAAGGCCGGCTTCTCTGGCGGCGGCACGCGAAAGCGTCCGGGCAAGACCTCGGGTCATTTGATTTCTCCATTTTTGGGATTTTTCGGGGATTGAAAAAGGCAGCGATTGGACCGCCGCACGCAAACTGCGGCAAATCCTCATGGACATTTGGATCAGTTATGTGTATTTATACACAACATGAAGGGCGCCGATGTCATCCACAGGCTGTTGGCGGATGGCTGGTACGAAGTGGCTCGAAAAGGAAGTCACGCCCAGTTCAAGCACAAATCCAAGCCGGGCCGGGTGACAGTTCCGCATCCCAAGCGCGACATCCCGATCGGCACTCTCAAGAGTATTGAAAAACAATCCGGCGTGAAGCTGAGGTAGAGAAATGCGGAACTATATCGGATTGATCCACAAGCAAGCGGACAGCGACTTCGGCGTCTCCTTTCCCGATTTTCCGGGCCTGGTGACAGCCGGCGTCAACCTGGATGATGCCCGTGCCATGGCCGGGGAAGCACTGGCCTTTCATGTCGAGGGGCTGGTCGAGGATGGCGAGGCCATTCCCGAGCCGTCATCCCTGGAGGAAGTGATGTCGGACAAGGACAATCTGAGCGGTGTCGCCATCCTGGTTCCCTTGAAAGCTGAAGCTGCGAAGGTCGTGCGTGTCAACGTCACCATTCCGGAAGATGTCCTCGATCAGATTGACCGATATGCGGAGCGCCACGGCTACAGCCGATCCGGATTTCTGGCCGCTGCGGCGAAAAAGGTAATGCAGATCGAGGCAGCGTAGCGCTCTCGAAGGCGCGACTGGAGATGAAGCTCTTTGGGTCTTGTTCGGTTACTTTCTTTGCGGATCAGGCCGTCAGACAAAAACAACCATGTCTTATTTCGTGAGGCACGGTGCCTATGTTCCGCCGCAAATGCGACCGTACTTGGCAAAATCAGCCTGCGAATTAGTTCATAGACTTCAAGGGAGTATCAGACGATGACCATGTCCAGAGCCATTGCCGCCATGTTCGTAACCGCCGCGCTGGCAGGCTGCGCGCAGACCGAAGCACAGCAGAGAACCAGCACCGGTGCGCTGCTCGGCGCCGGCGCCGGCGCGCTTGCCGGCCAGGCGATCGGCGGCAACACCAAGAGCACGGTCATCGGTGCCGGAGCCGGCGCCTTGCTGGGCGCCGTCGTCGGCAACGCCACCACGCCGCAGCCGCGCAGCGAACAGCTTTGCCGCTATCAGGATCGCACCAGCGGCCGCATCTACACCGCCCCCTGCGACGACCGGTATTATAACGGCGATTATTGAGCGTAGCCCCTTCTCCCCGTTTTACGGAGAGGAGGTCCCGGTAGGGGGATGAGGGGCAGCGCAAACTTCTGAAATGCCGGCACCGCCCCTCACCTGCCTGCCGGCATCGCTCTCCCCGTAGAACGGGGAGAGGGGCGCAGCGTCAACCTCGCGCATCCGTTTCCCTGACGATTTGGTCCTTCCCCTGATTAGAGGTCAGCGCTATCGTCCAGGGCTACCCACGGGGGCGGGCAATGCGGACTATTGCAACATTGAGGCCGGCGATCCTGCGCCTCATAATCCTTTTGTCGCTTTGCTTGTTTGCAATGGAGATAGTGTGCTGAAGGTTCTGCAAAAAGTTTTGGAGAGAGAACGGCGCCTGCTCTGAGGGCGAGCGGCCATGGCACGGTGGTGACGTTGCGATCACCGATTCCCGTGGAAGGGGAAGTGCCATGACCAATCGAGACGTTAGA
>NZ_JAMYMD010000031.1:0-67955 GCF_040318335.1 Mesorhizobium sp. M1182
GTTCAGCAGGTACAAACGTCCGCTTGTAGAATGTCCTTCTTGCCCATTAATGCAGACGCTCTACCTCGTCCCGATGATTTGGGCTGCCGCTGGAAGGTTCTGCGATGCCGGCGAAGTCGCCAATCCACCGCCGATGCACGACCTGGTCATTCTGCGGCTGGTCAAAGAAACGGGGATCACCGTCGAACAGGCGCGCGATCTCATCAACCTATTGGGCAACCTCAACTGGGACTCGCTCTTGCGAGAAGCCCGATTCCTTACCAGCGCCGCTGAGGCGATAGGCACTCAGTCACGGATATTGAAATATTGAAAGCGCCACAAAATCCGCTAATCTCAACTGGGGTCGCCTTTGCTTGCCACGGGGTGACCACCTAGCCTAACCCCGCTCCGGCCAAAGGGTCCCCCGCCCTCGCCCCAACGCCGGAGCGGGGCTTTGGTTACCCTGGGCCTTGTCAGGCGCATCGTGGTCCTTGCCACGATGGCCAGTAGCCACGGTGTCGGTGCGGTACTTCATTGTCGCTCAACGTCGGCATTACGATTTCGATTGTCGCGCTAAGGTGGGGATCGTGCCTCAAGCGTCCGTCCCGTCAAGGATCACCCGCGACCAGCATCTTCTTCTCGATGGCGGCAGCCTTGAAACCGATGCGGGCGTCGTCGGGTGATAGCTCGCCGGCTAGTGCCGCCATGCACACCCTTTCCGCTTTATTCCATTTAGGACCGCGCTTGGTCCATCTGACCACCGCCAAGCTTACCACCTCGACCATCTGACTATCTTGTCGTTGGCAAGTTGGGGACGTCTATGACTGCACTGATTTTTTGCGTTCTTATTCGTGGTGATGGTCACCTGCCTGGGTGCGGCTTGACGCTTGACGTTGCCCAGTTTCTATCCATTTTTGAGTTCGTTTCCGGCGTGGGTTGTGCCCTGCTGGGCGGGTGAAGCGATTCGAACGCCCAGCTTGCGCGTGCTGTCTTTGTCAACCGCAGAGTATGCTTCCGGTGCTCCAGTCACTGGAGCACAACGGCTGGATCGTGAGGCGCGCTTCCGCGAAACGTGGTTCACGACATTTCCTATTGGGCCGACATGCAAGCGACGACCGCCTCACCAGGGGGGAGCCGACCAAGGTCCACCATCTCGACCGCGACCCCGAATAACGGATCGAGATCCACCGTGTCATGTCGATGAGCAGGGTCTGCGTGTATTTTGGCCAAACAAAATATCGGATTGATCCAGTCAACGGAATATCCCCGTGGAAAGCACAACCCCAATTGTTATCGTTGGTGGGCGCTTAAACAGCCTGACCGCCGCATCGCTTCTGAGCCATCAGGGCGTCTCCTGCATGGTTGTGGAGCGCCATTCGCCAACATCAGGATGCCGATCCTTGTCTTGGGCATGAAAGCCACGTAGGCGCCGAACCCGTTTGTGGAGCCGGTTTTGTTGAAAGGTTTCGGCTCCGAAGGAATCTCCACCGGCGTAGTTGCGTCGCGGCATTGCCCTCCGTGATCATCGTGCCAGAGTGACCGAGCTCAGACAGATATGAGATTCTTGCAGTTGAGGAGGGGTTCTCCGCAACTCGGGTTGCGAAGCTCAAATCATAGGAGAACCACATGCAGGTTTTTCGCCTGCCCGGTCATCTTATACGCAACGCCGGGCGGGCGTCGCGGCTTCTCGGCGCGAAGACCCCAACTATCGAAGCTGAGAGAAGACGCAACGCGGTGGCGCGCGATGCTCAGGTGGCTGAAGGGTCTTTGTCGCTCTTGATCGCTCTGCTTCAACTCCGGCCCAAGCCGGTCGCCGCTAGAGCGCGGATTGTTCACGGTCGACTACTTGCCGAAGTTTGATGTGGCGCAAAGGATCACCGGAAGCTAACATATCTTGTTCTTGGAGGCTGTCGTGCGTACGAGACGTTTCAGAAAGCCCGTCGTCGTTCAACCCGGCCGGATCGATCGCGACAGAGTTGTTGCATCAGTATCCGACGCGGCCGAAGTTCTATTGAGGGATTGGCCGAGGCCGGCGGGCAAGTCGCGGCTCGCCGCAATCGAAGCATGCCTTGCCGTAATCCGTGGAGAAAAACCACCAAGGATAGCGCGCCAGGCGTTCATCGCTGCGGCCAAGGAGGCCAGGATACTGCTCGGGGAAGAAATTTAGGCTTGCCCAGCACCCGTATGGGCATGCCCTTGAAGCACGGAGGCTGGATTCAGCGGCTTTGTTGCTTAGTGGCATCGAGCAGAGTGTGACGTATCGATGTAGTGCGATTTTGTCGATATGATTTGATTGTCTGTCGAGGGCGACGATGTATCGGCTCGACTTGTCGATCGCACATTGATCGACCTCCCCTGCCCCGTCAGGATACGAGGACGTGAAGACGCAAGCCGTGCAGAAGCTTGTGTTGTGGCGTGAGCGGCGCTTACTGAACCGCGAAGCCAGGCAGCTCATTCTCAGCCAGGCCACCTAGACCATCTAGACCTAATGGCATGGCCCGAATTCGTGCACTGTCAGGCTTTGGCCTTGCGCTTTGCTGGTGCTTTCTTTGGCGGCGTTTTGTCAACCGCCTTGCGGCCGAGACCGGCAGCTTTGGCAAGCGCAGACCGCTGAGCCGCATAGCTGGGCGCTACCATAGGATAGTCCCACGCCAAACCCCACTTGGCTCTGTACTCATCAGGTGTCATGCCAAGCAAGCCCAGGTGGCGCTTCATCGACTTGAACTTGCGCCCGTTCTCAAGGCTTATAATGTGATCGGGAAAGATCGACTTCTTAGGATTTACCGCGGGCGTCAGTATTGGCGATGCTGCAGCGACCGGCTCAGCCAGGCCAGACAACGCAGAATTAACACTGGCGATCAAATTCGGCAGATCCGCCACGGGCGTTGCGTTGCTCTGGACATAGGCTGCGACGATATCTGCTGTCATCCCTAGCAGATCAGCCCTTCGCTGCCCAATTGCTTCATCCATCAAAATCGTTCCCTTGTTGATCTCCGGCGTTCCTATTTGGAAAATTCGGCCTGCGCAATTGCAAACAATGATTATTTGACGCTAGATTACTCCAAGGCCGACTGTGCTGGTCATCGCCTGCGACACGCGTGTGTGCGGCCGATTCCCTTCAGGTGTAGCACCCTCATTCACCCGAATGCGATCAGCAGATCGTTGGCTGAGGCAGCAACGCTTTTTTCTCCCCACCTAGTTGGTGCGTGAGGACGATGATCCCGCATTTACTCTATGTCGAGTCGGCGCTTGTTTCGCCTGTCACTTTCATGCCCTCTGCTTAGGCTTCACCAATCCGAAAGGCACCAACATGTCAGACAGCTTCCTTCTTCAGCAGAAGGCCCCAAGCTGATTGTCGTCACCGCCTTCGACCCGCGATGAGAGCGGCGACTTCCAGGCAGCCTATGGGCCAGCCGAGCAGCAGACCGAAGACCGAGCGATAAGGACCGCCAAAGCTCTGGCGACGAAACATGCCGATGTCATTGCGTGGTCGCGTGATGCTAACCCGGCGCTGGACGAATACGGCGAGCCGACGACGCTCTTTGGTTCGGAACGACGTGCCCGACATGGAGTGACGATTAGGCCGGTATCCCCAAGGCTCCCCTGAACTTCTCCTCAGGGTGTAGCCGAGGGGCACAGGGACACAGGAGACCTAACCAGAGGAGCGTAACACCCCCTCCTCCTTGGCAGCAGCCTCGAAAGCCTGACGGACCTCTTCCGGAATCACACGGTCCTGGAGGGCTTCTATGCATAGTTGCACAGCCTTCCTCCACTTAGGTCCCATCCTGGTCCACTTCATAAGTTCCTCGGCGGCATCCTCGACATTGTTGCACGCGTAGGTGGCCCCACGTCGGTCGGTGACGTACACCGGAGGGGAGAACCAATGGGTTGCCATTGGGTGGAAATTGGAGGGGACTCCCTCAGTAACCAGCTTCCGATCGCGAGTTTTGATAAACTTTCAATCACCAGCTCTAATCTGAGGACCGTAACGTCCCCTCCTCTTTTGCAGCAGCCAGGAATGCCTTACGAGCCTCCTCAGGTTCCATCTCGTCGAATATCACGGCCATACAAACGCGCACCGCGAGGTGCCACCAAGGGCCACGCTTGGTCCACTTCATCAGCTCCTCGCCGGCCGTCTCGGCGTTGTTGACGTTGCGGATGATCCCGGGACGCTCGGTCTTGACCGGGACCGGAGGGTTGAACCAGTGGCGAGCCATGCGGTCACTCTTTGTCGACCTTATCAAGTTCCTCCAGCAAATACCTTTGCTCAGCCGGCAGTTCCCGTTGTACAGGCAGATTCAGCAGGTTGCGAAGGTAATTGCGGATTACCTCTGACCGTTGGAATTGGCGCAGGGCGGCGCGCCTCCGTCGCCATGCCACAGTGACTGAAGTTTGGCTGACAGCTACTCGCGACCGTCGAAAGCCACGTAGAGGCCCATGGCCGTTGCTGCCTCGACTATCGCCTCGGTTAATTCTTCGTCGGAGGCCACCAAATAAGGCGCAGCCTCCCGCGCTTCGCGTAGCGCCACTTTGATCGAGACCGTGTCGCCACGGTCCGCCCTGTTGAGGAGTACGTTGATTGCTTGCCCTAAAAGCGGACCTACCCTTTGCGCGACGCTCATCCAGCCCTCCCCAGGCACACGCCGAAGTGGACTTTACTCCCTGCCTGAGCGACATCAAGGCCATGTACGAGTCGTACAAATTGGCACGGTGCTAGGCCGCAACAGTCAGCATTTTTTAGCTGGAGTTTCTGATCGGATGATCGGGTAATTGGCTCGCGCGAAAACCCCCGTACCCCTCTCGACCTATAGAGCGCGCCCCGATTCGCCTTTCGTCCCAACCTGGGTGCTGTCGGTCCTGCCGTAGACTGGAGGGGACAACCAATGGCTTGCCATGCGGCTATTCACGAAGATCGAACCCGACAAACAGGCCAAAGGCTGGGGCAACATTGACAATAAGCTCCACCAACTCGCAGTCAGTTTCCGCCAGATGTGGCCCGTCTCGGCGCACCGCTGCAATAGTGTCTTTTATGGAGATGATTTGGCCGCGACGGGCCTGTAGGATCAGCTGTTCAACAAGCTCATGTGCAGTCATTATGTCGGGTCGGCGGTTTCGTCAAAAACTTCATACGAGGCCTCCCACCTCGGCGAGAACCCAAGCGGCCATGTTATGGGTCACTCCACGGAAAAATCAATCTTCGAATCATACGAAATAAAGGACTGAATATTGGGAGAAATTTCAGCCCCTCCTACGGGGAAAGACACATCTTGGCTTCCTTAGCGGCAGCCTCGAAGGCCTTTCGTACCACCTGAGGGTCAATCGGATCGCCCTCCAGATCTGACAGGCAGAGGGTCACCGCCTTTTGCCAGCGAGGTCCTCTCCGGGTCCACCTCTTGAGCTGCTCAAGGGCTGCCTTGGCATTGTTGCAGCCACGCCTGTCGCCGGTTTCAGTCTTCACGAACCCGGAGGGACGAACCAATGGGTTGCCATGGGGGTAAGTAGGGCGGCACGAACCCGCCGACCATCCGAATCATGGTGGGTCATGCTCGGTCCCTTCTCGGCAGGGAGCGGGCAACAAACCGAAGGTGTTCGTAGAGAACGGCCTCGTCGAACTCGCCGTCCGAGAAAAGTGCCATTGCGCTCACGCTCAGGCGCTCCGCCTGCTCGCTTCCTACTGGAATGTCTTGCTCGGCGCATACACGATCAAAGACCTGCTTCAACAGAATCAGGTCGCCAGGATAGGCCGTACCACTAGTTGAGCTGCTGCTGGTCATAGGCTGTCACCATTGGGGCGGACGCGCGGTGGGCTCTCCTGCCAGAGCCGAATGCCCGAGCCCCTAAACCTTCAAGTCGCGCGACTCAGAGCAGATGAAACTACAGCCGCTTCCGTTCCCGGCAGTTCGAACAGCATGGGCAGGTGGCGACACTCGGCTTCGTCCACGATCAGCTCCTCGATAGTCGCGATGGAAAGATGGCTTTTGAGGCGCAGCCGGACAACCGCCGCCAGTTTGTGAACGGGCACTGGCACCGCCCCCGCGTGATCGTCTAGCAGACTATTGACCTCAGCAACTACCTTCGGATCGACGGCGTGGGGCAATGGCAGCATAAGAGCGCTCCTTTCGGAAGTAATTCTAAGCCGATCGCGGCGATGAGTCTTGGCGCGTACGTTTTTAACCAAATGTCGCGGACATTGGAGGTCAGTCCACGGTTGTTATCGGTCGGCGTGATTTAGAGCGACAAAGGCCTGCTGACCAACCAATTGCTAGGCAAGCGTGAACCATTCCCGCCATGGTGTGTTTGTAGGAATGCCTCGCTTTTTCTTCTTCACCGACACCGGCCAAGTCTTCCCAGACCTGGAAGGCACATATCTGCCCAACCTCGAAGCTGCAAACCAAGAGGCGGTAAGAGCCTTGGTCGAAATCACCAAAGATAAGCTGCCGGATGGTCTCTATCGAGAGTTTGTGATGAAGGTACGCGACGAAAGCGGCCACAGGTTCGCAGAGGCAATGCTCAAGTTTGAGCTGCGGGAGCGCTAGACGTCTTCAAAATGCTTTCGGCCTGGGACAAGTCTGAAATAGTAGCTGCTCGATTGAATGAGCGCCGCGCGCGCGCAGACATCGAAGACCTTCGGCAGACCATCGACGAAACCCGCCGTGTAATCGCAGCTTCGCGTAAGCTGTTGGACCGGCTAGCCGAAGACCACCCGGCCATCTTGTCAGTAAGCAGCTCCTGCCGGCCTACCAAGGCCCGTTGACGTTGCGGGGCGTCCTGTAGGGTCAGTTCCGAAAATGCAGCCCAGGGCCGGTTTCAGCTTGTCGGCGCCCTCGACGCGCCAGGAGTCGATGCCGAAGCTCTTGGCAATTTCAGCGAATTGCGGCGAGTAGGCGCCGCCATTGCCCATATTGAATTCGCTGGCGGCATGGCGGCCGAGGATCTTTCGCTGTCCGCTGCGGATCGCCATGTAGCCGGAATTGTTTTGCACGACGACGATGATCGGGATGTTGTGCATCGCTGCCACCGCCATCTCTTGCATCGACATCATGAAGTCGCCGTCACCGAGGATGACGCAGACCTTTCGGTCCGGGCAGGCGAGCTTGGCGCCGAGGGCAGCCGGCAGCGCCCAACCCATCGAGGAGTAGCTGCCGGAGGTGATGTGCGTGCGTGGCTCGTAAACCGGATAGCTCTGTTTCACGACGCCTTGCGTGTTGCCTGAGCCGACGAGAAGAATGTCCTCGCGACCCATGATTTCGCGAAGTTCCTTCAGCGGACGCTGCATCGTGAAAGGGAACTGGTTGCTGTCGCGACGTGCGGCGAGCTGCGTTTCCCAATCAGTCTTCTCACGAGCGACCGCGTTGTGGAATGCTTCCCGCCGGGCAAGTGCCTTGTTTGACTGCTCGGACGAAATGGCATCGATGATATCGGCAAGCGCCATCTTGGCGTCGGCAACAAGTCCGACCGCCGTCGGGCAGTTCTTGCCAATCTCCTGATGGTCGATGTCGATATGGACAAGCTTCGCCGGCGGGATAGAGAAACTGACGCCTTTGCGCCAACTGGACGCCGATCGGTGAAGCGGCAGCCGACGGAAACAATGAGGTCCGCCCCGGCAGCGATATTGTTGCCGGCCGAAGTTCCCGTCTGGCCTACTGCTCCTGCGTAAAGGACATGACCTTCCGGGAAGGCACTCTTGCCGTTCCAGGTCGTGACAACCACGGCGCCGGTCTTTTCGGCCAGCTTCCTCACTTCCGGTGCTGCTTCCGCCGTGATGGCGCCGCCGCCAACCACGATCACCGGACGCTCGGCCGAAAGCAACGCCGTGGCGGCAGCCTCGACTGCCCGCTGGTCAGGTCGGGCGCGGCCCATCGCCATCCTGAGATCAACGTCGTGGATGTCCACCTCGGCTGCTTCCGACTGGATATCCATCGGCACTTCGACATGCACCGGACCCGGATGACCGCTGAGCATGGCGTTGAAGGCGCGATGCATGATGAAGGGCAATTCATCGACGCGACCAGCTTCGAAAGATCGTTTGACGGCGCCGCTGGCGATCTGCGGGAAAAAATTGGTGCGGTGGCGATCGAGCTCCTGCATGACCCCGTGGCCGCGCATATGCGTCGCCGGCCCGCCGGTGAAGAGCGGCACCGCCGTCGAGTCGGCGTAGGCTGTCGCCAGGCCGATGATGGTGTTAGCGGCACCGGGTCCAATCGAAGTCATCGCCGCCATCGGCTTGCCCGAGGCGCGCCAGTATCCATCGGCCATGTGGACGGCGCATTGCTCATGCATCACCTGGATGACCGGGATTTCGCTGCCCTTCTGCAGGAAGGCATCGAGCATCGCCCAGCATCCATGCCCCGGGATGGCTGCCACGTATTTGATGCCGTACTTCTTCAATGCGGTCGCGATGACCTGGCCGCCAGTAAGCTTCATGTCTGCAGAACTCCCCTCGTCAGCGGTCGGCCGTCGCACGTCTTCGTGCGCCGGCATGCATTTGCTGCGCTCTTTTCTGGCTTGCCTCCGGTATGCACGACCACTTCTCTGGGAGGTCGGTCCGGATCGGCTGATTGTCCTGCGATATGACTTCGCCGACAGCCAACTCGCAATTTCTCAATGATGTCTAATGTGACGCAAGCTGAAGCTGCCAGTGCGTAAAATGCTGTCAGCTTATGCTGCCGCCCGTTCTGCGATGGCGCCGGGCTTGCGAAGCGAAACCAAATCGGCCGTTGAAATTTCGGCGCCAGACCCTCTGCCCGCTGTTGGATCGACGGCTCGACCATTGCCGCTGTCAGGGCAATGCCAGCCAGTGACGCAGGGCGTCTGCGAAATTGCTGAAGCCCGCCCTTTCTGTCCTTTTGATCGTCAGTCGATGTGACATGGCGACAGCGGTCGCAGGACGGCATCGCCCTACGGTCGCGATGGGTGGAGGAACGATATGAGTGTTCATCGGGGCACCGGCCTGCTGCAGCATCGATCTCTGAATTTCGCGGACGATTTCGTCGCCGCCGATTTCTTCGAAAATGGCGCCGGCCTGCACGTCGAAAGCAGCATCGTCGTCAACCTGTCGAGCGACCGGCTGATCATCGACGATGCGATCAAGACTTCAATTGCGCCGTGGCGCTCGGCTATGCTGTCGAAAGCGACGATCGAACAGAGCGGCCGGATCGCTGTCCTGAAAGTTTGCAAGACAGTCGACCTGGGCGGCGTCATGTTCCGCGGCTGGGACTGGCTCGGCAACCGCATCCGGTCTTTCCCGCGCCAGACCCCGCTCTTCATCTCGCCGCAGGACACGATCGGCGAAGTCGAGCTCGACCCGCTGTTCTTTTCCGGTGAGATCGCCGTGGAACGGCAATTGCAGCGCTTCGTGCTCAAACTAACCTCTGGTGGTCACCCGCTGGAACCGACTGGTTCATTCACCACAACCCTCCCTTCCTCGAGGTCCACACGCAGATATTGGGAACCGGCCGCATGCAGAAATTCCGGGAGAAAGACCAGGCAACGCTTTATTGAGATGTCCCCATGGTGCCGGGCTTTACCTATGAGGCGTTTTGCCGGGTCAGCGGAACGAACCAGTGGCAATATCCGTGGCATCGCTATTTCGCCGACGCCGACGCGGTTTGGTTGGCTATCGAACTGCACCCGATCAGCTGAGTTGATCGTTATGGTGAGCGACTGTGGGCAGTTCTTGCCGTGGGCTCGAATCGTCCAGTCAATGGTAGAAAATGTCCAACCGCATCAGATCGTTCACTGACTCGGTAACTGCCCTCAGGGTCGCCCCGCGCCTCCCCGATGCTCTGGCAGCGGCCCGTTTTGTAAGATCCGACGCACGGCTCGCCCCATGCTTGTCGACGAGGCGACGAGCAAAGTCGTGAACCCTGGCCAAATATCGCCACCTTTGAGATATGCATTCGACTAATGAGCCGACGTCAAAATGCTGCAGTTCCAAACTGTGTAGCGCTTTGATTTGCATTTTCGATCTCCATCGATGGAATTTTTGAGAATTGACCTAAAGTCCTTTTGTGCTTGCGGAACCTCCTTGCCTTGGTGGGTTTCATCTGAACGGCTTTTTATTGTACCTTTTTGGAAATAGACGCCCTTCGACCGCGAGCTCGATCTAGGAGCGCTTCTGCCGATTCCGGTAGACATCAATGGTCACGGCCGTGACGATGATCAGGCCCTTGACGATTTCCTGATAGTAGGCGTCGACCCGCAAAAACGTGAATCCTGACGACATCACGCCCAGGATCACCACGCCGATTACGGTGCCCCCTATCCGGCCGACCCCGCCGGCAAGCGACGTTCCGCCGATCACGGCTGCGGCAATCGCATCGAGCTCATACATGTATCCCATGCCGGATTGAGCCGTCTGCGCGCGCGCTGCGGTGACGATGCCGGCGAGCCCGGCAAGCATTCCGGCGATCGCGTAGACCTTAACCAGATGCCTTTCGACATCTATGCCGGAGACCCGCGCTGCCTGGACGTTCGCGCCGATCGCATAGGTGTACTTGCCGTACCGGGTGTAGCGAAGCGCAACATGGAAAATTGTTGCGACGACTATGAAGACAAACACCGGCCAGGCAGCCGAGCCGATGGCGGTGAATTGATCGGTCAGCCCCGAAATGGGCTGGCCCTTTGTATACCATTTCGAAATACCCCGAGCCGAAACCATCATTCCGAGCGTTGCGATGAACGGCGGGATGCGGGCATAGGCAACAAAAACGCCGTTGGTTATGCCTGCAATCAAACCGATCAAGACACCAACGGCGATCGGGACGATCGCCGGCAAACCGGTCAGTGATGGATAGAGAGCTTTCGACCATTCCGCGGATTGCGCAAACCCAGCCGCCATCATCGCACTTGCCGCCACGACGGACCCCGAAGAAAGGTCGATGCCGCCGGTAATGATGACCTGCGTCACGCCGATTGCGATGATCCCCACCACGGACACCTGGAGGATGGTGATCGTGAGGCGTTGCGGATTCCAGACGAAACTCTGCCCGATCAAAAGCCAGCCGCACACCTCGCAGAGAAGAACGATCCCCACCAGGACCAGGAAGATATTGAGCTCCTGAGGTTTTCGCCAACCGTCAAAGCTGCCACGGTAATCAGGAATGGCGGCGGCTGTTGTGTCTTTTCCCATCGTACAGTTCCTCTTTCCTCGCCTACTTCGAAGCGAGTTCCATTATTTTGACCTGCGTCGCCTCATCGCGGTCCAGAACGCCGGTGATCTTGCCTTCATGCATCACCATGATGCGGTCACTCATTCCGAGGATCTCCGGCATCTCCGAGGAAATCAGAATGACGCCGGCGCCCGCGCTGGCGAGCGCTGAGACCAGAGCGTGGATCTCGGCCTTGGCGGCAACGTCGATGCCGCGTGTCGGCTCGTCGAGGATGAGGATGCCCGGTCTGGTCAAAAGCCAGCGTCCGATCAGCACCTTCTGCTGGTTGCCGCCGGAGAGATTTTCGACCGTGGTGTGGATACCTGAGCTCTTGACGCGCAACGTCCTGCTCATCTCGCGGCATGCCGCGGCAATCGCCTTGCCGTGCACGAAACCGGCATTGACGAATTGGCTTTGAAGAGCCGCAATCTGCATGTTCTCGAGAATGTCCAGGACGAGAAAACAGCCGCTTTGTTTTCTGTCTTCTGTCAGGAAGGCCATTCCGTTGGCGATCGCATCGCGTGGCGATCTCAGATCGACGCGTTGCCCCCTTATCCGTATCTCGCCGCTGGTGGCGGGTGTCACCCCGAAGATGGTTTCGGCAACATTGGACCGCCCCGACCCAATCAGACCGGCGAGGCCCAATATCTCGCCCGCCCGCAGATCGAAAGAGACGCCCGAGAAGACGCCGCGCAAAGTCAGGTCCCGAACCGAAAGCAAGACATCGTCGGTCGGCACGTTCTCTTTCGGAAACAGCGTCGAGATGTCTCTGCCGACCATCATGTGGATGATCTCGTCCCGGCTGGTGGCTGCTGCCGCATGGGTGCCGATATATTTGCCGTCACGAAAAACGGAGATCTCGTCCGATATTTCGAAGATCTCGTGCATCTTGTGCGAGATGTAGACGATGCCGATGCCCTGCTTTCTCAAATCCCCGATTATCTCGAAGAGATGGGCCGACTCGCGCTCTGTCAGTGCCGAGGTGGGCTCATCCATGATCAGGACACGCGAGCGATAGGAAACCGCCTTGGCGATTTCCACCATCTGCCTGCTGGCAATCGACAGATGGCGAACTTCCGCCTCCGGATCCAGGCTGATCTTCAGCTCCGCGAGAAGATCGCGCGATAGGCGATTCATGCGCCGATGATCGACGATCCCAAATCGATTGCGTGGCTCTCGGCCGATCCAGATGTTCTCCGCGACCGTCATCGAGGGCATCAGGTTCAATTCCTGATGGATCATCCCGACACCCTGTGTCAGCGCGTCGAGCGGGGTCTTGAACTGGGCGGAAATGCCGTCGAGGAAGATTTCTCCTGCATCGGGTTGGTATATCCCCGCCAGGATTTTCATCAGCGTGGATTTGCCGGCGCCGTTCTCGCCCATCAGCGCATGGACGGTACCCCGCCTGAGTTGAAAGCTCACGTCGTCGAGAGCCACCACGCCCGGAAACGACTTGCTGATTCCGATCACGCTCAGCAGGCAGGGCTGACGCTTGTCCTCAAGACAAGGTGGGGTTGAGGTAGCGGCGACTGTGGTCTGCATCGAAGTCGTCCCAAATCCAGATCGAACGGAACAGTCCGCGCGCCGATCAATGACCGGCGCGCGATGCTGGCGGTCAGTTCCTTTTCAGGTATTTGTCCATGTTGTCCTTGGTGACGAGTTCGAGCGTGGTGAAGACCTTCTTGTCGGTCTTCTCGCCTCGCGCCAGCTTCAGAACTGTGTCGAGCGCGCCTTTTCCTTGGCTGATGGCGTCCTGGAAAACGGTCACCTTGAGGTCGCCTGATTTCATGGCTGTCAGGGCGTCCTGCGTTGCATCGATGCCGGCAACGACATAATCGCCGGTTGATCCCCCGCTTGCCTTGATGGCCTGAAGCGCACCCAGTGCCATCTCGTCGTTGTTAGCAATGACAGCGTTGAAGTTGAGACCAGCTGACATCCAGTTTGTGGTCAGGTCGAGCGCCTGCGTGCGAGACCAGGTCGCCGTCTGCTCTTCGACGATTTCGATGCCCTTGCATTCGTCGGACTTGAAGACCTCGTGCACCGCCTCGGTGCGGCCACGCGCAACCAGCGTTCCGAGTTCACCCATCAGAATCACGGCCTTGCCCTTGCCATCCAGCAAACGACAGACCTCGCGCGCCTCCAGGCTGCCTGCCTGGATCTGGTCCGAGCCGACGAACGCCTGCTTCTCCGGCAACTGATCGACGTTGGAAGGCTGATTGTTGGCGAAGACCAGAGGGATTCCGGCTTTGTCGGCCGTCTTGGACATCGCGACGCCGGCATCGGCCTCTACCGGGATCACGATCATCCCATCGACCTTGGCGGCAATAAAGTTTTCGATCTGGCTTTGCTGCCGGGCGATGTCGCCCTGCGCATCCTCGATCAACAACGTCACATTCCCAAGGTCTTTGGCGTGTGCCTCCAGGCCGCTGCGAAGAATCGCAAGAAAATTGTCGTCGAACCGCTGCATGCTGAAGCCGATCGTTTCGGCGTGAGCAGGGACACCGAGTAACGTTAGACAAGCGGCAGCTAGCAAAATCTTTTTCATGTTCCGTCTCCGTCGGTTTTTGATGATTGAAAGTTTGTCATTGCCGACTTCGCCCCGGTACCCGTCGGACTAGCGGCGGCATCGCAAAAAACGATCGTGCAAGTTTCAGGCGTCGCGTTGCCCTTTGCCAAACATGTTCGGCGCCGTTCAGCCTGCTGCGAAGCTCTTCGGCTTGCTTACAGTAGGTAAAACGATACACTAGATTTTTTTCATCTGTCAACTGCCACTTGAGGAGTTTGCCTCCCATCAGAGTCAGGTGATTCCTGCAAACCCCATAATACCAGCGGCATTACCTCCGATAGCCTCAGATCGACCCTCGATTGACACAGACGATTTTTAGTGTACCGTTTTACCGAC
Organism: Mesorhizobium sp. M1182; assembly: GCF_040318335.1. Taxonomy (NCBI): domain Bacteria; kingdom Pseudomonadati; phylum Pseudomonadota; class Alphaproteobacteria; order Hyphomicrobiales; family Phyllobacteriaceae; genus Mesorhizobium; species Mesorhizobium sp. M1182. The sequence goes on from NZ_JAMYMD010000031.1 coordinate 14,032, forward strand.
TTTCTCGATCGCACAGCTGCGGGGCCGGACTCGCGACCATCGAGGTTTCGTTCTCCTTCGGGAGTCGTAGAATGAGGGTCTCTGGGACCTTGGGAGATTTGAACGTCATGCCGCCGAAGAGTGGATCGCCCACAGATGCTGCGGACCGCGCCACCATTCAGGACGTTGCGAAAGCGGCGAGCGTATCGGTGAGCAGCGTCTCGAATTACATGAACAATCGATTCCATCGGCTCGGGACGGAGACCCGGACGCGGATTGCGACGGCAATTGCCGAGCTTGACTTCCGACCAAACCAGGCAGCGCGCCAACTAAAGACTGGCAAGGCCCGGGTAATCGCCCTGGTCGTGCCCAGCATTGTCAACCCGTTCAATGGCCAAATGGTGTTCTCGATAGAACAGGCTGCGGTGAAGGCGGGTTACAGGGTTCATCTGTGCAACACCATGCGCGATCCGAAGCTCGAGAAAGAGTTTTTGGACAATCTGGCCGCCATCGGCGTTGCCGACCTCATCACCATTGCACCCCTAAACACCAGGCGCGGTTACTACTCGGCGTGGAGCGATCTTTCGATCGTTGCCGTGGACGCCAACAGGCTCGATTTGAAGCTTGCTCGGCTCGATACGGTCAATCTCGATCACGAGGCGGCAATCGGGATTGCCGTGGAACATCTGTTTGCTCTCGGTCATCGGCGGATAGCCTATGTGACCGATCCCCTCATCACCCACAGCCGGGTGATGAGGTTGTCCGGTTTCAAGAAAGCAATGAAGGATCACGAACTCGACGACAGTCAGGCTGTCGTGCTCGAGCGTCACCAGAGCGCACTTGATATCGCAGACGCTCAGATGGTCGAGGTCGGTCGTGATGCCGCTTCCGATGTGGCGGCGCTGTCGCCCAGGCCCACAGCCATTATCGCGTTCAACGACATGATCGCGCTGGGGTTGCTTGCGACTTTCCGTTCCGCCGGCATTGCCGTTCCAAAGGACATGTCGATTATTGGCGTGGACGATGCCTGGATCAGCCAGCTCTCATTTCCCGCACTGACGACCATACGTCAGCCTATCGAGGCGATGGCCAGCGCAGCCGTCGAGCGTGTTCTCAAACCGAATGCGGCGCCGGCCAACGCCGGCTCCGACACGGTCTTCCTGCCCGAACTCGTCATTCGAGACACATGTGCGCCGCCACAGGAAGATGCCGCCACGCGTGTCGGCAAACGACACTTGGAATAGCAGTCCCAAACAGCGCCCTTCTTCCAACAACCCCAGAATATCCGGCCGGATGCATCCGCGCCGGCACGAAAGAGGCTTGCCTTATGGATACCCACGCCACCGAGATCAAACCCAGCGCAAATCATATCAGGATGGCGTGCGACACCGGTGGTACTTTCACCGACCTCGTCGTTGAAGATGGCAACGAGATCAGGCTGTTCAAAGCGTCGACGACACCTGACGACCCGGTGCGCGGCGTGCTCGATGCCTTGGATCTCGCAGCTAGGCACTATCGACTAGGCCTCGGGGATTTCCTCAGCCGCGGCGCCATGTTCGTGCACGGCACCACCCGGGCCATCAATGCGATCATCACCGGCAAGACGGCGAAAACAGCCTTCATCACGACCAAAGGTCATCGCGATATCCTGGTCATGCGCGAGGGCGGGCGTATTGAACCGTTCAACTTCACGGTCGCCTACCCTGAGCCCTATGTGCCTCGGCGATATACGTTCGAAGTCAATGAGCGCGTCGATGCGCGCGGCAACATCGTCGAGGATTTGAACGAAGCCGACTTCATCACGACAATCAAAAAACTGGAGGCACTGAAAATTGAAGCGGTTGGCGTTTGCCTTCTGTGGTCTGTCGTCAACTCGGCTCACGAGCGACGCATCGGAGACCTGCTGAAGGAGCATCTGCCTGACGTTCCATACACGCTCTCGCACCAGCTCAATCCAACCCTGCGCGAATATCGCCGAGCTTCCGCGACCGTCATAGATGCATCGCTGAAGCCGCTGATGTTCAAGTATCTCGATGGCTTGACCAACCGGCTGCAGGACGCCGGTTTCAACGGCCGGACACTGATGGTTACCTCAAGTGGCGGCATCATGGATGCCTCGGCAGTTGCACGCGCTCCAATCCACTCGATCAATTCTGGACCGGCGATGGCGCCCGTCGCCGGCCGCTACTACGCAGAGCGCGATTTTGGCAACGCCATCGCGATTGTCGCGGACACGGGTGGAACCACCTTTGACGTCAGCCTGGTGCGTGACGGGCGCATCCCCTGGAGCCGCGAAACATGGATTGGCCAGCGCACGCGCGGCCATATGACCGGCTTTCCATCTGTCGATATCAAGAGCATCGGCGCCGGAGGTGGCTCGATCGCATGGGTCGACAATGGCGGAATTCTGCAGGTCGGTCCGCAGAGCGCGGGCTCGACGCCGGGGCCGGTCGCTTACGGCCGCAGAGGAACCGAACCCACCGTCACGGACTGCGCCTTGATCCTGGGCTATATCGACCCGGACTTCTTCCTGGGCGGCGCCATGGTCCTCGACCGGGAGGGCGCGACCCGGCAATTGCGTCTGAAAGTCGCCGAACCGCTCGGCATCAAGGTTGAGGAAGCCGCTGCCGCTGTGTTGAGGCTTTCAACCGAAAAGATGGTCGGAGCGATCGAGGAGATCACGGTCAATCAGGGTATCGATCCCACCTCGGCCGTCATGATCGGCGGCGGCGGTGCCGCCGGACTTAATGCGGTCGCAGTTGCCAGGCGCCTTCAATGCGCTGGTGTCCTCATCCCCGAAGCAGGTGCGGTCATGAGCGCGGCCGGGGCCTTGATGTCGGAGCTTTCGTCGGACTATGCGCAACTGCAATTTACGACCAGCGACAGATTTGCGGGCGACAAGATCAACGAGGTTCTGGCAGAGCTGAGGAAGCGATGCCTTGAGTTCGCGGAAGGGCCCGGCGCCGGGGCTCTCGACTACCACATCGAGTATTCCGTAGAGGCGCGGTATCCGCATCAGATCTGGGAAATCGACGTTCCTCTCCCGCTTGATCAGGTGAAGAGCGACGGCGATTTGAAGCAGGTCTCGGATGCCTTCCATGACACCCACCAGCGTATTTTCGAGATCAGCGACCGCAATTCCAATGTCGAATTCGTGACCTGGCGCGCCAAGGTCAGATGCAGACTGACTGATCGGGCCACCGGCACGCTCCCTCCTGAGGGTGATTTTGCCGGTGGTCGCGCAAAGCGGCCGGTTTACTTCACGGAACTCGGCTGGAGCGACGTCTCGGTTCATCGCTACGAAGCCATGCAGCCGGGCGAACCGGTTGCCGGCCCGGCCATCATCGAATCGTCGTTCACCACCGTCGTGGTCGATCCGGGCACAGTCGCAGAACGCACGGCCAGCGGTGGCCTGCGTGTGACATTCTAAGGAGGCGCTTACCCATGTCTGAGCAAGTTTTGAAAAAGGCGCCTGACGGCGTTCAGATGGCGATGATTTCCAGCCGTATGGAGACCATCGCACGCAAGATGCAAAACACGCTTTTCCGAACCGCCCGCTCCGGTATCCTCAACACGGCCCATGATTTCTCATGTGTCGTTCTGACTGCTGACTGCAAGCTTCTGGCGGCTGCGGAAAGTCTGCCGAACCACACGCTCATCGGCCCTGATTTGATGTGCCGGGCGGTCCTCAAACACCATCCGATGCTCAAGCGCGGCGACTGTTTCCTTCACAACAGTCCATACGAGGGAAACTCCCACGCGGCCGACCACTGCATGATCGTCCCGGTCATCGACGACGAAGGCATCCTGCGCTTCTTCGTGCTGGCCAAAGCACATCAGGCGGACTGCGGTAATTCCCGCCCTTCCAGCTATCTGGCGGACGTGAAGGACCTGTATGAAGAGGGTGCCCTGATTTTTTCTGCGACGAAGATACAGGAAGACTACAAGACCAACGACGACATCGTGCGCATGTGTCAGGCCCGCATCCGGGTTCCGGACCAATGGTGGGGCGATTTTCTTGCGAGCCTTGGATCCGTCCGCATCGGCGAACGCGAACTGCTCAACCTTGGCCGCGAGATCGGCTGGCATATGCTTGAAGGCTATGCCGACCGCTGGTTTGACTATTCCGAACAAAAGATGATTGAGGCAATCAGGAGATTGTCTTCAGGACATGTCGTTTTGGTGTCTGCTCACGACCCGTTCCCCGGTATCCCGGAGGGCATTCCCGTCAAGGTGGACGTTGAAGTTGATACGCACGAGGCCAGGATCATTGTCGATCTGCGCGATAATCCCGATTGCCAGCCCTGTGGCCTCAATCTTACTGAGGCAACCGCCAAAAGCGCAGCGATGATCGGGATTTTCAACGGCATCCTCGATCACCGCGTTACCGCCAATGCGGGCAGCTTTCGACGAATTGACATTCGGGTTCGCGAAAATTGTTGCGTCGGCATACCGAGGCATCCGGCCTCTTGCTCGGTGGCGACCACCAATCTCGCCGACCATGTCACCAATCCGGTACAGCGCGCAATAGCCGAGCTTTCGGCTGGCTTTGGGCAAGCCGCGACCGGTCCAATCCAACCACCAGGAATGGGTGTCATCTCCGGGCGCGATCCCTACAACAATGACGAGCCCTTCATCAATCAAGTCCACATCGGCATTAGCGGTGGCGCCGGCACGCCGGTCACCGACGGCTTTCTGACCATGATCCATGCCGGCAACGCGGGCATGTGCCATATCGACAGTGTCGAAGTCGATGAGCTCCACCATCCAATCATCGTCTACGATCGCCATATTCTCGACGACAGCGAGGGAGCGGGCACGTTTCGCGGCGCGCCGTCGGTCTACAGTGAGTACGGCCCGTGGGGCGGAAACTCCTTGACGGTCCTCTATACCGCAGATGGTACCATCACGCCTGCCGCAGGCGCTCGCGGCGGTGGCCCCGGCGGTCTGTCCAGAGCGGCAATGCGCAAGGCCGATGGTTCGGTCGTCGATCTTCCCCCCTGCTACGGGGTCACTCTGCAGCCGGGTGAGCACATGGTCTCTCACTCCGCAGGCGGTGGTGGATATGGTTCTCCACGGGAACGCGATCCCGCGCGCGTGCTGCACGATCTTGCAGAAGGGTGGATCAGCGTGCAGCGCGCACGAGACATCTACGGAGTAGCCGTCAAGGGATCTCCCGAAGACGACAATCTTCAATTGGACATCGTCCAAACACGCATCCTGCGCGCCAGCCGGAGCGAACTGGCGGTGGCCGTTTAGCCCGGCCGATACGCCGGGTGTTTCTTGTCAGGCTGCCCGACAACGGGCACGATTTTCAGGTCAAGGAGAACTACGATGACAGACGTCGATTGGTCCGCTGGCGCGGCCTACATTGATGGTGAATTCATGCCTCTCAAGGATGCCAAGCTCGGTATCACCGAATGGGGCTACCGCCGGTCCGACGTTACCTACGATGTCGCGGGCGTCTACTACGGCGCATTCTTCCGGCTCGACGATCATGTCAAACGCTTTCGCACCTCGATGACGAAATTGCGGATGAATCCGAAGGAAAGCGACGAAGAGATCAAGAATATTCTCGCCGAACTGGTGCGGCGTACCGGGTTGCGCGAGGCTTATGTGGCGATGGACTGTGTCCGCTCCCGCCCGCCGCGCGGCGTGCCGCTTCATCCCATAAACGGCCGCAGTTATTTGATTTGCCATGTCATGCCTTGGGTGTGGGTATTCACCCCCGAGCAGCAGGAACGCGGCGTGCACGCAATGATCGCGTCCCCCCAACGGATTGCGCCGGAATCACTCGACCCGACAATCAAGAATTTCCATTGGGGCGACCTGACGCGCGGGAATTTCGAGGCGCACGATCAAGGCGCCGAAACCTGCATTTTACTGGATCGTGATGGAAACGTCACGGAAGGACCGGGCTTCAATGTCTTCGCCGTCATAGATGGCAAGGTCATCACGCCGAAACGCGGTGCGCTGGAAGGTATCACTCGAAGAACAGTTCTGGAACTGTGCGACGAGTTTGGAATTCGCTGTGAGGTCCGGGATCTCTGCCGCGACGAATTCGAAGCCGCCGATGAAATCTTCTTCTCGACAACCGCTGGCGGCATTATGCCGGTAAGCCGTCTTGGAAAAAGGATCCTGGGGAACGACCGACCGGGTCCGATTTCCGCGCGGCTGAGAACAGCTTTTTGGGACAAGCGGAAGGACGGCTGGCATGCGACGCCAGTGTCTTACGCTTCCTGATCGAAGAGCGAAATGCAGATGCGATGGCTTTTCGACCTCAACGGCAAGATTGCCCTGGTTACAGGCTCGGGCCAGGGCATTGGCCTGGCGCTTGCCCGTGGCCTGGCGGAGTGTGGTGCCCTGGTTGTCCTGAACGGTCGTCGTGAACAGTTGTTGAAGGACGCTGCCACAGACCTGCTCAAGGACGGTCTGTCGGTGGAGGTGGCGGCCTTCGACGTCACGGATGCCCTGTCTGCGCGACACGGGGTCGAGCGGATTGAGACCTCGATCGGTTCGATTGACATTCTCATCAACAATGCCGGCATCCAGCATCGATCAGCATTGGAGGATTTCCCGGAAGAGAAATGGGACGATCTTGTTCGAACCAATCTCTCCAGCATTTTCTATGTGAGCAAAGCCGTCGCCAAAGGCATGATAGGCCGCGGTCGCGGAAAGATCATCAACATCGCCTCTGTTCAGAGCGAATTGGCTCGTCCGGGTATCGCGCCCTACACGGCGACAAAAGGGGCTGTCAGAAATCTGACTCGAGGCATGTGTGCGGATTGGGCAAAACATGGTTTGCAGATCAATGCCATCGCGCCTGGCTATTTCAAGACGCCGCTCAACGAAGCACTTGGTCGGGACCCCGAGTTCTCCACGTGGCTGGAACGGCGCACGCCGGCCGGTCGATGGGGCAATGTTGAAGAACTCATCGGGGCTGCAGTGTTTTTCGCCAGCGACGCCTCCTCATTCGTCAACGGGCACACGCTCTACGTGGACGGTGGCATGACAGTGACGGTGTGAATGACTGGCCATGCTTGGGGCAAGCATGTCCTTTCGCTTCTCCATCATCCACAAAGTGGACGCGGATTCTCATGCAGGGAAGACATTCTCGAAGAAACTCAGCCTGCTACCCTTCGCTCAAGGGCAAGGTCATCTTTGTCACCGGAGGCTGCTCTGGTATTGGCGCAGCGCTGGTCCAAGGATTTTCCTGGCAAGGAGCTAAGGTAGCCTTCGTGGATATCGAGAAATCTTTGGCTGAGGCGCTTGTGACGTCCCTGTGCGAGCACGTATTTCCCCCGGTGTTCATCGAATGTGACATCCGCAATATCGATGCGCTCCAGATGACGATAGAGCGCATCAGGAGAGACCTCGGTGATATTTCAGTTCTCATCAACTATGTCGCCAATGACAGACGCGACAACAGGATGGCAGTCAACCTGCGGCCGATGTTCTTCGCTGCACAGGCTATTATCCCGCAGATGAAGCGTCTCGGAGGCGGGTCGATCATCAACTTTGGATCGTTGAGCGCGCGTACAGCGTCGAACATCCCCACATACATGACCGCCAAGGCTGGCGTGCACGGCCTGACAAAGGGGCTGGCTCGAGAACTTGGTCCTTTCAACATCCGGGTCAACACGCTTCTTCCGGGATGGGTGATGACGGAGAAACAGAGGCGCGCACATCCGACTCTGGAAGGAGAAGCCCAGATTGACGCGATACAGTCCATTCGAGCGCGCATTCGGCCCGAAGATATTGCAGCGATGGCACTGTTCCTGGCCAGTGATGATAGTGCGCTCTGTTCGTCGCAAGAATTCGTCGCAAATGGCGGATGGACCTAGCCCTCTGCGCGGCGACTTCACGGTTCCAGTGTTACAAATCTGACAGGCTGAATTGCCGCAAATCGGCATCAGAAAGGCTGAAGGGCCTTTGCGAGACTGGCTCCGGCCCGCACTAAATCGTCGAGGCGGTTTGTTGGCGTATCGTGCTCGAGCACGAGACAGTCGATCTCGCTGATCTTGCACCCGATAGGCCCTTGTCATTGAGCACCATGATTTCGCCGACGATGATGGCGTTCTCGACGTCTACCGTTTTTTGGCACTACGGGCGACGTCGCGGTATTTCGACGTCCAGTCGACGTCGCGGCGGGTGGAGATGCGAACGCCGCCGGCGTCTATAACAATCTGGAGCGATAGCCGTCGAACTTGACCTCGTGAGACCACCCGTCGTCCTTCGGGCGGCTTGGCGACGAGCTTGCGTTCCATCGGCGGAATGAACCGAGCGGGCCGGAGCCGGCACTTACAATTTACGCACTTCTTCGATTCTAGGCGACCTGATTATATTAGCCAGAACTAACAAAGATGATTCCGCACGTCGCTAGCAACAAAACGTTCAGCATCGCGTTGCAAATGAGCCAAGCCTTTGGAGGCACAAAATGGGCGACGACAACAGCAAGCGAGACTTCAGTGACCGCAACCGTGTCGGCGGATGAGTAGCACGAGGTCGAATATTTCGCGCGGGAAACGGCGCTTCGCCAAGCCAGGTGAGCAAGCGATCAAGGCCTACGGCAAATAATCGCACTCGCCTGACCCAAGCCGCCAAGTCTTTACTCGATGCGAATGAGGCGTCGCGGCGGGGGCGTCTCACATAGACGAGGACATTTCCGACCGAGACCGACCAACTGAAATCGGCGTTATCGGCAATGCCACGATATTTTTTCGACTTCGCAGATGCGAACGAACTGTACCCCGACGATCAAGGTACCGATCTGCCGGACGTCGAATCCGCCAGGCTCGAGGCAGCAAAGGCTCTGGCGGCGATAGTAAAAGACAAGGCGGACGGATCTAGCCGCGACTTTACGATGATCGTTCGCACCGAGACAGGCCAGGTTTTGCTACACGCTAGGATCAAATTCGAAATAGAGATGGCGCATTAGGGGCGGGGCGTCATAGAAAATACGAACGAGCGACCGTGTACCCTGCCAATCGTAGTAGCGAGAGCACATACAAAACCAAGACCAACGCAACCACAGACCTGCTTTTCAGCGGGACGTTAGATCGCCAGCGCTGCTGTTTTTCCCCGGTGTACAAACCCCCTTTTTGAGCGGCCAGTTGACGGCCGTCGAAAATGATTATTAAGTTCGGTCATAGAACGAATTAATCGGAGCTGCTGTTGAACGACCTGCCGCGCATTTCTCGTCAGTTCTCGCAGCGCTCCGTCATGGAGGCGATCGTGCAAGGTGGGCCGATCTCGCGCGCTTCGATCGCAAAGCAGACCGGCTTGTCCAAGCAGACAATCTCCGAGATCGTCAGGACACTTGAGCAGGAAGGCTGGGTGCAGGAGACAGGGCGCACGAGCGGACATGTCGGACGCACGGCTGTCACTTACGAACTCGTATTTGACGCGGCCTACATCGCGGCCGTCGACCTCGGCGGCGCCAAAGTCCGGGTCGCGCTCACCGATCTTGCCTGCCAGATATTCGCGGAGGAAACGGCGCCGACCGATCCTCGGGGCGGACAGTTCATCGTCGACCAGATCGTGGATCTAGCGCTTCAGGCGGCCGAGAGGCACCGAATCTCGCGCACAAAGATAAGGCTGGCGGTGATTGGTGTTCCCGGTGCACCCGACAAGAAGACGGGCCGCGTCCTGCTTGCCCCGAATATTGCCGGCTTTGGCACGATGAATGTCGTTGGCGCTTTCGAGCACGCATTCGGATTTCATGTGGTGATCGAGAACGATGTCAATCTGGCGGTGCTCGGCGAAAACTGGCAGGGGTGCGGCCGGGGTATCGACAACCTCGCCTTCATTGCGCTGGGTACCGGTATCGGCAGCGGCCTCATGGTTGGAGGCAATCTGGTGCGGGGCGCCAGCAATGCAGCCGGCGAGATGGGCTTTTTGCCGATTGGCGCCGATCCATTCGCGCCGACATCGTTGCGCGCCGGCGCTTTCGAGCGCGTGGTCGCAACCAGCGCCATGGTTGAACGCTACGCAACGCTGACGGGCAACATCGTCAACGTGCCGACGATTTTCCACTGTGCATCCGCTGGAGACAGGCATGCCGCGACGGTACTTGACGAAACCGCGCGCTACCTCGCACAAGGCATTGTGGCCATAGCGGCAATTGCCAATCCGCAAAAGGTCGTCCTAGGCGGCTCGATCGGGCTGCGGCCGGAAATCCTGTTGCGCGTTAGGGACCTGCTGCCGCGCTGCTTCCCCTACCCTATCGCCGTTGAGGCCAGCGAACTCGGGTCGCGGGCAGCGCTCATCGGCGCTGCCGCGATCGGGCTCGGCCAGTTGCACAACACACTGTTCGGCGTCGACGCGCCCGACGGACGCATTTCGCTTCCCCCAGCCAGTTCGGCCGTGCTGCGCGAGGCCACGCTATGACCGCCTCAAAGGACATCACCACCCGCTTGCGCGCCGCCCTCGATTGGGACGCAGCGGTTGAGCTTCTGCAGGGGGCAATCGGCCGCGAAAGCATAACCGGTCACGAAGAAAATTTTGTCGCCTTCCTTGAAGACCGCATGCGCGTGCTTGGCTTGAGCGAAATTCGGCGTGCGGAATTCGCGCCCGGCCGGCCCAACGTCTGGGGTGAGCGCAAAGGTGCCGGCGCCGGCAAGCGGCTGCTCTTCATCGGCCACACCGATACGGTCCATGTCGAGGGCTGGCGCGAGCACTGGGCTGGCACCGCCAGGCAGGATCCGTTTGCCGCGCCAATGATCGACGGGCAGATCTGGGGCCGCGGCGCCGGCGACCTCAAGGCCGGCATCTGCTCCGCGCTGTCGGCACTCTCTCTGCTCGACACCGCCGACATCCAACTGGCCGGCGACGTTGCCTTTGCCTTCGTCGGCGACGAGGAGAGCGGCCAGCCTGGAACCGGCGTCTCCGCCGGCATCAAGGACTTCGTCGGCCGCATCGAGAAAGGCGAAGTCGTGGCGCCCGATTTCGTCGTCTATGTGGAGCCTACCCGCCTTTCGGTTTATCCGGCCCAAATTGGCTTCTTCATTACCGACATCACCATCACCGGACGATCAGCCTATTTCGGCGTACCCGAACTCGGCAAGGATGCCTTGCGTGCAAGCCACGCCGTCATGAGCGCGCTGTGGAAGCATTCGGAAGATGTTGCAACAAGAGCCGAGCACCCGCTGATCGGGCGTGGCTTCCTGCTGATCACCGGGCTTGCGGGCGGCGGCTACATCGCGGTGCCCGAACGCTGCACGTTGTCGCTGATCCGCAAGCTGTTGCCGGGCGAGTCGCTGGACGAGGCCGCCGCCGAAATCGAGGCAGTGGTGCGCGGCGCCGTCACCGATCCCGAAATCATGTTGGCGTTCGCCTATCCGGCCGGTCGCGATCATCCGCTCGGGGGTAACGCCGCCGAGATTGCACCTGACAGGCCGGAGGTCGGCGCTCTTGCTGCCGCCATGGCCCGATCGATGGCTGGTCGCGGCGCCATCGAAGGCGCGCCATTCTGGTCAGAGTCATCATTTTTCACCAACCGGCTCGGCATCCCCGCCGTGTACTGCGCGCCAGGCGACATTCGCAACTGCCACACCTTCAACGAACACGTCGATGTCGAGGAATATCTGGCCGGCGTCGTCGGCTTCGCCCGGTTCATGGTGGAGTATTGCGGCGTTACGGAATGAAGGACAACTGAGAGCGAAAATGGGAGAACTATCATGCTGATAGACAGACTTGTTGCTACAGCACTTGCAGGTAGCCTGATGCTCATGGCCGGTGGAGCCGGCGCACAGACAGTGGGACCGAGCGGCGAGACGGCGACACCCAGCGCCGAGGTTAGATTGTCGGATGCAGACCTGGCCGCAGTAAAGGAGAAGGGCTACAAGGCCGCGCTGCTGTGGCACACCTCCTCCGACTTCACCAATGCGGTCACGTCCGGTGCCAAGGATGAATTTGCCCGTGCCGGCATTCAAATCGTCGCCACCACCGACGCGGGCTTTGACGCCGCGCGCCAGCGCAGCGACATCGAAACCGCGCTCGCGGCGAAGCCAAACGTCATCCTGTCACTGCCCCTCGATCCGGTCACTTCGGCCGAGGCGTTCCGTCAGGCGCTCACCGACGGCACCAAGCTGGTATTCCTTTCCAATCTGCCGAAAGGCTACAAGCACGGAACCGACTATGCAGCCATCGTCACTGACGACCTGTTCCAGATGGGCAAGCAGGCGGCCGATGCACTGGCCAAGGCGCTCGATGGCAAGGGCAAGGTCGGCTACATCTTCCACGACGCCAGTTACTATGTGACGAACCAGCGCGACCAGGCTTTCAAGACAACGATCGAGAAGGATTATCCCGGCATCAAGATCGTCGCCGAGCAGGGGATCTCCGATCCGGCGCGGGCAGAAGAGCTGGCCAGCGCGATGCTCGTGCAGCATCCCGATCTTGACGGCATCTACGTCACCTGGGCCGAACCGGCCGACGGCGTGCTGTCGGCCTTGCGGGCAAGCGGAAACACCAAGACCAAGATTGTCACGCTCGACCTCGCCGAACCGGTGGCGCTCGATATGGTCAAGGGCGGCAATGTGACCGCACTGGTGGCCGACAAGGCCTATGAGCTCGGCCGCGCCATGGCCGCTGTCGGCGTCAAGGCGCTGCTCGGCCAGGAGACCCCGGCCTTCGTCGTTGCCCCGGCGCTTACCGTGACCAAGCAGAACGTTGCGCAGGGCTGGAAGGATTCGTTGAACCGCGACGCGCCGCAATCGGTGCTCGACGCGGCCAAATGACAGGGCAATGCCCGGCGGCCAATCAGGGCCGCCGACATCATAAAAACAAGGGGAACCGACATGCGCATAGCAATTGGAATGTTGTCGGCACTGGTAGCACTCGTCGCTGCCAACGCCTTCGCAGCCGAGGGCACCACCACGGGACCGAACGGGGAAAAGCCGACGCCGGCAAAGAGCGTCGTGCTCACACCAGCTGAGGAGCAGCAGATCAAGGACGGCAAATACACCGCCGCGCTGGTCTGGCATGAGATGAGCGAATACACCAACGCGGTGAACAGCGGCGCCCAGGACGAGTTGAAGCGGCTCGGCATCACGGTCGTCGCTCAGACCGACGCCGGCTTTGATGCGGCCCGTCAGAAATCCGACGTCGAGACAGTACTCGCCAAAAGGCCCTCTATTATACTGTCCCTACCGGTCGATCCCGCAAGTGCGGCCACCGTCTATGATCCTGCGCGCCAGGCCGGCGTGAAATTGGGATTCGTCGACAATTCGCCGGCAGGCTACGTTCACGACAAGGATTATGTGACCATCGTTTCGGACGACCTTTTCCAGATGGGCAACAAGGCCGGGATCGCAATGGCCGACGCGCTCGGCAAGCAGGGCAAGGTCGGCTACATCTTTCACGATGCCGATTTCTACGTCACCAACCAGCGTGACGGAGCATTCAAGCACACGATCGAGCAGGACTATCCCGACATGAAGATCGTGGCCGAGGCCGGAATGGCCGACCCCGCGCGCAGCGAGGAAATCGCGCAGGCGATGATCACACAGCACCCGGACCTCGACGGTATCTATGTCACCTGGGCTGAGCCGGCGCTTAGCGTGCTGTCCACTTTGCGGGCGGCCGGCAACAGCCACACCAAGATCGTCACGCTCGACCTGAACGAACCGGCGGCACTGGACATGGTGAAAGGCGGCAACGTTGCGGCACTCATCGCAGACGAAGCCTACGACATCGGCGTGACGCTGGCGCGCGCCACGGCCGCCTCGTTGATCGGCAAGAAAGCCGCGCCGTTCATCGTGGTCGATTCCCTCGCCGTCACCAAGGACACTGTCAAGGACGGGTGGAAGCGGTCCCTCAACAAGGACGTGCCCGCGACCATCGCGGCCGCCATGAAATAGCGGCGGACAATGGCGCCCCGCCGGAGGAAGTGAGAATGTCGAGTGTCAACACCAGCCCCGGCCGGGCAGCGAGCTTGGTCAGCCGCTTCAACCTGCAGCAATATGTCGTCTATCTCGGATTTCTGGCGATCTTTCTGTTCTTCGCGATCGTACTGAAGGACAGCGGTTTTCTGACGGTCCGCAACCTGTCGAACATCGTGCTGCAGACGGCACCCGTGACGATCATGGCGATCGGCCTTGTCTTTGTCATGTCGGCTGGCGAGATTGATCTTTCGATAGGTTCGATCGTTGCCGTGGCAGCCCTTGCCGCCGCGGTGGCGATAAACGCCTACGGCTTGGTGGCTGGGGTGCTGGCCGGCCTCGGCGCCGGCCTGCTGATCGGCCTTCTCAACGGCGCCCTCGTGGCTTACGTCAAGTTGCCTTCATTCCTGGTAACGCTGGCGACGCTCGGGCTGTTTGCCGGCGTATCTCGCTCGATGACCGATTTGCGGTCGATCCCGGTCACCAACGACGCCTTCACCGGTTTCTTCGGCTCGGGTTCTTTGCTGGGTGTTCCGTCTTTGATCTGGTGGACGGTAATTGCCGTTGCGATCGCGCATCTCATCTTTCGCGAGACGCGCTTCGGCGCCCATGTGCTGGCCACCGGCGACAACAGCCGTGCCGCCAGTGTTTCCGGCATCAGCGTGGCGCAGATAAGGCTTGCCGTTCTGACCACAAGCGGCGGGCTCGCCGGCCTTGCCGGGCTGCTCTATGCGGGCCGGCTGCAGGCTGCGAAATACACGCTCGGCGAAACCGACCTTATGACGGTGATAGCGGCCGTCATTGTCGGCGGAACCCTGCTTAACGGCGGCAAGGGATCGATTGTCGGTGCGCTGGTGGGCTCGCTGATGATGGGCATGCTGAACAACGGCCTCATCCTGATGGGCCTGTCCGTCTCCGACCAGATGATCGTGCGCGGCTTGATCATTCTTGCGGCCGTCGCCGTATCGCTGCGCGAAAAGTCCCGTTGAAGGAGTTTTGTCATGTTCCTCGATGTTCTGCGGCGCCGCAATCCGAGCTTTATAGAAAGCGCCATGCGCCTGCACCAGGAAGGAAAGCTGCCGGCTAATTCCTATGTGCTCGACCTCGATGCCGTCGAAAGCAATGCCCGGGTCCTGAAGCGCGAGGCCGACCGGTTCGGCCTGAAGATTTTCGCCATGACCAAGCAGGTCGGCCGCGCCAGTTCGTTCTGCCATGCGCTCAAGCGTGGTGGCATCGATCAGGCCGTCGCCGTCGACATGGCCTGCGCGCGGGCAACGCACAGAGCAGGCCTGAGGCTCGGTCATCTTGGCCACCTGCAGCAGATCGCAAGGCACGAGGCCAATGCGGCGGCCAAAACGTTCAGGCCGGACTATTGGACCGTCTTCAACGACACCAAGGCTGAAGAAGCCGCTGCCGGCGCAAGGCTCGCCGGGTACACGCAAAACCTGCTTGCCCGCATCCGCGCCGATGGTGACGTTTTCTACCGCGGCCACGAAGGTGGTTTTGAGGCGGCTGATATCGCCGCGGTCGCCGAAAAACTGGATGGTCTCGACGGCGGACGGTTCGCTGGCATCACCACCTTCCCGGCGCTGTTGTTCGACCAGACCACGCGAACGGTCCTGCCGACACACAATCTGGCGACACTGGGCAGAGCTGCCGAAGCGCTCGCCAAGTCCGGTCGCAGCGACATAGAGGTGAACGCGCCCGGCACAACGTCGAGTGTCCTGCTTGGCGCGCTGGCCGAAGCCGGCGCCACGCAATGTGAACCGGGCAATGGCTTGGCCGGCACCACTGCGCTGCACGTCATGGAAGATCTGCCGGAGCTCCCTGCCGTTCTGTATTTGACCGAGATCTCGCATTTGTCTGGCGGCAAAGCCTACTGCCTGGGTGGCGGCTTCTATATCGATCCGATCTTTCCGGACTATGAGGTGAAGGCAATCGTGTCCGCAGAACCCACCACGGCCGCCGCCGCGCTCAGAAGCGTCGAGGTGCCGCCGCCTGCGGCAATCGACTATTACGCAATGATTGACGCTAGCGGCGCCAATGCGCCACGCTCCGGCGACACGGCGGTGTTCGGCTTTCGCGGCCAGGCGTTCGTGACCCGCGCCTACGTGGTCGGCATCTCCGGTGTCTCAAAGGGGGCGCCCCAAGTCGAAACGATCGAAAACGGTTTTGGCGAAACCGCTGCCTGGCCTGTCTAGGAGCAAGTGATGAACGCGACCACGACCGGCACGCCCCCTGTTTTGCAGCTGCGCGACATCCGCAAGAATTTCGGCGGCCTCACGGCAATCGAAAATTTCTCGCTCGAGCTCTATCCCGGCGAGATAGTGGCGTTGGTCGGCGATAACGGTGCCGGCAAGTCGACGCTGGTCAAGATCGTGACGGGGGTGCATGCTCCGACATCCGGGACGATCATCATCGAGGGGCAGGCGGTGGCAATGTCGAGCGCCACCATGGCGCGCGCCCACGGAATTGAGGTGGTCTATCAGGACTTGGCGCTCGCCGATCAGCAGACCGTCTACATGAATATGTTTCTTGGCCGCGAGCCGGTGAACCGCTTCGGCCTGCTCGACCGACGCCGGATGATCGACGACACCGAAAAGCTGGTGAAGGATCTCGACGTTCGCATCCCATCGGCTCACGCCACCATCCGCGATCTTTCGGGCGGCCAGCGCCAGGGCGTGGCGATCGCGCGCGCCACGCACTGGGCAAGCAAGCTGATCCTGCTCGACGAGCCAACCGCCGCGCTCGGCGTTGCCGAGACCGCCAAGGTCGAGACGATTGTTCTGTCGCTGAAGCAGCGCAATATCGGCGTGCTGATCATCAGCCACAGCCTCGACCAGGTGTTCAGGCTCTCAGATCGGATCTGTGTTCTGCGACGTGGCAAACAGATCGGCGTGCGCAAGACCAGCGAGACCGACAAGAACGAGATCGTCGCCATGATCACCGGGCTTCAGCACTAGCCCGGTCCGACAGAGGCGCGCCGTTCAGATATTGCGTTACCCGAGCAGCGAGTGGCATGATTTCAGATCCACGATCAGGCCTCGGCCACAGAATGTCGTCAGCATCAATCCAGCGCGCGCAGATGGCGGATGGGGCGCCCACCAGCAATCCGGTCGGCGGCTGTGGCTATGGAATTGGCGTCGATGCCGAAGTGGCGGTAAAGGTCGCCGATAGTCCCTGACTGGCCAAAATGCTCGACGCCGAGACTGCGCGTGCGATGGCCGTACACCGAACCCAGCCAGCCGAGTACCGCCGGATGACCGTCGGTGACGGAGATGATGGTGCAATGCGCAGGGAGATCGGCAAACAGCCTTTCGATATGACTCCTGGCGTGAACGAGGCCGCGTTCGCGCGCGCGACTTGCCGCTGTCCAGCCTGCGTTCAAGCGATCGGCCGAAGTCACGGCCAAAAGACCGACGTCGCGACGGTCCTCTGCCATCATGCCGATAGCTTCGATGGCCTCCGGCGCAACCGCGCCGGTATAGGCAACAATCACTTCGGCATTGGGACCCGGAGCCCGCAGCCAGTAGCCCCCGTCGATGATGTCCTGCTCGAGCTGTGGCATCATGGGACGAATGATCTGCTCGACCGGGCGCGTCGAGAGCCGCAGATAGACCGAGCCGCCGGTCTCGTCGCGCAGCCAGGTGCGCTCCGACTGCACGGCGTCGCCGTCGCGCTGCATATAATCCAGCGCAAAGCGCATGATGACGCCCAACTCGTCGACGAAGGCCGGCTCGTAAGCCGCAAGCCCGTCTTGCGCTATGCCGATCAACGGTGTGGCGATCGACTGATGCGCCCCACCTTCCGGCGCCAATGTGACCCCGGATGGCGTCGCGACCAGCAGGAAGCGCGCATCCTGATAGCAGGCGTAATTGAGCGCATCGAGACCGCGCTGGACGAACGGATCGTAGAGCGTGCCGATCGGCAGCAGCCGTTTGCCGAAAATCGAATGCGACAGCCCAAGTGCCGACAGCAGGATGAACAGATTGTTCTCGGCGATACCCAGTTCGATGTGCTGGCCGGAGGGGCCGAATTCCCATTTCTGCGCCGAGGCGATGCGTTCGCTGCGGAAAGTGTCCGCAAGTGACTGACGCGCGAACAGGCCGCGCCGGTTGACCCAGGGACCGAGATTGGTCGAGACCGTGACATCGGGCGATGCCGTGACGATCGCGTCGGCGAGCGGCCCGCCAGCGCGCGCAATCTCGTCCAGAATTCTGCCGAAGCCGACCTGCGTGGAGACGCTGCCTTTGGCTTCCGCAACGAGACGACCGGGGACCACGATGCGCTGGGCGTGCCGGCGCCGCTGGCCCTTTGCCGCGAACGGAACGGCGTCGAGGAACCGTTGCAGCTCCAGATCTCCAACAGCCAATCCCTCGAAGGCGTCCCACTCCCGCCCGTCGCCGACCGACATCGAGGCACGAAGGACCGCCATCTGATCCCTGGTCATCAAGCCGGCGTGGTTGTCCTTGTGGCCGGCGAGCGGCAGGCCGAAGCCCTTGATCGTATATGCAATGAAGCATGTCGGTCGATCGTTGCCGCGTGCCGTCCCGAAGGCCTCGATCAGGCATGGCAGGTCGTGGCCGCCGAGATTGGTCATCAGCGCGGCGAGCTCGGCATCGGAGCGCCGGTCGAGAAGCGATGCCAGGCCCGGCTTGTCTCCGATGTCGGCGACCAGGCGCTTGCGCCAGGCGCCGCCGCCTTGAAACGTCAGCGCCGCATAGAGCTGGTTCGGGCAGGCCTCGATCCAGGCCTTTAGCGCCTCGCCGCCGGGTTCGGTGAAGGAGGCTTCGAGCAGCGAGCCATATTTCAGGATCACGACGTTCCAGCCGAAATTCCGGAAAATGTTTTCGAAGCGTTCCCAAAGGCCTTCGCGAACCACGGCATCGAGGCTCTGTCGGTTGTAGTCGACGATCCACCAGCAGTTGCGCAGGCCGTGTTTCCACCCTTCGAGCAGCGCCTCGAAGATGTTGCCTTCGTCCATCTCGGCATCGCCGATCAGCGCCACCATGCGGCCCTCGGGCATGCTTTCGTCGCGGGCGCCGAGATAATCCTGCACAAGCGAGGCAAACAGTGTCTGCGCGACGCCGAGGCCAACTGAGCCGGTGGAGAAATCGACGTCGTCGACATCCTTGGTCCGCGACGGATAGCTTTGCGCGCCACCGAAGGCGCGAAACCCTTCGAGCTTCTCCCTCGTCTGATTGCCCAGAAGATACTGGATGGCGTGAAACACTGGCGAGGCATGCGGCTTCACCGCGACCCGGTCGTGTGGCCTCAGCACCGAGAAATAGAGCGCGGTCATGATCGTCACCAGCGACGCCGAGGATGCCTGGTGTCCGCCAACCTTCAAGCCGTCCGTATTTTCCCGCAGGTGATTGGCGTTATGGATCATCCATGTCGACAGCCAGAGCACCTTTTTCTCCAGTGCCGAAAGTGCCTCCAGTTTTTGTTTGTCCATGCTGCAAGACTCCCGGTTGCGATGTCTCAATCCTAGGGCTGAGCAAAAGCCAATTGTCGCTAAACTTGCATGAGATTGGCAGCCGCGTTAGCTGGTTGTGTCAATATCAGCCAATGGAGTAACGTTCGATGCCAAAAGGTCGACTGGACAATATCGACCGAAAGATCATTGCCGCGCTGCAGGTCGATGGCAGGATGACGGCGCAGCAGCTTGCCGAGCGGGTCGGCCTTTCGGCCTCGCCCTGCGCCCGCCGGGTCCGCCTGATGGAGGATATGGGGGTGATCACCGGCTATGCCGCACTGATCGACCAGGACATGGTCGATCTGCCGATCTCGGTGTTTGCCTCGATCAAGCTTGAGCGCCAGCGCGAGAGCGAGCTGAACCGGTTCAACGCGGCAATCGCGCGCTGGCCGGAGGTGGTCGATTGCTATCTGATGACTGGCCAGCGCGATTATTTGCTGCGTGTGGTGGTGCGCGACCTGCACGCCTATGAGCGCTTCCTGAAGGAAAAGCTGACGCGGCTCGATGGCGTCTCCTCGATCGAGTCCAGCTTCGCGCTTGCCCAGATCAAGCGATCGAACCGGTTGCCGGTAGAGCCATGATTTTTTGGACGGACCCGCGTGTCGCAGGTCTTGCAGCAAGTGGGCAATATGGGTTCGGCACGCCTCAATACTGACTGTGATTTCTGGTATTTCCGCCGGCTGCAATTGGAGCTTATGCGTCATGATTGCGGCGATTAGATAAAGAATTTTTTGTTGCGCCTGGCGAGCATCGTCTGCCTTCCGGCGCATCAGCCGCCGCCGCGCGGATTGCTCAAGAACCTGGCTGACCGCCAAAGCCAGCCAGGCTGCAATGGCGCGGGACGTCCACCATTTGGCGGTCCTGTTCCGGGAAAACCGGTCAGAGGCGATCAGAAAAGCGCCGGTGCCGCTCGACATAGCGCGCCATGGCACTGGAGGGGTCTGCAGATTTTGCGCAACGAAGAACGCCGTCTTTCCGGTGCGACGGCGGAACGTCAACCCGGAAGGGACAAGGACAATGCGAGTTGAACCCAAGAAAACGAAACAGGCAGCTTCTGACGCTATGAATGCGCTTTGGGTGTAACGCCGGGAACAACAGTCTTGGCGATCTCGCACAGGTGCTGGTGATGCGTCAGATAAATCACCTGGCCAGCGCTTGCCATCTGACCAAACAACCTGAAAACCTCCTCGGACCGGAAATGGTCGAAGGTCATGATCTCGTCGGCAATGAATGGCACAGAGGGGTCGAAACTGGGCGAACTCGTAATATCCGGCAAGCCGCAGGGCCAGCTAGAGCTGAAAACGCGCACCCTTTGAGAGCGCGTCGGCGACCTTGGACTGCCCGTCGCGCTGCAATGCGATGAGGACTTCTCCGCCCTTCACGGGTTGGGTCGCAAGCCCCGAATACTGACCGCGCGTGATAAGTGCGAAAGCATCAGATGTCCGTTTGATCATCCCGGAGCGATGGTCCCGACGGCCAGCGGCTACTAAGCCTTGCCTATGCGTTCAACGCAATCTATATTCTGTTCAACACAGGAGGTTCTCATGGCTGCGCAGACACGGACGGCTGCAGAAAGCGAAGCAACGGTCGCATCGACCCGCAATAAACTTGTACTGGAGCAAGCGAAAGCCGCCGGCCTCCTCGGCGCCGCGAAGAATACCCGTCTTTCGGCGCGGGTGCCCGCGGAGTTGATCGAGGCGGCCAAGAAGCGCGCCCATGTCACCTCGGACACGGAGCTGTTGGAACTGGCGCTGTCGCGCCTGGCCCTCGAAGATGACTTTGGCGCCCGCCTGGTCGGACGTAAGGGCAGTATCCCGGCGGACATAGATCTTGGGGTTTGATCTTTCCGAAACGCTCCGATCGCTAAAGCCCCAAAGGCACAACGGAACGCTGAAGCGCAGGGCCGACGACGATCTCCCATGGGTTGCTGACGAACCTGCGATCGGGGGACCGCTGTTTCTGGATACGAGCGTCTATCTGGATGTCCTGCAGGGACGATCGCCGGTTGAAGTCGATACGCTGCTTACCTATCGCCGATGCCACCATTCCGCTGCCTGCCTGTCTGAGCTGACCCAAGCCTTTGGTCGGCTGGACCCTAAGCATGCATCCACAAAAGCTGTCCTCGAGACGATTGAAGCCACGGTAGAGGACATTCCGGACTACCGACTTCATGCACCGGACGATGCGATCTGGGGACAGGCCGGGGTCTTGGCTGGCTTGCTCTTCCGGCTGAGCAATCTGCCCAAGAGGGAGGGGCACGAGCGGCGCTTCCTAAATGACGCCCTCGTGTTCCTGCAGGCGCGTCAGTTGGGTGCGAGCGTGCTGACCGGCAACGTCCGCGATTTTGATTTCCTCACCCAGGTTCTGCCGACGGGACGGATCATCCTCTATCGAGCTCGGCCGGAACGGCGGTCATCATGAACGTCACGGTTGGTCCTCCTGTCGATATTCTTCACGAACTGGAACAGCTGGATCGGGGGCCGGCGACTGAGGTCAATCATCTGCAGAATACGCCGGCCTTTCTGGGTTTTGTGAAGCTGGGTCAAACTCGATACCCCACATTAGATCCGGCTCTATTTGGCGGTTTTCGCTTGCCTTGGCGGCCCGCCAGCTAGGCTTGCCTGTCTCGTCCGTGGCCAGGGTTCCGGTTTGGCGGCGAGTGCAACCGGGATCGCGGACCGGCTTGATAACGCGACGAAAAGTACAGCGTCGAGGCGACTGCACCTCTGCCCGCTTTATCTGGCATCACACCTTCCGGCAATCTCGTTCGGTCCAAACCAAGTGCAGCGCTTTTCTGCGATCGAGCTTGAGCAGCTTTTTGATGTTCCGCAGCTTCACCGCGCGAATGAAAAGTGGTCGTTCGATAGCGGACGTTTCTCCCAGTTCCGACGCGGGCGTAGCTTATCCGGCTCATAATGTGTCACCTCAATGTCTAGACTCGAGGCTTGGTCACAAATAGTCGATGCCAACTCCGACGTTACGCGCCCAAAAAGCCATTGATCCGGAGCACGACCCCTGCAAAGTCCGACCTTTACAGGAACATTTCGCCTATGGCGGAGTTGGGCGCGTTGCCCGCGATAAGGTCCCAACGGTGGTCCCGGCGGACTTTTGGGAGGAAGCCATGATACGTGCCATCCCTTCACTCCACCTTTCCCGTCGCCGCGCATTGCAATTTGGGCTGGGAGCCAGCCTCGCCGCCACGACGGGCCTGGCGCCGGTTTCTCGCGCCTATGCCAAGGAGGAAGTGCAGGACGAAGACATCTTCCGTTTTGCGCTCAACCTGGAATACATGGAGGCCGAATACTACCTTCGCGGCACCACCGGGAAAGGCATCGACGCCGCCGATGCCGGTTCCAAACCCGGCGATGTCGTCGGCGGAAAGAAAGTGTCCTTCGAGACACCCGCCATCGGCGAATTCATGCAGGAGGTTGCTGAAAACGAACTCGCGCATGTCCGGTTCTACCGCAAGACGCTTGCAAAGAACGCAGTCGACAGGCCGGCCATCGATTTCGATGCGGGGTTCAAGGCGGTCGCGGAGGCAGCGGGCCTCGGGCGGGACTTCGATCCCTTCGGCAACGAAACGAACTTCGTTCTGGGCGGCATGCTGTTCGAGGATGTCGGCGTCACCGCCTATGCCGGTGCTGCGACGGTTCTGAAGGACAAGGACTTCCTCGCAGCCGCCGCCGGCATATTGGCGGTCGAGGCCTATCACATGGGAATGGCGCGCTCCACTCTATACCGGAAAGGAGAGAAAGCCTGGAAGGCCGCCAACGCCGTCTCCGATGCACGAGACAAGATCGACGGGCCGGAAGACAAGGACCAGGGCATCCAGGTGAATGGCAAGGCCAATTTCGTTCCTTCGACGCCCGACGCGATCGCGTTCACCAGGACGCCGCAGGAAGTGCTGCGGATCGTCTATCTCACCGATAAGGACGGCGTAAGCAAGGGCGGCTTCTATCCGGAAGGGATGAACGGGACCCTGAAGAGCACCTGAGTCGCTCGCGACAGGCGATCGGATCGCCGGAAGAGATGCAGCGGGCCTGCGGGCGGCACTGCTGGTACGGCTGCGCGACGATCACGAATCAAATCCGCCGCAGGAGTCTTACGCTCCCGGTTTGTCCATCCTAACGATGCCAACCCCGGCGGAGCGGGAGCCTTCCATCGCGTCGATTTTGAGCAGCTCTTGTTCTGACCCTTTGTTGACCGCGGTTTTGAGACAAATGCAGGAGCTGTCCGGTTCAGCGCGATTCCTGAATTGACATCAGGGCCGCCGCGCCCTGACCTTACCGGGGCCGCAGCGTCTCGCACTTGGCGAAGTCTTGCGCTGCCGAGTTCTGCAATAGGGACAGGCAGGCTGTCAACTCACCCCAGCCAATACCTCGGCCCCGGCCCCTTGCGTCCTGCCATATCGGCAGGGTTCGCAAGGCTACACCGGTCCATCGACAGGCAGCCGCAACCGATGCACTCGGTAAGCCCCGACCTCAGGCGCTGCAACTCGGCGATGCGCTGGTCGATGCGCTTGGTCCACTGGCCCGACAACCGCGACCAATCCCGACGCGACGGCACGCGATCGGCCGGCAACTTGGCCAGCTCGGCGCCGATCTCCTCAAGTGTCAGCCCAATTCGCTGCGCGAAGACGATGAAGGCGATCCGGCGCAGCACGGATCGCGGGTAGCGTCTGTGTCCCGAGCCGGCCCGCTCGGACGCGATCAGCCCGCGCTCCTCGTAGAAGCGCAGGGCCGATGAGGCGACGCCGCTGCGCCGTGACACGTCGGTGATGGTCAGCATGGAATCCATGCATGAACCAAAGCACAATTCCCGCTTGACTTCAAGTTAACTTTAACTTGTAGCAAGAGGCATACGGATTAAGGGAGCACTGGCAATGCAGACGAATATCGAACTTCAGGGACTTCGCGTGGCGGTTACGGGCGGCACGTCCGGTCTCGGACTGGCGCTTGTGCGGCAGCTTGCCGCACAGGATGCGTGCGTCGCCTTCGTCGCCCGCACCGCCGCGAACGTCGCACGCATCGCTGACGAGACGGGCGCGCACGGCGTTGTCGGCGACGTCGGCAAGAAGGAGGACACCTACTCGATCGCGCTACAGGTAACCGCGAGCCTCGGCGGGCTCGACGTCCTGATCAACAATGCCTCGAGCCTCGGCCCTGTCCCTCTGGCGCTCCTCGCCGATACTGAGTGCGAGGAGCTGGAAACAGCGCTCGCCGTCAACCTGGTCGGCGCGTTCCGGCTGACGAAGGCTCTTTTCGGTGCGCTTGCGGCGTCCGCGCGCGGCGGCCGTGGCGCGATGGCGATCAACATTTCCAGCGACGCCGCGGTGAACGCCTATCCCGGCTGGGGAGCATACGGCGCGAGCAAGGCCGCTCTTGCCCATCTGACGGCGATTTGGGACGAGGAGGCGAAAGCAGACGGCATCCGGCTCCTCGCACTTGACCCCGGCGATATGGACACCCCACTGCACGCGCTCGCGATCCCTGATGCTGATCCGGCGACCTTGAAGCGCCCCGAGGAGGCAGCTGCCGAGATCATCGAAAAGATGCTCGACGCGTTGCCGGTCCGCTCTACGCGTCTCGCCGGAGCACATGCATGATCGCCGCCGATCGTCCCGATCAGCGCTCCGCCAGGCTGTTCGTCGTCGAGGCGGACGGCACGATGCGCGACCTGCCGCGAGCTGGACTCGCGACGCTGTTCAACCCCGGCGATCTGGTCGTCGCCAATGACGCCGCGACCTTGCCTGCCAGCTTGCACGGCACGCATGTCCCAAGCGGTGAGGCGATCGAGATCCGCCTGGCGGGCTGGCTATCACTTCCCGATCCAACCCGTTTCGTGGCGATTGCCTTCGGCTCGGGCGATCACCGCACGCGCACGGAAGACCGGCTGCCTCCACCTCCGCTGTCACCAGGCGATCGCCTCCGGCTCGGCTCGCTTGACGCCGTCGTCGAGCGCCTTCTCGACCATCCACGCCTTCTCGAATTGCACTTCCCAGGCAATCGCGCAGCGCTGCTTGCAGGACTGGCGCAGCACGGCCGGCCGATCCAATACGCGCATGTTCCCGAGCCGTTGGCACTGTGGGATGTTTGGACGAAGATTGCCGCCGGGCCGGTCGCGTTCGAGGCGCCATCGGCAGGCTTCGCGCTCGACTGGCGCACGCTCCAAGCCTGGCGTCGGCACGACATTGGCTTTGCAACACTCACGCATGCTGCGGGCGTCTCTTCTACCGGCGATCCCGCGCTCGACTCGCGCCTTCCCTTCGACGAGCCATACCGCATCCCTGGGCGCACCGCGGCGCAGGTCGCGTGGGCGAAGCTGCGCGGCGGCCGCATCATTGCGATCGGCACGAGCGTAGTGCGCGCACTTGAGGCAGCTGCCAATCCCGGCGGCAATGTGCGTGCCGGAAATGGCATTGCAACAGGGCGCATCGCGCGGGGCACGCGGCTTCGCGTGGTCGATGCGGTTCTCACGGGCGTCCACCAGCCCGGCGAAAGCCATTTCGAGCTCTTGCGCGCCTTTGCCGACGATGCTCTGCTCGCCAAGGCCTCCGCAGCCTTCATCGCGTATCGATACCGCGCGCATGAATTCGGCGATTCCATGCTGCTCAATCGCCAACCGCTGCTTCTATCGCGCGAACGGAACCGTGCCGAGGTGCTCCCGAGATGCGCGCCATGCGCAACTATGCGGGCCATCGGCTCTCGCCCTGGCTTGGCCATCTGATGGTGTCGCGCTCCGAGACCGCCAGACCGCTGCTAACCCGGGCGAGATCATGCAGCTCCCGCCCGCCGACGAGATCGTCATGGTGGCGGGCACGCCGCCGATCCGCGCGAAGAAGGCGCGCTACGAGGATCGCCGTTTCAAGGACCGGCTCATGGCGCCGCCGGTGCTTGCCAGGCCGGCACAGCCGGGCACGGACGACTGGAGCCCGGCTGCCGCTTCGGGCCAGGCCGGCGAGCATCGTGTGATCTCGTGAAGCCAATCGGCGCCGTCGGGCGCTTCGTCGACCAGGCGCGTCAGCTGAGGCTCGATCCATTTCGGCGGATGCGTTTTATTCGGCTGAGGGATCCACCGTCTTCCGCGCCAATTGAGATAAAGCGCCGTCATGCGGGCCAGACTACCACATGATGACGGTATATCCGCTGCAGCTTCTATCGGAAATTCCGCGTCTTCACCTTG
The DNA here is from genome assembly GCF_040318335.1 of Mesorhizobium sp. M1182. Lineage (NCBI taxonomy): Bacteria > Pseudomonadati > Pseudomonadota > Alphaproteobacteria > Hyphomicrobiales > Phyllobacteriaceae > Mesorhizobium > Mesorhizobium sp. M1182. The sequence goes on from NZ_JAMYMD010000031.1 coordinate 40,555, forward strand.
ATGCCGTCGATGTGCTCGTATGGATCGACGATGTTTCGGCCCTTCGACAGGCTCCGCGGATCGACACTCGGCGCGCCGTGATGGGCTTCGTCACCGCGGCCATGCGGCACGGGAAACGGCGTCTCGCGGTTTCCCAGGCTGGCCAGCTCGGGCGACAGGTCGGTCAACTGATGGGAGACGAGATGCACCACCTCCCCTTCCCGCTGGATGCGGCCGCGCACGCCGAGCATGGCCGACGAAAGAAGCACGCGACGGAATTTCTCGAATACCTTGACCCAGACGACGACGTTGGCGGCGCCCGTCTCATCCTCCACGGTGAGGAACATGAGGCCTTTGGCCGAGCCTGGCCGTTGCCGGACCAGAACCAGGCCGGCAGCCTCGAGCCAGCTTCTGTCTCGCGCCTGCATGGTCTCCTGACAGGTCACGATGCTGCGCCGGCGAAGATCGGCACGCAGAAACGACGCCGGATGGCTGCGCAAGGTCAGCCCAACATGGCCATAATCCTCGACAACGTCGCGGCCGGCCGTCATGGGCCTGAACGCAACAACAGGCTGGTGGATCTCAGGCAAAGTCTTCTTCTCACGGCAAGCAGCGGCCGCAAACAGCGGCAGAGGTTCGTCGCGAAACCGGCAACGCTGTCCAACGGCGTGCGCACCCTGGTACCGCTATACATCAGCACCGGCACCCGCGTCGTGGTGATGACTGCGGATGGCGCCTACGTGGAGCGCGCGAAGGAGGGCGTGCAGCGATCTTCAGGGCGGTCAAACAGCTTTGTGCTGGCGTATCGCCAGACGAACCTCGCTGGCGACCTATCGAGTTCGCGCCTCGGTGCGGACGCTCATCTCTCACTGAGAACCGGCATTCAATCAAGAACTAGCTAAATTAGCACTTTCTTGCACACCTTTGGAACTTTGTAGCTTTCGTTACATTTTCAACCGCATGCGAGACTCTGTGGTCCACGGCCCTGGAATGACGGTGAACAGATCACCGCCTCGCTACTCGCTCGTCCTGCCCATATACAATGAAGAACAGGTGCTGCCTCGGCTGATCGAGCGGATCAGTTCGCTTATCGACCGGCTGGACGGCGAGGCCGAGGCCATCTTCGTCGATGACGGAAGCCTTGATGGAAGCGTCGAATACCTCCAAAAAGTGGTTGCCGCCGAGCCGCGCTTTCGGCTGATCGAATTTTCCCGCAATTTCGGCCACCAAGTGGCGATTACCGCCGGTATGGACGCCGCTGCGGGCGATGCCGTCATCGTCATGGATGCCGACCTGCAGGATCCGCCGGAAGTCGTTCTCGATCTGGTGGCCAAGTGGAAGGAAGGCTTCGAGATCGTCTATGCCCGCCGGGTCAAGCGCGAGGGCGAATCCTGGTTCAAGCGCTTTACGGCAAGTCTTTTCTATCGCCTGCTGGAGAAAATGACGTCGGTCGATATTCCGCGCGACGTCGGCGACTTCCGCCTGGTCGGCCGCAAGCCGCTGGAAACCTTCAAGCGCATGCCCGAACATGACCGCTTCGTCAGGGGCATGTTCGGCTGGATGGGCTTCAAGCAAACGACCGTGCCATTTGAGCGCCACGCGCGAACCCTGGGCCAGACCAAATACCCATTCTGGAAGATGGTGCACCTTGCGGTTCACGGCATCGTCAGTTTCTCCGAGAAGCCCTTACGCCTGGCGCTCTGGGGCGGATTGGCCATTTCCGCGCTTGCGGTGGTCTTTGGCGCCTATGCCATCTTTGCCTCGTTTTTTGAAACCGGCATCATTGCCGGGTGGACATCCACGGTGGTGATCGTGTCGCTCCTGTGCGGCATCAATCTTTTCATGACCGGTGTGGTCGGGCTCTACGTTGGCAGCATCCACGCCGAGGTGAAACGCCGCCCGCTTTATGTGATTAATCGGCTCACCGGCTTCGACGAGGCGATGCGTACCGTCTCTGGTAAGCGCCGCCTATCGTTTCACAAGCCCAGGAGTGGAGTCCCCGCCAATGGCCGAACTCTTCGACAGCTATAATTCCAACTATGGCGAGGCGGTCGAAGGGTCCATCCGATTTTCCGGACTCGGGCACGACTTCTTCCTTGTCGCCAAGGCGGACCTGCTGCGGCGTCTGGTGGTCGAGCGAAAGCTTCGGCGGGGTGGGGCGGCTGTAAGGGCGCTGGATATCGGCTGCGGCGTCGGCTCGCTCCACCCCTACCTCGACGGCGCTTTCGACAGCCTCGATGGCTGCGACGTGTCGGAGCAATCAATTTTGCGCGCCGGCCAGGACAATCCAAGTGTGACCTATAGGGCCTGCACGTCGCCGAGTCTGCCCTACGAGGATGGCGCGTTCGATCTGGCTTTCGCCAGTTGCGTCGTCCATCACGTTCCGCCCTCCTCCTGGTCCGATTTCTTGCTGGAATTGCGGCGTGTCGTGCGGCCAGGTGGCGTCGCCTGCATCATCGAGCACAATCCCTATAATCCGCTGACGCGTCTTGCGGTGTTCCGGTGTCCGTTCGACCACGACGCGGTCCTCCTCAACGCTGCCAACGCAGCGTCCCTCTTTCGGGAGACCGGGTTCCGGGACATCCGATCCGAGCATTTCCTGCTGCTGCCGTCGGCAAGGCCTTTCGCCAGAAGAGTCGAGCGCGCGCTCGCGTCGCTGCCGCTTGGAGCGCAGTATGCCTGCAGTGCGCAAGTCTGAGGGCCCCTCGACCAGCGACGCCGGCCTGAAACTGCTGGTGCGTTTCGGGTCGGTCGGCATCGCTGCAACGATCCTATATGCAGTGATGGCCACCGCTTTGGTCGAATGGCAACGGTTCGGCCTCTCGCCGGTCGGTGCCTCGCTCGCAGCTTATACCGCTGCCGCCCTGTTTTCTTATCTCGCGCATAAGTTCGTGACCTTCGCGTCGAGCGGATCGCATCGATCGGAGGCTCCGCGTTTTCTCTTGCTGACGGCAACCGGCTTCGCGGTGGCTTACGCGGCGCCGGCGCTTTTGACTGCGAAACTCAGTCTGCCGCCGATCATTGCCATCCTGGTGACATGCTTGCTTGTTCCAGCGGTCAATCTCCTCATGCTCGACCGATGGGTTTTTGCGCAGCGAAGACGCGGCCGGCAGCGCGATCGCCCGCCCTAATCCGCATCAGTGGGATCGAGCCGGAGCGACAACAATTTGATGGAGCGCTTATAGATGTTGCTGGCGGCAGGAGTTTGCGGAATGCCGTCGAGGTAGTCGAAGGCGATGTCGAGTGTCTTGGCCTTGGCGAGGGCCGCCGGTGGAATGACGAACGATACCGTGCGTGGCTCTTTGCCGGTCAGCGTCACCGCATGTACCCGAACGCCGTTCACCGAGATCACAACCCTTTGCGTGATCTGGGGCGGACGAATGACGGCGGCCATTTGCAGCGTGGCAGTCAGACCGTCGCGAAGCGGCGGTATGTCCAGGCGAAGCCGCGAGGTCTCGCCCAGCGAATGGGTGCCGTCGGCTACCGGCCCCGACCAGCCACAGACCATCATGCCGGTTGCCTTTTTGGCTCCGTCGGACCGGAACGACACCGTCTCGCCAAGTGTGTAGCTGCCGACCGCATCGCGATTGAGGCAGGTCGTCGTCCGGTCGATGTAATAGGCGCGATAGTCGGCATTGACGTCTGGATTGAGAGCAAGCGCAAGCATGATGATTTCTGTCCCGGCCAGAACCGCCGCCAGCGCGTAGCCACCAAATCTGGCCGCGCGCCGATACCGGCCCGAAATGTCAGACCAGGGCAAGATAACCCCCGATCCATGCGACGGTCATGAAATAGCAGGCGCCCAGGAAGAGACCCAGAGCCGCAAGAAAAGTCAGCTTCGACGCCGACAACAACGTGGTCAGCAACATTGTCAGAGGCGCAAGCCCAATGACGTATCTGACCATCGAGGCCAGGTTCGTGATCAGCGGCAGGATGATGCAGCAGGCGCAGAACAACGCGGCGCCATATTGCCTGCGAACCGCCAGAACCGCCGATAGTGCCAGTCCTATGAGTGCGGCGAGCGCGCTCCATTGCGGCGCCGTAGGCAGCCACCCAGTCGTCGGAACGGCCGAGAGTCCATCCCATATGAAGGCGAGCGGATTGCCCGCCACACGTCCAAACGCACGCTGGACGTGCAGGAAGGCAAAGCCGTCCCCGACCGTCAGATAGAGGAACAGGATGTAGGCGAACAAGCCGGCAGGCGAGATGAGAATTGCAACGAGCAGATCCGGTCGGCCAAGCACCCAACGTGGGAACGAAAGCGCCGATCCGCCCTTTGCGCGGTAATCCCTGAACATCTGAATGACGGTCGCAAATACAACAAGCACTCCGACGAGCCTGGTTGCCGACAGCAGAGCCGATGACAGCCCCGCGGTCAGATAGCTAGAGCGTTTGAGTGCCAGAAAAACGCACGACGTCAGGAGCACGAAAAGAGGTTCGGTCAGGAAAGTCGTGAAGTGAAAGGAGAACGGGCCGCTGAGCAGAAAGGCGCAATATAGCACATAAGCGCGCATGTTCTTCTCGAGCAGCGGCCACGCCACCAGACAGGCCGCGTAGCTGCACGCAACCGATGTGATCGACGCGAGCAGTATCGTCGGCAAAGGGAAAACAGACCGGATTGCCGCCACCAGCATCGGATAGAGTGGAAAGAAGCCCCAGCGTCCGACATTGCTCTGGTTTGGAATGGGAAAGCGCTCATAACCGTGTTCGGAAATGTCGACATACCACGCGCAATCCCACCGGCAGAGCGCCTGGGCATAGGCTGCGAAGCCTGGTTCCGCCGAGATCGAGGCAAATGCCGCATAGCGAATGGCCAGTCCACCGACGACGAATAGCAGCGGCACCACCACGACCGCAATAAAGCGGCCACCGGCGTTCGGACGCGCGACAGCTTCGAGCGCCACAATCTGCCTCCACCCGTTCAAGTGACTGGCGCCACTCAAAGCTAGATGACGCGCGCCCAGGCGAATTCAAGGCATGCAACGCGGCTCAGATGGCATAGAGCTACCCCGCGCTTCTGAGCCAGACCAGCATCTCGCCGGGGTCGCGATTGTCCCAGGTAAAGTACGGCACGGCGGTGAGTTTCGCTTCCGCCACCGCGCCAGGAGATGCCGGCCGAACAGCTTGCCGAAGATAAATTGCAGCACGTCGCTGCCTTGCACGGTGATAATCAGGAAAGCGATCAGCAACAGGTTGCGGCCTTCGAAGCTTGGGCGATCCGGGTGAGGTGATCGATCATTCAACATAAGCGCGTTTCCGCTGAATCGGCGGCGGAAATTAGGTCGAAGGTATCGCCCGGGTCCTGGAATCCAAAAACCTGGAGGACGCGAATGCCTTCTGGCGCAGTACCGCCAAGACAATTCTCGTTCAACTCCGGCAGGCACCAACTGAGCGGCCGACATGCGGGCGCTTCTCTGAGTTTCAGTTCTCCTCGCGGGCCGCAGTTTAATAGCGGCCATTCGACAAAAGGAACAAAGTGCGGTGTCGCTGGTTGAGATTTGTTGAGACCAGAGCGGAGGCTTTCGCCGCTGTCTCATCCAGCGCAAGGATTCGCCGTGGGCATTCTCGAGAGCCCGAAGAAAGCTACCGAGCAGGCGACGGGTATCGCGCGACCGAGAAAGCAAGAACTCGCCGAATTCGTGAAGATGAAGAAGCCACTCGAATTTCGGTTCAAGGATGACGGCCTCGTCCCGAACCAACCCTTCTGGCCGTTTGTCGTCTATCGCGGCGCCGTAAGGTCGGTGGAACAATTTGATTCCGCAGCGGTGCTGGAAGAGCTTTTCGAGGCCAATGGCTGGAGTAGCGGCTGGCGGAACGGCATCTACCACTACGTCCACTACCATTCCCGCAAAAATAAAGTGTTTGGCGTTGTGGGCGGAACCGGCAAGGTTCGGTTCGGGGGCAACAGGGGCCGTACATTATCCTGGAAGGCCGGCGATCTGGCAGTTCTTCCGGCCGGTACCGGTCACCAATGTTTCTCCGCGTCTGTTGGTTTCCTGGTGGTCGGCGCTTATCCCGCATCCGAGGCTTATGACGAATGCACGACAGCCCAGGAACATGAGCGGGCATTACGAACGATTCCGCTGGTGTCAGTGTGGAAAAAATGAAGCTTGAAGATGAAGTCCGCCACGTTTCCGAAGACTTGGACGATGATGTACTGAGTGACGCTGTGCGGGCGCTGCATCGTCGGGTGAAGATCGTTCATGATTTCGATATCCCCTACATTGCTGGATACAGCAAAGATGGCAGGACGATTTATATCGATCGCCATATGCCTCGCACTATGGATTGGAAATCGGCCAAGGTCCGGCTTGCCCCATTTCTGCTAACGCACGAAATCGTTGAAAAGGCGCTCCTAGACGAACTCGGGCTTCATTATCTGCACGCGCATCAAATCGCTCTTCGAGCCGAACGCGATGCAGTGAAGGCGGCGGGTGTTGGCTGGTCCGCTTACCAGGCCTTCAACAAAAAGAACGAAAAACCGATCTCCGAAGAGAAGCTCAAGAAGATCCCCAAGGATCTTGACCTGACGCCCTACCGCGACATGAGTGACTTTTCAACGCTCGAGCGTCTGCTGAAGGCGCAACGATAGCGGACAAGCCAATGGTCCTCGCTTGCCAGTTCTATGACCGCCGCCTCGACAGTTCAGCATCGACGAGCTCGCGGCACATGTGCAAATGAGCGCATCGACCCTGCACCATCGTTTTCGCCAGCTGCAGCTCGTTCGCATGGCGCTGCGTGCATCGAACTTTCGCGGCGGTCCCGTGTTCTCAACCGAGATACACAAAAAAAGTTACCCGTAAAAGCGAGTCGTTCAAGCCGCTTGGGTTTTCATGTCTTCGCCGCTCACCATTTTGGTCACAGCGGAGAAATCGAGCTTGCCTGAGCCGAGGACAGGCACTTTCGCAACGACGCGCACTTCGGCCGGCACCATCAGGTCCATGGCGCCGTTGGCCCTGGCGAAGGCCAGGAATTCGGCACGCGTGGCGTTGACCGCCTCGGTAATGAGGACCAGCTTTTCGCCCTTGCGCGCATCTGGCACGGCGGCGACTGCCGAGAGCGAGCCTTTCCACAATTCGCCCGCCAGTGCCTCGACGGCGGCCAGCGAAACCATCTCGCCACCGATCTTGGCAAAGCGCTTCGCGCGGCCTCGAATGGTGATGAAGCCGACGTCGTCGACGGCGACCACGTCACCGGTGTCATGCCAGCCGTCTTCGAGCGGCTCGAGCACGCCCGGCTTCTCGGTGCGCAGATAGCCCGCCATGACATTGGGCCCGCGCACGAAAAGCCGTCCGCCATCCTCGACGCCAGGCACCGGGTCCAGGCGGTACTCCATACCCGGCATGATTTTGCCGACACTGCCGGAGCGGTTGTACATCGGCGTGTTGATGGAGATCACGGGCGCGGTTTCGGTCACGCCATAGCCTTCGAGGATGCGCAGGCCGAACTTTTCCATATAGGTCGCGCGCGTAGAAGCCTTGACCGGTTCCGCGCCGGCAAAGCAATAGCGCACTGAGCGGAAGTCGTAAGGGTGTGCCGTACGCGCATAGCCGCTGAGGAACGTATCGGTGCCGAAGATGATCGTCGCGTTCGATGCGTAGACCAACTCCGGCACCATGCGATAGTGCAGCGGGGAGGGATAGAAATAGACCGGCACGCCCGATATCAGCGGCAGCACCGTACCTGCTGTCATGCCGAACGAGTGGAAGATCGGCAGCACGTTGAAGACCTTGTCGCCCGAATGGAAGTCGATACGCGAGGCGGCCTGGGCGGCATTAGCCAGGATGTTGCGATGGGTGAGCACCACGCCCTTAGGCGTGCCTTCAGAACCTGAGGTGAACAGGATCACCGCCGGTTGGCCGGGCTTGCGGGCGACCCGGGGTGCATTTTTGCGCAATAGGCCGAGCAGCTTGTCCTTGAGGCCAATGGTGGCCCTCAGATCATCAAGCCACACAATATCGACCGAGCGGCCGAGTTCCTCGACCACGGCGCCAAGTTTCGCTTGTTCGACAAAGGCGCGTGAAGTCAGCACGGTGCGCACCTCGGCGGCCTTGCAAGCGGAGAGGATGTTGGCCGCACCGGCAGTGAAGTTCATCATCGCCGGAACCTTGCCGGCGGACATGACACCGAGCAGCGTCGCACAGGCGCCGTTGGCATTGGGCAGCATGATGCCGAGCGTCTGCTGGCCGGCATAGAGGTTCTTGAATTTCTCTCCAAGCACGGCGGCGGCTGTCAGCAGCTTGCCGTAGCTCAGCGAACCGGTGACGGGGTCCTGCACGGCCAGTTGCTTCATGCCGCGTTCGCTCGCCGTCTGGATGATCTTCTCCAGCACAGTCTTGTCGATGTCCTGGGTGCGGAAGACGAGATCCGACATGACCTGGTAGAGGGCAGCACCCGCCGCTGCGCGGCGCTTCCGGCCCTTGAGGTCCGGCGGTACTTCAAGTTTGGCCGGTTCTAGTATCGTCACCCTGACCTTTGGGAACAGCTGGCGGCGCACATGCAGCGAACTCAGCCGCGAAAAATAGCTCTTCTCCAGGCCGTCGATGCGCACTGGCACGATCATCGAGCCGGTCTTGTCGGCCACCATGGCGCCACCGTCATAGACCTTCATTAGGCCGCCGGTCACGGTGATCCGGCCTTCGGGGAAGATGACAAGCGGATCGCCGCCTTGCACGGCCTTGATAAGCGTGCGGGTCGACATCGGCTTGGCCGGATTGAGCGGCAGGGCGCGCGCAAGTTTCATGAACGGCTTCATCCACCAGGCTTGGGCGATGGTGTAGTCGATGGCAAACACCGGCTCCTCATCCGTCAGCGTCAAAGCCAATGGGCCGTCGAGGAAACTGACATGGTTGAGCGCCAGGATGGGTGCCGGGCCGGCCGCCTTAAGGTTTTCCAGCCCCTCCACCTCCAGACGATGGAAGGCTCGGAACAGAATGGAAACGAAGTCGCGGAAGGCGTTGGTTGGCAGATATCTCAGCATCAGCCAGGCGGCGACCACGTTGAGTGCGGCGAGGCCGAACAGGATACCTCCAGTGGAGACGCCCACTGCTTGAATCGCGGCGACAAGTATGCCGCCCACCGTCATAAAGCCTGCATTGACGATGCTCACCGCGGCGACGACGCGAGCGCGGCTGGCTTCGGGCGCCCAGGCTTGTACGGCGGCGAAGGTTGGTACGACAAGAAAGGCGCTGGCAATAGCCATGCCGGCAAGGTCGATCGCAACATGGACCGTGTTTGGCCTGGCGAAGAATATTGCGAGCGTTTCGGCCCCGATCGAAGGCTGCATGCTCCAGATGGTCCAGGCCAGGTCCAAGCCGAACAGTGCCATCAACGCAGTGCCAACCGGGGCTGGCAAGAGCACGATGCGGCCCTGCGACATCCATGCGGCTATGGCAGAGCCAATGGCGATCGACACGGCGAACACCGCGAGATAGGCGGTGACAGCGATTTCTCCGCCACCGAGCGAATCCTTGACCAATGTAGGCAGGATCGAAAGGACAATGGCCCCGATCAGCCAGAACCACGACGTCATCAGTCCGGCGCGCCAGATCCGCTTGTCGGCACGCAAACCGTTCACCTGTCGCCAGGTCGAGCGAAAGATGTTTTTGTCGATGACTAGGTCGGGAGCCGCAGAACCGGTGGACGGGATGTAGCGGCTGACAAACCAACAGGCCACGGCAAGGATCATCATGATCGGCCCGAACACCGAGACGCCAATGCCATCGGCCGAGACGACGCCTCCGGCGATAGTGCCGCCGAGGATGGCGGCGAAGGTTGCCGATTCGATCCAGGCATTGGCGCGGGGCAATTCCTTGCGCTCGAGGTGATCCGGCAGGATGCCGTACTTGATCGGTCCGAACAGTGCCGAGATGATGCCGAACATGAGCAACGCGATCATCAGCACCGGGATCGACGACAGGGTGATTCCAACGACAGCGACAGCCGCAGCGGCGATCTCGGTGAATTTCAGCCGACGGGCGATGAGCGCCTTGTCGAACCGGTCGGCGATCTCGCCACCAACGGCGGACAGGAGCAGGAAAGGAGCCATGAAGACGGCACCCGCCAGCGTGACCAGTGATGCAGCCTTGTCCGCCGCCAGGGTGAACAGAATAAGGAACACCAGCGTGTTCTTGAGGAAATTGTCGTTGAAGGCGGAAAGGAACTGCGTCCAGAAGAGAGGTGCAAAGCGCCGTGACGTCATCAGATGGCTAGTCGTTTGGCCGTTCGTGGCGATTTCCATTGGGGCGGCTTCCGTTAGGGCAAGACCGTTGAAGATCGTGGCCGTATCGATCAGCGGTCTTGCGCGGTTTGAGCTTCTTGTAGTGGGAACCCGGTTACACTTCGTTACTGCGGCTCAAATCGATCAGCGGCTTTTGGGTTTGGGGTCTTCTAGCCGCTTCATGAAGCGGCTCGCCTCTTCTGCGTCTCGCAGGATCTTGGTGATGGTGATCGAGGTATGCACGAGCCTGATCGCCGCCATCGGGCAGAACCCCTTGGCGGCAAAGCTTGCTCCATGAAATTGATGGCGCCGTCATTATCGAAGCGGCGATGGCGAAATTGGCACGGTGAATGTTTGCAGGCGCTTGAACCCTTCGGAGCATAGCTGTTGAAGGTCATCGATATTGTCTTTTGGTTTCAGGGTGAGGTTGCGCCGGCGTTTGTCTGTCTCCAGGCCGGATACAATCAAGCGGTCTTGCGACGGTCCGGACGAACGCAGCGTCAGCGCTGCTCCGCAGCAGCGGGCTGCAGACGGCGGTCGCCAGCCAGCTTGAGGCGCAGTTGCCGCAACCACTCGCCATCCTCTCCGAGCGGATCGCAGGACAGCTACGCGATTCTGAGCACTGCCAAATCGGCCTAATTTTCCACTGCCGAATGGACGATGAGACGCGTAAGCGAGTTTCCGGACCGGAAGCTATGGTTGGGTTGCCCAAACGATGCAGAGGCGCTGCTGTGTTGGCGCGACACGCTCGACCGCAGGTGCGGACGGCATAAGAATTTTGGAGAGGCCCGTGGTGACTGGGGATTGCCCCGGTATTGACGACGCGCGAAGACTGGGTCGATATCTGGGCGAAGGCAGCCCCTGCGACGCAGCTTCATACCGGAGAATGCGCTGGGAGGTTGTTGCCTCGGCTACCAACTCAAAGTGATTGTCCGGGAGAGTTCGGCGATGTCGCCATAGATCATCGAACCTGCGACGAGAAAACATTTATCACCGAGGACTTCGAAGAGTGAGCTTGCCGCGGTACAAACCGGCAGGTTCTTCGAATTGGCGTGCGTGCCGAGGGTCGCGGTTTCGACCTTACGGTCGGTCGCGGTTTCGACCTTACGGTCCTTGGCTTCGGCACAGCCGACACCGATCGCGAGGATTGCGATAGCAATGAGAGTCGTCTTGCTCATATTTTGCCCCTGGAGCCAGCTCTTGTCGGGTAAGTCGCGCGATGCATCAAGTAGCACCGGCCCACGATCGGCTTCATCCATCGATTGGAGGAAGCGGGCTCATCCATAATTAGCAATATCTTGAGTAAGGCGCCGAGCGCACCAGACTCATGGAACGGCGCGCGGAATTTCCATTCGTGACGAGGTGGCGATCCCGGCCGCCTTCGCAAACGGGTCACTCAGCACTGCGTAAACGTCTCGATTCCGAGCTATAGCTTTCCGCATTCGGTCATCGATCATACCAAGGTGAAGAAGGGGCAGCAGATCGAGCTTACCGGAGAGATCACGCGCGTAGACGAGGAAGGCGGCAGGGTGACTGTCGATCTGGGACCGCTGGTGACGATCGACATCGACAAGGTCAGGCTGGTCGAGAAGTACAGGACGCCAAAGCGCAAGAAGCCGCTGCGCGACATGGTGGATTAGCTCGCGGACCGCCGCTTATCCACGCGACATCGGTACCACTCAAACGAATGGCAATTTTCTGTCTGAATGCGTTTAGGGTCCATGCTCGCAGACCACGCATGGGTATCGCGCGGAGACAGGTGACTCTCGGTTTCAAGGCGTCGAGATGCTACGAGCACTGAAAAGTCAGTTCCTTAGACCTAAAGATCGGGCGATCTGCCAGCGGGTTGTCGACCAGGTAACCGCCGACGCCAAATGGTACAGCACCCCGATAGACGGTCAGATTCTGGCCTCGACCACGCTGAATCTCTTTCAATCAGGGGTCGTAAACGAAACGAATTTGCTGGCACATGTTCGCGCGCGGCGCCACGACTTCACTAAACTGACAGGCTAGTTCTTCACCCTCGCGACATGGGCGCGAAATGCGGTTCTTCGTAATCCGCCGGGCGGTCATGCAGCAAGTTGAGCGCCCGCTTTAGGCCCCGATGCAAATTGTCGATGGCGTCGTAGTGCGGACAGAACGGCCTTGGGGACAACTGCGCGACCCACAGTTCCTTCGTCAGTAGCCAAGCCTGCCGTTCGATCTTGGCAAGCATGATACTCGGAAATCTGTTCATGGCGGCGACGGTGCGGCATCCCGCAAAATAGGAATATATTCTGCATCCCGTCAAGGCACATAGACTCGTCTCGCCCTCAACGCATGCTCGCCGCGCACATTTTGGGGAAGCCCCCGACCGCTATCCGCGTCGATCTTGCCGCAATATTTGGCTCGTTAGAACTGTCTCGTTCAAAATGGCTCGTGACTTCGCTTTCGCCAGGTGGGGGCGAGAGAATGTCGAGACACCTCGTGCCGGGGGCGACATTCCGGGTTTGCTCGATCACTTCGCAGAGCTGCAACGAAAGGCGGAAGTGCGGACAGGGCAGCGTTTCCGGGTCATATCAATCCAGGAAGCTGGTCTGGATGGATTCTGGATACATCGGGTCCTCGAGCGCGAAGGCATCGAGAGTTATGTCGTGGACCCGGCATCCATTGCCACATCGCGTCGCCGCCCGCGGGCCAAGACCGACAGGATTGACGGGAAGCACTGGTTCGAGCGTTGTTGGCCTACAACCGCGGCGAGCTTCGGGTTTGCGCGATGTTGCGAGTGCCAACGCCGGAGGAGGAAGACCGTCGCCGGTTGGTGCGGGAGCGGAAGGCGCTGACGAACGAGCGGATCAGGCACGTCAACAGGAGAAAGGGCCTTTTGTTCAGCCAAGGTGTGTCCGGATACGAACCGTTGAAAGGCGATCGAGGCAGATGCCTCGACGCGCTCATTACCGCAGATGGGCGTCCACTGCCGCCAGCGCTCATGGCGCAGATCAGCCGCGAGCTTGATCGCATCGAGTTGCTGATCCAGCAGATCAAGGATGTTGAAGAGGCACGCGACGCCTTGCTCGTCGCGGCAGATGAGCCAACACCGGCCCTGCTGCTCAGCCTCAAGGGAATAGGTCCGGAGTTCGCGGCCGTCCTGTGGTCTGAGGGATTGTCGCGCAAGTTTGACAATCGACGACAGGTTGCCGCCTACGCTGGTTTGGTGCCAACGCCCTGGCAAAGTGGGCAGATTAATTGCGAGCAGGGAGTCTCGAAGTCCGGCAATCCTAGGCTCCGGTCGACGCTTGTCCAGGTTGCGTGGCTCTGGGTGCGCCATCAACCCAATTCCGCACTCAGCCAGTGGCGATCATCGCCCTCGCTCGGAAACTGCTTGTTGCGCTGTGGAAATACGTGAACGCCGGAGTCGTTATAGAAGGAGCTTTCCTGACGGAACCATCAGCGTAGACGCCAATCGATTCTAACAATCTCCAGGACCGATCAGGCCTGGCAGATCCTCGGTAGACGAACCGACGAAACTCATGGCCTCAAACAGCCGCCGCTGAAGAATGGTTTCGTCTCTTGGGTCCGAATCCGCCGCAAGCGGGATCATGGAACAGGTGTATGCGCCTGACCGAATATAAGGTGGACTGGGTTCGTTCGCGAACCGCGTCACGCAAACGGACTCATCGAATGGATCTACGGATTGCGCGGAGGTACATGACAATGTCGACGTGATGCCGCTTTGTAGTTGACCATCCCCATATAAGAGTTTCGAGCGCCGGCAGGCGTCCTGAGCGCCCAGTCCGGTCGGTGACGTGGTTGCGATCCCGGCCCGCGGTACGGAGGGGGGTCACCGACGACCGTATCAGCGATACACGCACTTCCTTAGCAGGCGGCCCAGCAGCTTGGGTTAGGGGGCCGCTGAGCCTGACCAGCGAGCCTTCGGGAATGCCCGACTGGCTGGTTAGTACATTAGATAAATGTAATGTAATCGAACAATGTGAACGAAGTACTCGGCGGTAAGAAATTGACTGGCACGATTCACTTACCGCGCGCCTTTGCCTTGGGTTCTGGCGAGCTTTCGGACGGGTTTGCAGCCAATTTTGCAGATCGCCGATCTGTTACCCACAGGGACTTTTTCCTCGCCACCAAATCGTCACGATCGCCCTCAGGGGTCGCTCGGCTATGCATGGCAGCTATGGCGAAGTCGGCTCTGTTGGTTCGATAGTCTTCTTTTTGGACAGTCATCGTTTTCTCCCAGTTTCATAGCCCCTCTTTTGCCCTTGCGGGGAGATTAACTGCCTGTGCATTACGGGAGTCAATCGATGGAACGACCACTCCGCAGTCGCGAGGGCGGGAAGCAAGCCGACAATTTTAACGTTGGAGCGGCTTACAGAGTGCCGGCAACACAGCCGCCCTTTCGTCGGGCTGCGTTGATCGCGTCCATGTTGCGCTTCAGCTCGCCGATCTTGGCTTCACCTGCCTTGATGTCTGTGTTGTCCATCATGGCGATCGAGCACTGCCGCACCGCGACCCTTGGCGGTCACGTGGAGGCCTGCGAGGATGCGGCCAGTGGGTCCCAAGCCAGTCCGCACGATCACAGCGACGCATCGGGAAATTTGGCCAGGCCCTCAAGAATTGTGTCCGTCGCCTTCACCAGGCTCTCGGGCGTGAACTGCCCAAAAAAAGAAATTGGATCGAAGGAGAAGTCGTACGCTCCAAGATCCGGTGTGTCCTTTTCCCAGACCTTCTTCTTCGATTTCGATGCCAAGGCTGGTACCGCTTGCCCCGGAGCGCCCGTCTTTGGACACCTCCGCCTTTGAATGGCTGTTATGGCGCGAGGCAGACAGCCGATTTGCACGCGATAGTACATCGCCGCCCTCTGCGAGTGCCAGGCAGCATGTTCGTTCGAGGCGTGACGCCCAAAAGCGGACGGCCCGCGGTCAGGCCAGCCGCTTGAATGGCGTTTCGGCCCAAATCACAGGCTCCGTTATGCGGTAGAATTGTCGCGTCGCGATCAAGGCTGACGGGCTGACATCAACCATCAGACCGATGATCGTCATATCACCATGTGCGAGCGCAGGCCCAAGCTGCTTCGGATTCCAGCCAATCGATGCGAGGCGGTCGAACCAGTACTCCTCGCACACGATTGTCAGATTGCTGATATGTCGCTGGATACAGAATTCCAAAATTCCGCAGTAGATCACGCCGGCTGCCTGGCAAGGTCGGCCGGGCTCACGAAGATCCCGCGCCACGAAGAACCTGGTCCATTCAAAGATATTGGGTCGGCGCGGAACGCCGCCGTCGGCGAGTTGCGGAAAGGTTTCGCTCATCAGATGTGGCCGAAGGCTCGGCACGAAACGGGATCCGGCAACGACGCCTCTTCCTGGCTGGATGCCGAGCAGATGAATCGCTTCTGGAGTATCGAACGCGTCGATCTCGCGACCGTCGGGGCGTCTCAGGTCCTGCCATCCACGTTCATCGACATAGATTTCATGCCGCAGGCGGAAGTAGCTGTCGAGATCCCCTCGATAGGCAAAGCTGTTTGACGCGTCAACGACATGGACCTGAATCATTGCGGTTCCTCGCGATGGAACCCCATCCGACCACGCGACGATTGCCCGGGAAATACCCAGATCTGGGGATGGATCAAAGTTCGATTTCGTGCCTGCGAAACGCCTCCACGATCGCGTGCACAACGTTGGCGGTGCTGAGTTTCTGCTTGATGTTGCGCAGGTGGGTCGTCACAGTGTTTTCCGAGATGCCAAGTATTCGGGAAACCTCCCATGCGGTTTTTCCTCCCGCGACCCACTGCAGGATTTCACGCTCTCGTTGGGAAAGCTTCTGTCTCGGCCGCCTGCGCGAGTTATCAACGAGGCGTTCGGCAGCCGAATAGGCATGGCGCGCAAGGGCATGAATGGTGCAGCGCACCGTCGGCGCCAAATCAATTTCATTTCCGGCAACCGTTACACAGGCCGGATCGCCAAACGCGGGCTGGATCGGGATACAGATCCCGTCGCAAAGCCCAAACTCTTTCGCTTCATCCATCACCCTCCTGGCATTTCGGTCCGTCAAGCCATGATGGACGTCCCGCCAGAGGAAGGGCCCGATCGCACCACGGCACACAGCAACACAAGGGTCATGGCGATAGTGTCCGGCAGCCATATAGCGGTCGTACCATTCCTGCGGCCAACCGTTAACAAGGATGTGTCCATCCAGTGATCCGGTGTCCTGGCGTGGCAATTCGGTGACGAGACAGGCTGCGTAGCCGTGACATTCGATGCTCTTGCGCAGTTGCCGAATGATCTCGGGGGCGCTGGTTGCACGGTCAATCTGTGCGGTTGCTTCAAAGATTTGTATTAGCTGCTCCTGTAAGACGCCCCCGTGAACCGCCGCCATTGTAGGCCCTTTCAATGTACTGAGACAAAGAAAACAAAATAAATAACTTAGGTCCGACCGCAACGTCCGGCATGACTTTTGCCTACTATAGTAGGTGGCACTAAAGGGCGCGTTCTGACTGCCTCGCTGCATGAGGCTGAGGTCTGTTTTTGCTCGCAATCTGAGGTTGCTTCGCCAAGGCACCGGCTTGTCGCAGGAGCAGCTCGCGGACCTTGCCGGCCTCGACCGCAACTATGTCGGCAAGCTCGAGCGGGAGGAAAACTCACCGACCGTCGATACGCTGGAGGTACTGGCGTTGGCATTGCAAGTTGACGTGGAGCAGCTCATCCGTCGAAACGCGCCGTGATGCGCTGGTCAGCAGGCCGCCGAGAGCATCAGGATTTTCCCTTGCGCCGCTCACGCGGCGCCACAGCACAATCACCAGCTGGGGCTCGGGCGTTTTTGCCGGGCCGTTTCGTCAGCTCCTCAATGTCGACGCTCAAAGCGGTGGCAAGCTTTGCGAGCGACAGGAGTGTGGGATTGCGACGGCCGGCCTCGAGACCACTCAGATAGGCGCGCGTGAATCCTGAACGGAACGACAGTTCCTCTTGAGAGAGGGCCTGTGCGCGCCGAATCCTCTGTACGTTGAGGCCGACAACCAACCGTAGGTCCATGACGACATGGTCGTCGATGGGCACACTTTAGGACGACACACTATAATGAACATTCGTCATTGACAGGCGCGGCCATTGCTGCTTTTCTCATCATATTAAGGAACGCCATTCCGAAATAAGGAACGCCAGTGACAGGAAATCTTTCGTTGGAACGTGGGCTTGCGGTTCTCAATGTCCTCAAGGAAGCGGACGAAGCTGTCGGGGTGCGCGAACTCGCCCGCCGGCTTGAGCAGAGTGCTCCCGCCGTGCAGCGAATTCTGAACACCCTGGCAGAGCAGGGCTATGTCGAGCAGTCGCCAGACTCGCGACGTTACCGGCTGGGTCACTCCGTGCTGGCGCTGGCGCGGAAGGTCCTGGGCAGAGATCGCCTGGTTGGTTTGGCTGAAATCGAACTGCAGGCGCTGGCCTCCGAAGGGTGCTTCAACGCATTCCTCGGTATCAGGCGGGGCAGCTGCGGAATTTATCTTCTGACCGTGCAAAGCAAGAGTCCGGTCGTCATTCGTTCTTCACCTGGCGAGACCTTCCCCTTGCACTCCACCGCATTGGGCAAGGCGCTCCTGATGGAGCTGAGCGGCGAGGCGGTCATTGCGATTCTTGGACGAGGTCCACTGGAGCAGGTTGCCGTACGCACAGTCACCGATCCGCACAAGCTCGTTGCTCAAATCAGAGCGTCCGAGCCCATTGGTTACACAACATCCCTGGACGAGAACTTTACCGGGCTGATTGCGGTCGGCGCACCGCTTCGCGATGCATCAGGCACAATCATCGCGGCTATAAGTGCGGCCTACCCCCGGTCAGTGGGACCGCATGTGGAGATCGCTGAGATTGGAGAGGCAGTAATGGCGGCTGCGGCGCGCATTTCCGCCGGCCTCGGCTTTCTGGAAGCAAAACAGGCCCGGGATTCCCATCATGCTGCTTAACGAAGCGCGCCTGAAACAATGGATGACGGCAGCCGGGCTTGACGCAATTATAGCGACTGCCCCGGAAAACGTGACCTACATGAGCGGCTTCTGGGCTCTGCCGCAATGGATCCGTCGCGGCCCGCAGGCTTATGTGGTGTGGCCGGCTCCTGACAAGGGCACGCCTGAAATCATCGCCAGCTCCAGCACGCTCGACCTCGTAGCCGATCAGGAACTGTGGGTAAGCAAGGTCCGGCGCTACGGCGACTTTTACGCCGATGTCGGTTCCTCGACGACCGTGGACCTCGCCAATGAACGGCACCTCCAGCTTCGAGACCTGCCGAGGCATGGCAATGCCATCGCGGCTTTGGTCGCCGCATTGGAAGAAGCTCAGCTCGGCCGTGGGCGGATCGGCATAGACGAGGCCGGGCTCGCACCAGGATACCAGGAAGCCCTCAGAGCCCATTTTCCCAATGCGTCGTTCCTACCAGCCACCGCATTGCTTCGCGAGGTTCGTGCCGTAAAAACGGCAGATGAAATCGAACGGCTCGGCCAAGTTGCCCAGATTGCCGAACGCTCCATTCAAGCAGCACTCGGCGTTGCTCAGGAAGGCGCCACCGAAGCAGATCTGGCGCGCGCTTTTCATGTCAGGACGGTCGAGGAAGGCGCCCTGCCCGTACTGGGATGCATCGGCTTTGGCGAGCGCAGCGCGCTCATGAACGTCCAGCCGTCTGACCGCAGGTTGCGCGCTGGAGAAATCATCCGCTTCGACGTCGGTGGCCGGTTCCGGCACTACCGCGCCGACATTGCCCGCATCGCCACGCTGGGCGAGCCGCCGCCGCAGGCGCATCGACTTCAGCAGGCGCTGCTGCGCGGCGTTCAGCATGCCTGCGACATTATCCGTCCGGGCATGGCAGCAGCACAGCTCTTCGAGACGGTCGTGCGTGTGGTGAGGCGCGAAGGAATTGCCCGCT
Organism: Mesorhizobium sp. M1182; assembly: GCF_040318335.1. Classification (NCBI taxonomy): domain Bacteria; kingdom Pseudomonadati; phylum Pseudomonadota; class Alphaproteobacteria; order Hyphomicrobiales; family Phyllobacteriaceae; genus Mesorhizobium; species Mesorhizobium sp. M1182. Next base: position 59,648 of record NZ_JAMYMD010000031.1, read on the forward strand.
ACGAGCGCGATCACGTCGGACATGGCATCGGCCTTGATGGTTATGATGCGCCGACGCTCTCGGCGCGCAGTACAGACATCCTTGAAGAAGGAATGGTGCTGTGCGTGGAGACCCCCTACTACGAAATCGGCCGCTGGGGACTCCAGGTGGAGGACATGGTGGTTGTTCGCGAGCGCGGAGTGGAGCGGCTGACGCAGACGCACGATGCAATCACGCGGGTGCCGTTATGAGCCGCGCGGCAGGGTTTTCCTGTATTCGATGCGGCGCCTTGTTCCGGATCGATACCAAAATCGACTCACGCGGCTGCCCGAAATGCTGTGCCGAAGCACCGGCCAATCTTAAGGTCGTCTACGATCCGTCCGGAGCTACATCGGCCGCTTCCGCAGTGGGTGCCGCCCTGCCCTCGCTCTGGCGCTATGCCGACATGCTTCCTTGTGGACTCAGCGATGCAATCTCCTTGGGCGAGGGCCTGACGCCGTTGCTGAGCGCCGAGAAGCTGGGAAAGCAGCTCGGCGTCCCCAAGCTGCTTATCAAGGACGAGGGCGCAAACCCTACCTGGTCCCACAAGGACCGCTTCTCGACGGTGGCGGTGTCGATGGCACGTTTGAGTGGCGCACGCGTGGTGGCGACTGCTTCGTCGGGGAACGCCGGGGCCTCACTTGCCGCCTATGCTGCACGGGCGGGCCTGAAATGCGTCGTTGTCACATTCTCAGGCACCGCCGGCGCAATGTTGGCGCAGATCCGCAAATACGGCGCAAGCGTCGTATCCCTGGCCGACAAGTCCCATCGCTGGCCATTGCTTGCCGCTGGTACCGAGCGCCTCGGATGGTTTGCAACATCACCGTTTCACAGCCCCGTGGTGGGCAGTCATCCTGTCGGGATCGAGGGCTACAAGACCCTGGCTTACGAAATCGTCGAACAAATGCACGGTGCAGTGCCGGACTGGTGCGCCTTGCCTGTTTGCTACGGGGACGCGCTTGCCGGGCTGTGGGCCGGATTCAAGGATCTTCTCAGCCAAGGCAAGATCGAGCGGTTGCCGAGACTCGTGGCGGCGGAAGTGCATGGATCTTTGGCCAGAGCCCTTGCCGGCAAGGGAGATCTGGTTGCCGAAGTCCCCGCAAGCTTCGACACGCTTGCCATCTCGATCGGCACCACACGAAGCACGTTTCAGGCGCTCAACGCCCTGCGTGAATCTGGCGGCACGGCAATGCCAGTCGGCAATATCGGCTTGATAGCGATGCAGCAGCAGCTTGCGGCCACCGAGGGTGTTTTTGCCGAGCTTGCCTCGGTGACGCCATTTGCAGCTATCGAATCCTTGAGGCGAGAAGGCACCATCGCGCGGTCGGACAGCGTCGTTGCCATCGTGACAGCGAGCGGCCTCAAGGATTTGGATCGTTCGACCGGTCCGAACAAAGCACAACCATCGTTTCAGTCAGTTGCCGAAGCGTGGGAATACGTTGCCGAGGGCGGTGACTATTTCACGCCCTCACTTGAACGACGCGCGACCAAGATGTCTTGAAGAGAAGATAGAGGCGATCATGAACGGATGCGATTTCTGATCGATTGATGATCTCGTCCACCATTGGACGGTATTGCGACTTCCTAAAAGCTATCCAGGAGAGGCAAATTCAACTCGCTCAGCGAGCGGAACCTCGATTATTCAAACATGATGTAAGGGGAATGTCCATGCTTCACAAAACGCTCATCGGCTGGCTCGCAGCCCTCAGTGTCGCAATGGCAACTCAGACGATGGCTGAGGAAACGCTCAGAGTCGGCGTCACGCCAACCGGAGTGCCGTTCACGTTTGTCGACACCGCAACCCAAAAGCCGACAGGCGCGATGGTCGATCTGGCAAGTGCGATTGCCGCGAGCCTTGGCACGACCGCCGATTTTCAAATAAACGCTTTTCCAGCCCTGATCCCGGCACTGACGACCGACAAAATCAATCTGATTTCCGCCAGCATGTTCATAACGGACAAACGAAAGCAGGTAATCGATTTCAGCACGCCGGTTTACGCCTATGGCGAGGCGATGTTTGTTGCTGCCGGCGATAGCAAAAACTACACGATCGAGGAACTCAGAGGTGCGACCGTCGGGGCGCAGATCGGCTCGACCTACGCTGATGCTCTGGAAGCGCTTGGCGTCTTCGGTCAAGTCAAGCTCTACGACTCAATCGCTGACATGATGCGCGATGTGGTTCTGGGCCGCATCAAGGCCGGTTTCGGTGACGCCCCGATCGTCGCATATCAGCTTTCAAAGAATCCCGGCCTGGGTGTTCGCCTCGTCGACGGCTATCAGCCGATGAAAAAAGGCGAGGTCGCGTTGGCAGTTGCCAAGGAAAATCCACTGCTTCTCGAAAAGGTGAATGCCTCCATCGCCAAGCTGAAGGAAAGCGGCGAATTAAGCCGAATATTTGCCAAATATGGCCTTTGAGGCCGACCCGCACTGACCTCGACAGAAGCGCCGGCTGGCAGGACCAAAGGATCGCATCGGAATGACCGGCTTTGACGGCCGGGGTACGTGCCAAGAGGAAGCCGGCCATGACCAAATTCATCGCGCATGCAACGGAATATCTGCCGCTTCTTCTTAACGGCGTTTGGCTGACCGTCATGATAACCCTTCTTGCGCTGTGTCTTGCGACGGCGCTCGGCCTTGTTTGGGCGCTGTTCAGGACATCGGGGATACGCTGTCTCGCCGTGCCGACGCGGCTCCTTGTCGACTTCGTGCGCGGCATACCATTGTTGGTGGTTCTCTTTTATATCTACTTCGTCGCGCCCGAGATCGGCATCAACCTGACTGCGCTCCAGGCTGGCACGATCGGGCTGGGGCTGGCGCACTCCTGCTATCTCGGGGAAACCTTCCGGGCTGGCATCGAGGCGGTCGATAAGGGTCAGGTCGAAGCGGCAAAATCGATCGGCATGAAGCGTCCGTTGATGATGCGCCGCGTCGTGCTGCCGCAGGCATTCAAGATCATCCTGCCGCCTTACGCCAACAATATGGTCATGCTGCTGAAGGACTCCTCGCTTGTCTCGGTGATTTCGGTTCAGGAGTTGACCATGCAGGGCAAGATGCTTGCGTCGTCCACATTCGACAACATGACAGTTTTTACCTTGGTGGCACTGCTTTACCTGTGCCTGACGGTTCCGCTGAACCTGTTTATGCGTAGAATCGAAAGCTATCTTGGGGCGGCGGGATGATCACCTTTGAAAACGTGCACAAGTCCTTCGGCTCCCACGAAGTCCTCAAGGGAATCAACGCCGAGATCGCCAAAGGACAGGTCGTATGTCTGATTGGGCCCTCGGGTTCCGGCAAATCGACGCTTCTGCGATGTGTGAACGGGCTTGAGACCTATCAGCGCGGTCGCATCAGTATCGACGGCACCGTGGTCGATGCCGCCTCGCCCCAGGTTCACGCCATCTGCACCCGCGTTTCCATGGTTTTCCAACGTTTCAACCTGTTTCCGCACCGCACAGCCCTGGAAAATGTCATGGAAGGGCCGCTCTACGTGCTGAAGGAAAATAGGAACCAGGTCCGGGAGCGGGCCACGGCATTGCTCAATCGCGTCGGGTTGGCCGACAAGACGAATGCCTATCCCGCGTCATTGTCGGGGGGTCAACAGCAGCGCGTGGCCATCGCCCGTGCCCTGGCGATGCGCCCACAGGCCATTCTTTTCGACGAGCCCACCTCCGCACTTGACCCGGAAACGGTCGGCGAGGTCCTGCAGGTCATGCGCGCGCTCGCAGACGAGAACATGACCATGCTCGTGGTTACGCACGAAATTCAGTTCGCCCGCGAGGTTTCCGACAGCGTCCTCTTTCTCGACGGCGGCCGGATCGTTGAGCAAGGTCCGGCCAAGGAACTGCTTCGAAATCCGAGACACGAACGCACTAGGGATTTTCTTCACCGGGTCATGCACCCTGTGTGACTGCTGGCCGATGTTGTTTGTCGCCTAGCCTCAGTTCGGACCTGTCACTGCGTAGGGGACAGGCCGTCCCCCGCGAGGACGGCGTTTAAAGTTCTGCGGTTCCAAGGGAATCTCGTCCATGCCGTCTCTTCGGCCGGACGAATTTGCGTGAGAACAGTTGGTTCAAGGGGAATGGAGATTGGCCAATGCTTCAAACCGGCGAGCCAGTCGGGGTTGTAGACTGTATCGGAATGACGATGCCCTTCATCTGGCATTATCACGACGGTGGAGGCTTCCGGATTGTGCCTGGCGAACCAGGCGCCGACCAAGGCTGCGGCGCCGCTGGTCGGCCCCATGAACAGCCCGTGATCGCGAAACAGCCCATGCGCCATTGCGTAGGCCGGCAATGCGCCCACCCAATGAATATCGTCGATCATCTCATGACGAACATTGTCCGGCAAAACGCTGTTGCCGAGCCCGCGCAGCATGCGACGTCCGACAGGCTGGCCAAAGAGCATGCTTCTGTGGGTATCGACAGCAATCATCCTGAGATCAGGAAAGAGCTCACGAAGGAAGCCTCCGGTTCCACAAAGCGATCCCCCAGTGCCCACGCAGCCGACGAGGCAATCGATGCGGCCGAATGATCGAACAACGAGGTCCGCCAGGCGCGCGTAAGCAAGGCGGTTTTCCGGATTGTCGTATTGCCGAGGCCAATACGTGCCCGGGCTATCTTGCAGGGTCTGCTGAAGATACTGGAGCCGACCGCGCTGATTGCCGTCTCCTTGAGGATCGTCGATGGCCATGACTTTGGCACCAAGTTGTTCCAGTCGCCGCCTGAGTTTCAGGTCGATGAGGCTGGAGGCCGTGACAAGTATAAGCGCATAGCCACGAGCCGCAGCCAGCATGGCGATGGCGAGGCCGAATGTGCCCGACGTCGTTTCGATGATGTGACCTTCCCGCCTGAGGCGCCCTGACGCTTCCGCCTGATCGACCATGAACCGGGCGGGGATCAGCTTCATGAGGGAAAAGCAGGCGGCGTTGAGGTTAGGTGCGAGTTGGGCAAAACGCGGCGTCTCGTAGGCGCGTAAATAGTCTTGCGCCGCGGTCACTGGATTAGCCTCGTTTCGGCATTAAGGGCAAACGTATGGACGCCTTGCAGACCTGTGCCGCTCACCTGCCTTGCGAGCTCAGCAGCGCGCATGGCCGCCCTGGGCGCAGTCGCATCCAGAAGGATGCCGATCAATGTTCCGCTGTGGGCCACCTGCACACCGCACGCGTCATGCGCCCGCGCTATATCCAAAATGGTGTCGAAGGATGCCTTCGGCAGGTGCTTCTGACTGATACTGGCGCTGATGGTTGCGACACGTCCAAGCAGGCGGGGATCTTGTTGCCGGATGGAGCGGTTCGCCAGTCCCCGCAGAACACGGAACAGCCCGATTTCCTCACTGTCGTAGCGTGCTCGTCGCATGCCTAGCGTGTCGATCGGTCGGGCACTGCCGTCCCTGAAACCCACCACGAGAAAGGGCGGGAACTCGCCTCCGAAATGTTCGATTGTACGGCCTTCCCGGTGAGCGAAGAGGAGAGCTTGGTCGCAGTAGGCGATGGCGTCGCTTGCGCTTTCCGCGGCAACGGCCAGTCGCGCAACAGTTGACTGGCGCAGCGTGACGCGCGCCGAAGCCGCGACCGCGCGGATCGAGGCAATGACGTCTGCTGTGGAGGAACCGTAGCCGTGCCCTATCGGAATAGAGCTTTCGATCGTCAATTCTCCCCCCCTGCCAGCTACCCCGACATGCTCGAGCGTGAGGGCCGCCGCGCGCGCCGCTTTGACCCGGTTTGCGGGTCGCGGCCGAATGCCATCTTGTTCATCCGGCCAGAAGGTCGCTAGCGACCCTTGCGACGTCAGCGGAAGCGTGACGAGTCCGCGACAAAGCCGTCCGTTGTCCGCTTCAAAGACGCCTTGGAGGAATTCCCCGTGATGGGCGTGTGCCCGACCGACTCCTACCACCAGAGGCCATGTGACAGTCTCCTTGTTGATCTTCCTCGAATGTGTCTGCTGGCCGGATCTCGGTGTGCTTGTCTGGGTCACCGCATCATCTCCTCACCATGGCATTGGGCGATGATGCGTGCGACTGACCCGTGCTGTCACTCGCCAAATCTCGGTAGTCCCATTGGCAAGCACATCATGCAAAGATACGGACAAGATTGCCCCACCAATTGGAGCCTCCAATACTGGACTAGACACAGCAGCACTCGTTTCGGGAACCGTTGGTCTTGCGGCCAACCATTCCGAAACAAGTGCGGCCATGCACGGTATTTTCAGTATTGGTCTTGTAAGGAGGGTTGGACTGCTCACCCTGAGTCAATACTGAGATCTGGCGATAGCCCATAGCGGCCTCACCCAGGCGTCGGCGCTTTAGCTCCTTGCCTCTGCGCGTCTTGCGCGGCTAGGCTGCGTGGCGGCTTGAGCGTTCGATTGCGACCTCACCGGCCCTGCATATCGTCGCGCACGAATCTCTTGTCGTCGAAGCGGTGGTGATGACGGAGGCACAGGGTGGCGACGCCTTGATCGGTGCAGGATCTACCATGGACCGCGGCAGTCGGGAGGAGTTCCTCACCGGGTTCGTCACCCTTGCCGTCTCGTTACGGCCTGAACTGCACCGCTATTGCGCGCGTCTCATGGGGTCGGTCGTCGACGGCGAAGACGTTGTGCAGGATCTTTGCTCGAACCCTCGTTGCTCTCGACCAGTTGTGCAAGATTCCGCAGCTGCGACCCTGGTTCTTCCGGATTGCCCATAGCCGTGCGCCGGACCTGCTGCGCAGCCGTGCGATCCGCGCAGCAGAGCCTATCGAGGCGGCCCTTGAAGTCGTTGTCGACGCCGCTCCGGACCCCGTGAAGATTTTGATGCTTCAGGAAGCGATACAAACTGCGGTGTCTCGCTTTACGGAACTCCCGATCCTCCAGCGCAGCGTCATTATCCTGAAGGATGTGCTTGACGAGCCGCTGGCTGAGATCGCCGGTCTGCTCGATATCACGGTCGATGCCATGACGGGGCGAATCTCCTGCTGCTCCGCTGACTCGACGTTACATCAGGGGGCGCTAATTATCGGTCCTCGGGTCAAAAATCTTAGAAGGCCAACATGCTGAAACCATCGTGGAACAACGCTCGAGGAAGCCGACTTCTATCTCTTTTTCGCAGCTATGCTGATCGTATCACAACGCGGCGGGTCACACGCAAACTTGATTCGTACGGAGATTGGCTGAGAGCCCTCACCCTGACACTACTCCCGACGAGGAAGGCTCATCACTGCAATGCCTGCGATCGCGGTGTGGCGGCTTTTTACCGTTTCGGGGGATACACGCTTATTTGCCCGCTTTGTCATGCCCTGGATCGTGAGCGGTTTTTGATTTGTGCTCTAGACCGTAAGCTTCTCGGGCTTCCGGCGGGACCGCTTAGAATTCTCCAGATTGCGCCGAGCGAAAAGGGGCTTTCAAAGAGACTATCTCAGGCGGGCAACCTCATTAAAGGCGATATTGAGCCCGGACGGTACGGCCCCGATACCGTGCAGGTTGACCTAATGAACATGAACGGCATCAGCGATCTCGATATTGTCGTCTTGTGTCATGTCATGGAGCACGTACCTGACGATCGGCATGTCTTTCGGCAAGTTTGGTCATCCCTTAAGCCTGGAGGACAGGTCTGGATCCAAGTACCGCTTATCTATCGTCAAACGCTCGAAGCGACGCCATCCATGTCACGGAGCGAGCGCGACGAACGCTTCGGCGGATCAGATCACGTGCGAGCCTACGGTCCCGATATCAAGGAGCGTATCGAGGACGCGGGTTTTACGGTTGCTCGAATAAATTCAGACCGTATACCTGCCGCCGATCGCGAGCGTCTTGGGCTTCTCCCCGATACTCTCTTTATTGCCGAACGGCCCGAGTAACACAATTCGGATTGAGAGCGCGAAGTTCCCGACGCCATCCCTGGTGGCGATCATCGCTACTGTGGGCAGGCGCATCACCTGTGACCTCTGCCTTCGGAGGGCAGCTCGCGCCCTCGATGTCGGGCGCTGGCGCCTGCGAGTACAGTGTCATGCGCCACCCGCAGGTTGCACAAGCTATCCCCTCCTGGACTTCACTCGACCTGTAGGCTTGGCCGGATAACCGCGGCCGACACCCGGATCAGAGGTCTATGACTTCAACCCCCTGTCGGCCCATTCTTGCGGATTTGCGGGGCATAGACCACGCGACCACCCAACTTCCGATAGGCAGGTCCGGTGCCGTACGTGCGATGCTTTAGTTGTGTGCGTCAAGTTCTGCAAAATGGCGTGGCATTGCGTTGACGTCGGCGTGTCCGCCGCGCAGCCCCCGTGTTTAGCGGAGCGGCGGACACATGACGGTGC
>NZ_JAMYMD010000032.1:0-67242 GCF_040318335.1 Mesorhizobium sp. M1182
GGACCGTCCTGGTCGATCCTGGCACGCGCAGGATTGTAAAGGTCATCGAGTGAGCAAGCGCGTCGCTTTGAAGGGACATGCGGCGCGTCCAGCATTGTCGACATCCCGACGCAGAAAGGCCCGCCGTTTCGAAGCACGGCGGGCCTCATAGCGGAGACGAGGTCCGGACAATTTCTGAACCAGCATTGGCCTAGAACGCATGATCTCAGCACGCCCTGTGCTCGCCAGGCCCGAAACTTTGAGAGAATATTCCCGGCTTCGCATCTCGCGGGAAATACGGTGCTTTGATCCGACGGTCAGCATTCCCGATGATGCCGACAAGGCTTGGCACTCCGCCTGGCCGCAACGACTTCAGAACCGACGGGATAGATCATGTCTGGGAACACCAACACTTTGCTCTCATTTCTCTCCGCAAGTATAAGCTGGCGCGCCGGTCTGGCTGTACTTTTCGCGTCGGCGGTTGCGATTGTCGGCCTTGCTGCGCCGTCGCTCGCCGAGGACAAGACGGCGGTCAAGGTCGGTATCATGAGCGGCGAGGACGAGGACGTCTGGCGCGTCGTCACCGCCCAGGCGGCGGAGAGGGGCCTGACAATCGAGACCGTGGTGTTCAACGACTATACCCAGCCGAATGAAGCGCTCGAGCGTGGCGAAATCGACGCCAACGCCTTCCAGCACAAGCCCTATCTCGACAACCAGATCAAGACGCAGGGCTATCACATCGTCCCGGTCGGCTATACCGGGGTCTGGCCGATCGGCCTTTATTCCAAGAAGTACGCGAAGATTGCCGACCTGCCAGAAGGCGCGGTCATTGGCGTGCCGAACGACCCGTCCAATGAGGGCCGCGCACTGCGCGTCCTGCAGAGCGAACATCTGATCAAGCTCAGGGAAGGCACCGGCATTCTGGCGACGACCACCGACATCGCCGAAAACCCGAAGCACTTGGTCATCAAGGAGCTGGACGCAGGCATCGTCGGGCGCTCGGTGGAAGACCTCGACGCGGCCGTAGTCAACACGGATTGGGCGCTTAAAAGCGGCCTCACACCGGAGAATCGCATCGCCCAGGAGGCGGTGGCCGACAATCCCTACCGCAATTTCATCGCGGTCAAGGCCGGCAATGAAAACCAGCCCTGGGTAAAGACATTGGTCGCCTCCTATCAGAACGAAAAGGTGAAGGCCGAATTCGATCGGGTCTACAAGGGAACCGGCATCAGCGCCTATTGATGCCGAGCTCGACTGGGCGCCGAAGCCCGGCATGGTAAAGCGGTCCGCGCTTCAACGCGGACCGCGATCGCGTTTGCGGGACACCAATACAGGAACTTTCATGAACCAGCATTTCGCCTCGGTCACCGAAGTCATGCGTCCCGTCGGCGGCCGCTCCGCCGGACCGAACGATGTCGTGCGCCTCATCGAGCTGAAACGCCGCTTCGGCGCGACAGCGGCGCTGGACGGCGTGTCGCTCAGCGTGCGCCAGGGCGAGATCCTCGGCATCATCGGCCGCAGCGGCGCCGGCAAGTCGACGCTGATACGCTGCCTGAACGGCCTGGAGCGGCCGGATTCAGGACAGGTCTACATCGAAGGCCGCGACATCAGCCGGCTCGGCGAGCGCGAATTGCAGCCGCTGCGCCGGCGCATCGGCATGATCTTCCAGCATTTCAACCTGCTGTCCGCCAAGACCGTCGAAGACAATGTAGCGCTGCCGCTCAAGATCGAAGGCCGGCCCAGGGCCGAACGCCTGGCGCGCGCCGCCGAGCTGCTCGAGCTCGTCGGGCTGTCGGAGAAGGCGAAAGCCTATCCGGCGTCGCTGTCGGGCGGGCAGAAGCAGCGTGTCGGCATTGCCCGGGCGCTTGCGGCGCGCCCGGCGCTACTTTTGTCCGACGAAGCGACCTCGGCGCTCGACCCGGAGACGACGCGCTCCATCCTTGCCTTGCTGAGGGACATCAACCGGCAGCTTGGCCTGACCATCCTGCTGATCACGCATGAGATGGAGGTGATCCGCTCGATCGCCGACCGGGTCGCGGTGATCGACGCTGGGCGGATCGTCGAGCAAGGGCCGGTGTGGTCGGTCTTTGCCGACCCGAAATCGGCGATCACACAAAGCCTGCTCGGCGGCATCCGGCGGCAATTGCCGGCGGAGATCGCAAGCCAGCTAACGCAGAACGCCGGCGTGGAGGCGATCCTCAGGATCGACGTGGCCGGTGAGGCCGCGCGAAGCCCGCTTTTGTCCGATCTTGCCTCGGCAGTTCCCGGCTCGTTCCGCCTCGTGCATGGCGGCATCGATCACGTCCAGCAGCAGCCTGTCGGGACACTGTTCGTGGCGGTCGCCGGCAGCAATGAAGCTCACCTGGCAGAGGTGATCGCGTTCTTGAAAGCCCGCCAAGCGCGGGTGGAGGTGCTTGGCCATGTCGCCGGTTCTGTTTGAGCTTCTCGTCCGTTCAATCTGGGAAACGATCCTGATGACGGCCGCCTCCGGCCTCGTCTCGCTGATTTTCGGGCTGCCGCTCGGCCTGGCGCTGGTCGCCACCGACCGCGGCGGCATCGCCGAAAACCTGTGGGTGAACCGCGCGCTTGGCGCTGTCATCAACGGCTTCCGCTCGGTGCCTTTCATCATCCTGCTGGTCGCGCTGATCCCGGTGACGCGGCTGATCGTCGGCACCTCGATCGGCACCTGGGCAGCGATCGTGCCGCTGTCGATCGCGGCGACGCCCTACTACGCCCGGATCGCCGAAGTGTCGCTGCGCGAGGTCGACCACGGGCTGATCGAGGCAGCACGCGCCATGGGCGGCAACCGCTGGACGATTATTCGAGAGGTGCTGGTGCCGGAAGCGTTGCCGGGCATCGTCGCCGGCTTCACGGTGACGCTGGTGACGCTGATCGGCGCCTCGGCCATGGCCGGCGCCATCGGCGCCGGCGGCCTCGGCGACCTCGCCATCCGCTACGGCTACCAGCGCTTCGAGACGTCCGTCATGATCGCCGTTGTCATCGTCCTGATCATCCTGGTCTGCGGCATCCAGTGGGCCGGCGACCGGCTGGTCGCGAGGCTGGACCACAGAGCGTGACCGGCGAACCGCGGCCAATCAACGCCTTTAATTTCTGAGAAAGTTCAGATTGTTCTCGATGGTCTCGCTGGCCCAAGCGAGCTTTTCGCGATCGTCGGGGCGCAAGGGAGCCTCGACCGCGACGGTGAACAAGTGCCAGGCGAGACTGTCGGATAGAAGCCATGTGGTGACCTGTTCGCTGAAGATCACGTGCCCCTTATCGAGTGTCTTGATGTTGCCGGTAATCAAGTCCGCACAGTGCAACATGGCCTCGGGGTAAGGGCTATCACGCCATGCCGCTAATGCAGCTGCTACATCCATTCCGGCAAGCACTATGCCCTCCAGCCAGGGAACCGCGTTCCCTTCATCGGGATGCATGGTCATCGCTTTTCGCCAGGCAGCCTGAAACAGCTCCTCGACAGCCTGCTGTTCTTCCAACGGCCAATCGCGCCAGGAGGTCCTTTCGAGCTTTGCGGCAATCACGTTGGCGTCGAACCCCATCGAAGGTTCGCCTTGGATGGCAAGTTCAAGCACTCTCGGCAGAAAGTGCCGGTAGTCATCGACGTCGCCGACCGTCCATATGGCCGATCCGGCATAGGCGCCGAGGTTTTCACCACTGAGCTCCCGAAGCGGACCACTGGATACTCCCCGAAAGATCGATTCCAAATCCTTGTACGGCGAGCCATGCAGGTGGCGGGGCGATGGATAAGACGCGAAAGCGGCATAGACGCGTTCGACTGCGTGGGCCAGTTCAGACGAGAGATCAGCCTCCAGGGGATTTGGGTTGCTCATCCGCTACGACTCCGAACAGGTCTCTGGCTTGCTCTGCGGTATAGTAGCCAAGCTTGACATCCCGAGCGACCAATTGCGGATCGCGCTGCAACGGATCGCCGTAGCCGCCGCCGCCCGGCGTGCCGACGCGCACGCGGTCGCCTGTCTTCAGCGCGATGTCCTGTTCCTTGGAGAGGTGCTGCGGCACATGTTCCTCGCCGTTGCGGAACACGGTGACCGTGTTGACCGCGCCGTCCTTGCCGCCGAGCGCGCCTTGCGGGCCGAAGCGGCCGTGATCCATGACGAAAGAGGCGCGGGCGTCGCCGCGCAGGATCTCTACCTCATAGGCGAGCCCAAACCCGCCGCGGTGCTTGCCGGCGCCGCCCGAGCCTTCGCGCAGCGCATAATGCCGGTAGAGCACCGGGAAGGCCTGCTCCATGATCTCGACCGGCGGCGACTTGGAGATGCCGATGGTAGAGCAGCCATTGGTCAGGCCGTCGTGACCGGCATTGCCGCCATAGCCGCCGCCGGAGATCTGGTACATGACATAATCGCGGCCACGGACCGGATCGTTGCCGCCGAGCGCGAAATTGCCGCTGGAGCCAGCCGGAGCCGCCGTCACCCTGTCCGGCAGGGCCTGCACCATCGCCGCGAACACCGCCTCGGCGATGCGCTGCGAAACCTCAGCCGCGCAGCCCGATACCGGCCGCGGATATTTGGCGTCGAGGAAGGTGCCTTCCGGCCGCTTGACGATCAGCGGCTCGAAGGCGCCGGCGCTGATCGGCACATCGGGGAAAATGTGCCGCATGGCGAGATAGACCGAGGACAAGGTCGTCGCCAGCACGCTGTTCATCGGCCCAGCGCAGGGCTTTGACGAACCGGAGAAGTCGAAGCTGAGCGTGTCGCCCTGTTTTTCGGCCGCCAGCGCGATAGTCAGCGGCTCGTTTACCACGCCGTCTGAATCGACGAAGGCCTGCGAGCGATAGATTCCGTCGGGAATGGCCGATATGTTGACGCGCATCTGTTCAGCGGCGCGGCGCCGCAATTCGGCGATCGCTTCGACAACCGTTTCATCTCCGTAACGATCCAGGATTCCGTTAAGCCTGTCCTGGCCGATCAGCAGTGCCGCCGCCTGCGCGCGGATATCGCCAATGCGCTGGTCGGCGACACGGATGTTGGAGCAGATGATGGCGTAGATCTCCGGGTCGAGCACGCCCTTCTTGAACAGTTTCACCGGCGGCAACCGCAAGCCTTCCTGCTCGACCGCCGTTGCCGAGGCGGAGAATCCGCCCGGCACCGAACCGCCAATGTCGGGCCAATGGCCGGTGTTCGAAAGCCAGCAGAATATCCTGCCGTCGCGGTAGACCGGCATGGCGAAGCGCACATCCATGAGATGGGTGCCGCCGAGATAGGGATCATTGACGATGTAGATATCGCCCGGCTCGGGCGGCAGGCAGCGTCCGTCGGCGATCATCTCGATCACGGTTTTGGTCGAATACTGCATGACGCCAACGAACACCGGCAGGCCCTGGCTGCCTTGCGCGATCAGCGAACCATCGAGCGCCGAATAGATGCCATCCGAACGGTCATTGGCCTCGGCGATGACAGGCGAGAACGCGGCGCGCGAAAATGTCAGGTCCATTTCGTCGCAGACTTGCTGTAGCGCCGCCTGGATGACCGAAAGGGTGATGGCGTCGAGTTTTTCCATCTCAGGCCTCGCCGATATCGATGATGATGTTGCCGTCGGCATCCGATCGCGCCCGGTCGCCGGGCTCCAGCACAGTCGTCGCGTCCATCTGTTCGAGGATCGCCGGCCCCATGATGACTGCGCCGAGCGGCAGCTTTTCCCTGCTGTAGACCGGCGTATCGTACCAGCGCCCGCCATACCAGACCGGCCGGATTTCGCGCCGCGCCTCTTCGAGCGTTTTGGCGCGCCCAGCCGGATCGATCAGCCGGGACAGATCGATGGTCGGCCGCACGCCAGTGACCGACGTGTTGAGGTTGACCAGATTGGCGCGGATCTCGGGTAGCTCGACCTTGAAGCGGGCGAAATAGGCACTCTCGAACAGTTGTTGCAGTACCTCGCGTGTCACCGCAGACGACGGCAGCGGCACGTTGATGATATGCGTCTGGCCGACGAACTGCATGTCGGCGGAATGCGTGATACGGATTGCTTCCGGCTTCACCGCTTCCTTGCCGATCAGCTCCTCGCCTTCGTTTCGGTGCCGTTCCAATGTCTCGTGGAGTTGGGTTTCATCGAGACTGGCCACCGGCTGGTTGACCGTGTTGACGAAATCATGGCGCAGATCGGCGACGACGCAGCCGAGAGCATTGGTGATGCCCGGCCGCGCCGGCACCAGCACTTTCGGCAGGCCTAGTTCGCGCGCCAATGCCGTCGCATGCAGCGGCCCGGCGCCGCCGAAGGCGAACAGCGCGAAATCGCGCGGGTCGTGGCCGCGCGACACCGAGACCATGCGGATGGCGCCAGCCATTTTCACGTTGCCGAGCCGCAGCACCGCACCCGCCGCCTCGACGCCGGACAAGCCTGTGGCGCGGCCGATCCTGTCCTCGAATATACCGGTGACCCGCTCGACGGTGACCGGGTTTTCCACCGCGAGCAGCTTCTTCGGCGCCAGCCTGCCGAGCACCAGATTGGCGTCGGTGATGGTCGGCTCCAAGCCGCCGCGTCCGTAGCAGATTGGCCCGGGATTGGCGCCGGCGCTTTCCGGGCCGATCTGGATCAGGCCGGCCGCATCGACGCGGGCGATCGAGCCGCCGCCGGCGCCGACCGTATGCACCGCCACCATTGGCACGTGGATCGGCATCGCATATTCGATCTCGATCTCGTTCGACACCGCCGGCTCGGCGTTGCGGATCAGCGCCACGTCGGTCGAGGTGCCGCCCATGTCATAGGTGACCAGGTTTTCGAAGCCGGCGCGTTTTCCGGTATAGGCGGCAGCGATGACGCCGGAAGCGGGGCCGGACATGACGGTCTTGGCCGACTCACGTGTGACAAAGCGGGCCGAGATCATGCCGCCATTGCCGTTCATGATCAGGAAGTCGCGGGCGTAGCCTTTTGACGCCAGCTCCTTGCGCAGCCGCTCGACATAGCGTTCGAGGATCGGTTGCACCGAAGCGTTGACCGAAGCGGTCACCCCGCGCTCGAATTCGCGCGCTTCCGAAAGCAGGGCGTGGCCTGTCGTGATGTAGCCGTTCGGCCAAAGCTCGGCCGCGATCTCGGCGGCGCGCCGCTCATGCGCCGGGTTGGCGTAGGAATGCAGGAAATGGATGACCAGGGATTCGCAGCCGGCTGCGATCAGTTGTGAAATCGCTGTCCGCATCTCGGCCTCGTCGAGCGGGATGCGCGCCGCGCCCGAGGCCTCGACCCGCTCCGACACTTCGAACCGCAGATTGCGCGGAATGATCGGGACGAACGTGCCCGTCATGCCATAGGCCTGCGGCCGTGTCCGCCGGCCAAGCTCGATGACGTCGCGAAAGCCGCGCGTGGTGATCATGCCGGTCTTGGCCAGCCGGCGCTCCAGGACCGCGTTGGTGGTGGTCGTCGTGCCGTGCACGATGAGGTCGATGCCGTCGACCGGAAAGCCGGTGGCGCCAAGTGCTGCAACGACGCCGAACGCCTGGTTGTCGACCGTGGTCGGGGTCTTGGCGATATGCACCCGGCCACCGTCACGGCCGTCGATCAGAAGGAGGTCGGTAAAAGTTCCGCCGACATCGATGCCGGCGACGACGCCGCCAGTCGAATCCAGCGCTTGCGCCGAAAAATTCTGTCCCATTGTCGAAACCCGAAATGCCCGAACTGCCTAGATGCCTTAGTTTGGAAAGCTGTTTTACGGTGGCGTCTTGACGCAAATATCGTTTGTATACTAATAAATTCCGGACACAAGAGCTTACCGCTTCGGAGTGTGCAAACGGCACGCTGGAACCTGACCGGTTCGGGCGCGCAGGTGGAGATTTGGCGCCGGCGCTGAGCCGGCCCAGAAGGTTAGGTTTGATGAACACCACATCCGCGTTCAACACAGCCGGCGCCCGGCCGCTGCAGTTCCCGATACCGGCCAATGTCTATGCCGAAACCGTCGTCTCGGTGAAGCATTATACCGACCGGCTGTTTTCGTTCCGCATCACCCGGCCGCAGTCGCTGCGCTTCCGCTCCGGCGAATTCGTCATGATCGGCCTGCCCAATGCCGAGAAGCCAGTATTCCGCGCCTATTCGATCGCCAGCCCGTCCTGGGACGACGAACTCGAATTCTTCTCGATCAAGGTGCCGGACGGCCCGCTTACCTCGGAGCTGCAGAAAATCGGGATCGGCGATACAGTCATCATGCGGCAGAAGTCGACCGGCACGCTGGTGGTCGACGCGCTGACGCCGGCCAAGCGCCTGTTCATGATCTCGACAGGTACCGGCATCGCACCCTTCGCCAGCCTGCTGCGCGATCCCGACACCTATGAGAAGTTCGAGCAGGTGGTCCTGACCCATACCTGCCGCGACAATGCCGAGCTCACCTACGGCCAGGAGCTGGTGACAGCGCTTGAGAAGGACCCGCTGATCGGCGAACTGACCGGCGGCCGCGTCACGCTGTATAATTCGACGACGCGCGAGACCTCCGTGCGCATGGGCCGCATCACCGCGCTGATCGGCTCGGGCAAATTCTACACCGATCTCGGCATCGACAGGCTCAATCCCGAGACCGACCGCATCATGATCTGCGGCTCGATGCATATGCTCAAGGACGTCAAGGAACTGGCCGAAAGCCTCGGCTTCCAGGAAGGCTCGCTGCACCATCCGGCAAGCTTCGTCGTCGAGCGCGCCTTCGTCGGCTGAGACGCGCAGCTCAGCGTCCACTGGTTCGAGACCCTGATTTTGATCATGCGGTCAAAAATCTGGCTGCCTTGACCGCCTTTTTCCGCTATGACTGCTTGAAGGACTCGTGAAGCGCTGCTTCACGGTCTATCTTCGGCATAAGTCGCTGAACAAGGGGCAGGAGATGAGCAGCACAATCCGCGAAACCGATCTCGGCACGTCCAAGATCACGCCGCTGCCGGCGCGCGCCGCCGCCAATGCGCCGATGCCGCAAGCCCATGGCATTGCTCGCAATCCCGGCATGAGGCTCGATCTCGGCTTCATGGAATCGATGCGCGGCGTCAACCGCTCGGCGCTGGAACGCCGCGTCGCCAGCCTGACCAAAAGACGCTCGATCAAGGCCGATAACCAGGCGGCCTGGCTGCTGCGCGCCGTCGCCTGCATGGACCTGACGACGCTGAACTCGAACGACACGGAAGAGCGTGTGCGCAGGCTCTGTGCCAAGGCGGTCAACCCGTTCCGTCGCGACATCGTCGAGGGGCTGGGCATTACTGGTGAAAAGATCCGCCCGGCGGCGGTCTGCGTCTATCATCCCTTCGTCGCCACCGCCGTAGAAGCGCTGCGCGGCAGCGGCGTCCATGTCGCCGCCGTTTCGACCGCCTTCCCGCATGGCCTTGCACCGCTTTCGACGCGCCTGCAAGAGATCGAAGCATCGGTCCGCGACGGTGCCGACGAGATCGACGTCGTCATCCCGCGCGGCCTGGTATTCGGGGCGAAATGGCAGGAGCTCTATAACGAGATTGTCTCGATGCGCGCCGCTTGCGGCGAGGCCCATCTGAAGGTGATCCTCGGCACCGGCGACCTCGCGACGCTGCGCAACGTCATGCTCGCCTCGATGGTGGCGATGATGGCGGGTGCAGATTTCATCAAGACCTCGACCGGCAAGGAAAGCGTCAACGCGACGCTGCCGGTCGGCCTTGCCATGGTACGCGCCATCCGCGCCTATTTCGAGGAAACCGGCTATCTCATCGGCTTCAAGCCGGCCGGTGGCATTTCCACGGCAAAAGCCTCGCTCGACTGGCTGGTGCTGATGAAAGAAGAACTGGGCCGGCCGTGGCTGGAGCCGGAGCTGTTCCGCTTCGGAGCATCGAGCCTTTTGACCGACATCGAGCGCCAGCTCGAGCATCATCTGACCGGCCACTACTCGGCCAATCATCGCCACGCGATGGCGTGATTCGGAGCGCGCCATGAACATTCTCGAACGCTATCACGCCATGGAATACGGCCCGGCGCCGGAGGCGCGCAACGAGGCGGATGCGTGGCTTGCCGCGCGGGATTTCGGCAAAGCGCTGTTTATCGGCGGCGACTGGAAGGCAGCCAGCGGAGGCAAAACCTTCGACACCAGCGATCCGTCCTCGAGAAAGCTGCTGGCCAAGGTGTCGGATGCCGGTGCCGCCGATATCGACGCGGCGGTTTCGGCCGCCACAAAAGCGCTGCCGAAATGGAGCGCCAGCACCGGTTATCAACGCGCCAAAGTGCTCTACGCGATCGGCCGCGCCATGCAGCGCCACCAACGGCTGTTCGCGGTGTTGGAATCGATCGACAACGGCAAGCCGATCCGCGAAAGCCGCGACATCGACGTGCCGCTGGCCATCCGCCATTTCATCCATCATGCCGGCTGGGCGCAGGCGCTGGACAGGGATTTTCCAGGCCATAAGGGGGTCGGCGTCGTCGGCCAGATCATCCCGTGGAACTTCCCGCTCTTGATGCTGGCCTGGAAGATCGCGCCGGCGCTCGCCGCCGGCTGCACCGTGGTGCTCAAACCCGCGGAATTCACGCCGCTCACCGCCATCCTGTTCGCCGAGATCTGTGAACGATCAGGCGTGCCGAAGGGCGTCGTCAACATCGTCCAGGGCGGGCCGGAAGCGGGTGGGGCAATCGTCAATCATCCCGGCATCCAGAAGATTGCCTTCACCGGTTCGTCCGAGGTCGGCAAGATCATCCGCAAAGCCACCGCCGGTTCGGGCAAGAAACTGTCGCTGGAGCTTGGCGGCAAGTCGGCATTCGTCGTTTTCGAGGATGCCGACCTCGACAGCGCCGTCGAGGGTCTGGTCGACGGTATCTGGTTCAACCAAGGTCAGGTGTGCTGTGCCGGCTCGCGCCTTCTGGTGCAGGAAGGCATCGCCGATGCCTTCATCGCCAAGGTCAAGACGCGGATGAGCCGGCTGCGCGTCGGCAGCCCGCTCGACAAGAACACCGATATCGGCCCGCTGGTCGACTTGACTCAGCTCGATCGCGTCAAGGGCCTGATCGCCGAAGGCGCCAAGCAGGGCGCGATCTGCTGGCAGCCGGACTCGGCACTGCCCGCCGCGGGCTATTACCATCTGCCAACGCTGGCGACAGGTGTTTCGCCGGCTAACATCCTGGCACAGGAAGAGGTGTTCGGGCCGGTGCTCGCCACTATGACCTTCCGCAACACCGAGGAAGCGATCGAGCTCGCCAACAACACACGCTATGGCCTGGCCGCTTCGGTGTGGAGCGAGAACATCAATCTTGCCCTGCACGTCGCGCCGCAATTGAAGGCCGGCGTCGTCTGGGTCAACGGCACCAATATGTTCGACGCCTCCTGCGGCTTCGGCGGCTACCGCGAGAGCGGCTTTGGCCGCGAAGGCGGGCGCGAAGGCATGTTCGAATATCTCTCGGCAAAACTGCCGCTCGGCCCGATCATCAAACCGGCAACGTCGTCGGCCCGACCTGTCGAGCAGGCGGAAGGTGGCGCCATCGACCGCACGGCAAAGCTGTTCATCGGCGGCAAGCAGGTCCGGCCGGACGGCAATTATTCCTTCGCCATCGCCAGCGCCAAGGGCAAGCTTGCCGGCGAGATCGGTCTCGGCAACCGCAAGGATATCCGTGACGCCGTCGCGACCGCGCGCGCCTGCAAGGCCTGGCCGGAGGCGACCGCCTACAACCGCAGCCAGGTGCTCTATTACCTGGCCGAAAACCTTTCCGGCCGCGCAGACGAGTTTGCCGCCCGTTTGACCCAGCTCACCGGCGCGACCGCCAAGGCGGCGCGTGACGAGGTCGAGCTGTCGATCGAGCGCCTTTTCCTCTATGCCGGCTTGGCCGACAAATTCGAGGCCCGCGTCCACCAGCCGCCGGCCCGCGCCGTCACATTGGCGCTGCACGAGCCAGTCGGCGTCGTCGGCATCATCGCGCCGGACAATGCGCCTCTGCTTGGCCTGATCTCGCTGGTGGCGCCGGCGCTTGCCATGGGCAACACCGTAGTCGCAGTGCCATCCGAAAAATACCCGCTGCTTGCCACCGACCTCTACCAGGTCATCGAATATTCCGACGTTCCGGCAGGGGCCATCAATATCGTCACCGGCCGTAGCGCCGAGCTTGCCGGCGTATTGGCCAAGCATGACGATGTCGACGGGCTCTGGGTGTTCGCCGATGCCGAGACTTGCGCCAAGGCCGAGGCCGAGTCCATCGGCAATCTCAAACGCGTCTGGACCGGCAACGGCCACAGCCTCGACTGGCCCTCGAACGAAGCAGCCGGCGATGCCTTGCTGCGCCGTGCGATTGAGGTCAAGAACGTCTGGGTGCCATACGGCGACTGAGTGTCCCGGAGGGACGTCCGGGCTTGACGGGCCAACAAATGTTCTTTACCGAGAAAAAACATTTGGCCGGCAGGCGAATATCGAAACAGGCGGGATGGTAGTGCCCGGCTGGCACATTGCGCCCCGGCCTAATGCCGGTAAAAAGCCGAACGATCACAGACGGGCGAGGAGAAAAGCATGGCGGATCTGACAGGCAAAATCGTTGTCGTCACGGCGGCGGCGCAAGGCATCGGCCGGGCGAGCGCGCTGGCGTTCGCCAAGGCCGGCGCCGTCGTCCATGCCACCGACATTAACGAGGTGGTGCTCGCCGACCTCGGCAAGACGCCCGGTATCAAGACCCGCAAGCTCGACGTGCTGAACGACGAGGCGGTGAACGCCGCTTTTGCCGAGATCGGCGCCGTCGACGTGCTGTTCAACTGCGCCGGCTTCGTCCATTCCGGCTCGATCCTCGAGATGAAGGACGGCGATCTCGACTTTGCCTATGATCTCAATGTCCGCTCGATGATCCGCGCCATCCGCGCCGTGCTGCCCGGCATGCTGGAGCGCGGGGACGGCTCGATCATCAACATGGCGTCGCTGGCCAGTTCGACCAAGGGCGTGCCGAACCGCTTCGTCTATGGCCTAACCAAGGCAGCCGTCATCGGCCTGACCAAGTCGGTCGCCGCCGACTATGTCGGCAAAGGCATACGCTGCAATGCGATCTGTCCGGGCACGGTCGAAAGCCCGTCGCTGCAGGACCGCATGCATGCGCAGGGCGACTACGAAGCAGCTCGCGCCGCCTTCATCGCCCGCCAGCCGATGGGCCGCCTCGGCACGCCCGAGGAAATCGCCGATCTCGCCGTCTATCTGGCCGGCGCCACCTATACGTCGGGGCAGGCTTATAATATCGACGGTGGCTGGTCGATCTAAGAGGCCATTTAAAAACCCTACTCCGCCGGGCGCCTGACGCGGCTTTCTGCGCTTCCGGTGCTCACGTACTTTAAGTACGCTCCGCTCCGGTTCTCGAAACCCACGCCATTCGCCGCAGCGGAGCGAGTTTGCAAACGGCCTCTGGTCGCAACTGGGAGAAAACTGCATGAAACTGCTGCGCTATGGCGAGGCGGGGAGCGAACGCCCCGGCCTGCTCGATGCCGATGGAACGATCCGCGACCTCTCCGCCCATGTCACCGACATTGCCGGCAAGGCGCTTGACCCGGCATCGCTCGAGACATTGTCGAAGCTCGACCCGAAGACGCTACCGGCGGTTTCCGGCAAGCCACGCATCGGCGCCTGCGTCGCCGGCACCGGCAAATTCATCTGCATCGGTCTCAACTATTCCGACCATGCTGCCGAAACCGGCGCCACCGTGCCGCCGGAGCCGATCATCTTCATGAAGGCAAGCTCGGCTATTGTCGGGCCGAACGACGACGTGCTGATCCCGCGCGGCTCGGTGAAGACCGACTGGGAGGTCGAGCTCGGCGTGGTGATCGGCAAGACTGCAAAGTATGTCACCGAGGCCGAGGCGCTTGATTATGTCGCCGGCTATTGCGTCGCGCACGACGTCTCCGAGCGCGCCTTCCAGGCCGAGCGCCAGGGCCAGTGGACCAAGGGCAAGTCCTGCGACACGTTCGGGCCGATCGGCCCGTGGCTGGTGACCAAGGACGAGATCAAGGACCCGCAGAACATCCCGATGTGGCTGACGGTCAACGGCAAGACCATGCAGAACGGCTCGACCAAGACCATGGTCTTCGGCGTCGCTTATCTCGTCTCCTATCTCAGCCAGTTCATGTCGCTGCACCCGGGCGACATCATCTCTACCGGCACGCCGCCCGGCGTCGGCCTCGGCATGAAGCCGCCGGTCTTCCTGAAGCCCGGCGACGTGGTCGAGCTCGGTATCGAAGGGCTGGGCATCCAGAAGCAGACGTTCAAGGCGGATTTGTAGGCGGCGCTTTGCCTTCTCCCCTGGGGGCTAGCGTGCGCACACATCTGCTTCGGAGAGGTGTGCGCACGCTAGCCCACAAGGGGAGAAGGGGAGTCGGCACCTGCGCTATTTCAGCACCTTCCCATCGGCCCCAAACCGGTATGTCTTTGCCGGATCCGGCGTCGCGTAGAGCGTGGCACCCGGTTCGGCGTTATAGACGCCAAAAATGCGCACTGTGATCAAGCCGGCCTTCTCGCAGTCGAGATAGAGATTGGTGTCGGCGCCAAGGTGCTCGGCATGGACAACCGTGCCTTTCCAGGCACCGGATTTCGGATCGACGGTCAGGTGCTCGGGGCGGACACCAATGGTCTTGGCCGTCTCGCCAAGCCTGGCCCCGTCGACGAAGTTCATCTTCGGTGAGCCGATGAAGCCGGCGACGAATTCATTTGCCGGCGAATTGTAAAGCTCCATCGGTCCGCCGATCTGCTCGATCTTTCCCGCGTTCAGCACGACGATCTTGTCGGCCAGTGTCATCGCCTCGACCTGGTCGTGGGTGACATAGATCATCGTGGCCTTCAGCCGGCGATGCAATTGCGCGATCTCCAGCCTGGTGTTGACGCGCAGTGCGGCGTCGAGGTTCGACAGCGGCTCGTCGAACAGAAAAAGCTTGGGCTCACGCACCACGGCGCGGCCGATGGCGACGCGCTGGCGCTGGCCGCCGGACAACTCGGCCGGCCGCCTCGAGAGGTAGGGCTCCAGCGACAGCATCGAGGAAGCGATGCCGATGCGGCGGTCGATCTCGGCCGCCGGCGTGCCCGCCTGCTTGAGGCCGAGGCCCATATTGTTCTTCACAGTCAGATGCGGATAGAGCGCATAGGTCTGGAACACCATGGCGATACCGCGCTTGGCCGGCGGCGTGGCGGAGACGTCCGCCCCGTCGATCACCACGCGGCCCGAGGTCGAGTCCTCCAGCCCGGCAATGACCCTGAGCAGCGTCGACTTCCCGCAACCGGATGGACCGACGAAGACGACGAACTCGCCATCCGTCACCTCGAGGTTGATGCCCTTCAGCACCTCGACCGGCCCAAAGGCTTTTTTCACGTTCTCGATGTTCAGCGAGCCCACGGCTTCGTCCCTGTTCTAGAGTTTCACGGCGAGGCCGCTGCGCACGCTCTCGTCTGCGGCAAGGCAGACGGCGAGCGACTTCACCGCGTCGTCCATGTGGCGGGTCAAGTCCAGATCCTCGCGGATCGCCTTCAGCACAAACGCCTGTTCCAGGTCGCAGAGGTCCTGATGGCCGGGCTCGCCTTGCATCGACAGCATTTCGTCCGGTTTCGCGAACTTGCCGTCGGCGCCGGTCGCCGCGCTGTGCAGGCGGATGGTCGAGGTCTTGGTGTGGGTGTCGATGTCGTCGGACCTGACACCCTCCTTCATGACGATCGACACGCAGCCATTGGGCGAGATCACGTCCTTGACGAAGAAAGCCGTCTCCGAAATCATCGGCCCCCAGCCGGCCTCGTACCAGCCGACCGAACCGTCGTCGAATAGCACCTGCAGATGACCGTAATTGTACATTGACGGCGCGATCTCGTCGCTCAGCCTCAGCCCCATGCCGCGCACCTCGACTGGCCTGGCGTCGGTGATCTGCAGCATCACGTCGAGATAATGCACGCCGCAATCGACGATCGGCGATGTCGTCTGCATCAACTGCTTGTGCGTCTCCCAGCTATGGCCGGAGGATTGCTGGTTGAGGTTCATGCGGAACACGTAAGGGCCGCCGAGCTTGCGCGCCTCGGCGATCAGCCGGATCCAGGACGGGTGATGGCGCAGGATGTAGCCGATCACCAGTTTTTTGCCGTTGGCCTTGGCTGCCGCGACCACGCGCTTTGCATCGGCGACCGTCGTTGCCAGCGGCTTTTCGACGAAGACATGGCAGCCGGCCTCGAATGCACTGACCGCATAGTCGGCATGGCTGTCGGAATAGGTAGCGATGCAGGCGACATCGGGCTTTTCGTCGCGTAGCGCCTCGTCGAAGGAACGCCGGATGGCGTAGGTCGAAAGCCCTTCCGGCAGCGGCACATCGGAGCGGTTGACCAGCGCGGCGATCTGGAATCCCGGATTGGTGTGATACGCCAACGCATGGCTGCGCCCCATATTGCCGAGGCCGGCGATGACAACGCGAAGGGGTTGGTCCATTTCAGTTTGCCTTTAGTAGAGCGCGGGCTTTCAGGTCCATCCTAATACTCGATCCATACTCACTGGCGATCTGCAGAGCAGCCTTTTCGCTTTCACAACGTGCCAGAAGTCCGAACCCGTATGTATCGACTCCCTCTTTGATCAGAGAAGACCTCCGGTCGTCCGGCAACGGACGATCCAGATCCAGCGCCTCGGTGAATGCCTTGGATTGCTCGCTAACCATCAGGGAGTTGACACGCCAGACGATATGACAGTTGTATTCCTTCGGTCGACGCTCGATCCCGAACCGAGTCAGCCAGACAGCTGCATTGAGATAGAACTGCGGTCCCCAGGCAGACTTCTGAAGGTTAAGCAGACAGACCGTTTCCGGCCATTCGCGATAATAGTTTGTTTTGCGAACGCCGCGGAATCTGTGGCGGATTGCCGACTCGGTGAGGCCTCGACTGATCGCGTCCCGACCCTCACTCACTTGACCGCTCCCGAAGTGATGCCGCGGATCAGCTGCCGCGAGAAGATGACGTAGAGGATCAGCACCGGCATGATCGCCAGCGACAGTGCCGCCAGGATGGCATTCCAGTTGGTGACGAACTGGCCGAGGAACAGTTGCGCGCCGAGCGTCACCGTCTTGGTTTCCTCCGACGGCGCCAGGATCAGCGGGAACCACAGATCGTTCCAGATCGGGATCATGGTGAAGACGGCGACCGTTGCCATAGATGGCCTGACCAGCGGCAACACCAGGCGGAAGAAGATGGTGTATTCCGATAGCCCGTCGATGCGGCCGGCGTTCTTCAGGTCGTCGGAGACCTGCTTCATGAATTCCGACAGGATGAAGACGGCAAGCGGCAGGCCCTGCGCCGTGTAGACCAGGATCAGCGCCGTCAGCGTGTTGACCAGCCCGCTCGCCACCATCAGCTGCAGGATGGCGACGGTGCCGAGGCGGATCGGGATCATGATGCCGAGCGCCAGATAGAGCCCCATCAGCGAATTGCCGCGGAAGCGGTATTCCGACAGCGCGAAGGCAGCCATGGCGCCGAACAAAAGCACGAAGAACAGCGAGGCGACGGTGACGACAAGGCTGTTCTGGAAATAGTGGATGAAGTCGCCCTGGCCGATCACCGTGGTGTAGCCGATCAGGTCGAAGGTCCCTGGCGTCGGCGGCGTCAGCGGCGCGCCGAAAATCCCTGCGCGCGATTTGAACGAATTCATGATCACGAGGATGACCGGAAAAAGCGCGATTGCGGTGTAGGTCAGAAGGATCGCATGCGCGCCGATGGTGCGGGGCAGCGAGCGGGTTGCGGTGCTCATGGTCGCGCTCCCCTAAAACTGGTAGCGACGCAAGCGCGTCTGTACGAGGAACAGATAGACGCAGACGCCGCCGAGGATGATCAGGAACATCATCGTGGCGATCGCCGCGCCCATGTTGGGATCGCCGACCTGCAGCTGGAAACCGAAGAAGGCGCGGTAGAGGAAGGTGCCGAGAATATCCGTTGAATAGTTCGGCCCGGCCAGCGCGCCTTGCGCGGTGTAGATCAGGTCGAAAGCGTTGAAGTTGCCGACGAAGGTCAGGATCGAGATGATGCCGATCGACGGCAGGATGAGCGGCAGCTTGATCTTCCAGAACTGCGCCATCCCAGTGATGCCGTCGCATTCGGCCGCTTCGATCACCTCTTCGGGAATGGACAGCAGTGCCGCATAGATCAGCATCATCGGGATGCCGACGAACTGCCACACCGAGATCAGGCTGAGCGCGGTCAGCGCATATTGCGCCTTGCCGAGCCAGGGCGTGAACAGGCTTTTCAGGCCGACAAGGTCCATCATATGCGGCGCCACGCCCCATAGCGGCGACAGGATCAGCTTCCAGGCGAAGCCGACGATGACGAAAGACAGGATCGTCGGCACGAAGATCGCCGTGCGGTAGAAGGCGGAAAACCGTAGCCTGGGGCTGGACAGAAGTGCGGCCAAAAGGACGCCGATCGGGTTCTGCACCAGCATGTGGATGATGAAGAACCAGACATTGTTCCTGAGCGCGTTCCAGAAATTGACCGACCAGTTGGGATCACCGAACAGCATGCGGAAATTTTCCAGTCCGACGAAGACCTGCGACTGGTTGATGTTGCGGAACAGCGACAGCTGCAGCGTGCCGGCCAGCGGCAGGATCATGATCGCCGTATAGACCAGCAGCGCCGGCGCCAGGAAAACGCCGATATGCCAACGGAACGGTCTTTTCAGTGCTGCGGCCATGCGTTCGGTCCCCGCCGATCAGGTCTTGCTATTGCCGCCAAAGGGCGCGGCGCCTCCCTCCCCCTCGAGGGGAGGGTACCTCGCAAAGCGAGGCGGGTGGGGTCGGCAGAGGAGCACGCCATCGTCGTTCGACCGTGCTTTCCAGCAGCGATCAAGCCGCAGTCTGCCTCGACCGACCCCCTCTGTCGCCTTCGGCGACATCTCCCCCTCGAGGGGGGAGACAACGCTTCGCCGCGCTTTACTTCGCCGGCTTGTACCAGCTGTCGAGGCCGTCCTGCAGCTTCTTGGCGGCAGCTTCCGGCGTGTCGGTGCCGTTGATGACGTTGGCCGATTCAACCCACGTCTCGTTTTCGAGGTTCGGCGTGCCGCGCGACAGGATCTGGTAGGTCGAGCGGATCGTCGACTTGCACTTGCCGCGCCAGGAGACGAATTCCTGGGCCAGCGGGTCTTCCATCTTCACCGGGGTGTTGTTCAGGCTGAAGAAGCCCGGCAGCGCGTTGGCGTAGATGGTGGCGAAATCCGGCGAGGCCACCCAGGACAGGAAGGTCTTGGCCGCATCCGCGTTCTTCGAGGCCGCATTGAGGCCCATGCCGATGTCGGTGTGGTCGGAGATGTAGCAGGTGTCGCCGGCCTTCTGCACCGGCGGCGGGAAGGCGCCCATCTTGAACTGCGCCTGCGTGTTGAACAGGCCGATCTCCCACGAGCCGGCCGGGTAGATGGCGGCGCGACCGAGCGTGAACAGGTTCTGGCTGTCCGGATAGGTCTGCGCCTCGAAGCCGTCGCCGAGGTAGTCCTTCCACTTGGCCAGTTCCTTGAAGGGCTCGACCCACTGCGGATCGGTCAGCTTCTGCTCGCCCTTGATCAGCGCCAGGCGACCTTCCTCGCCCTTCCAGTAGTTGGGGCCGATGTTCTGGTAGCCCATGGTCGCCGCTTCCCAGAGGTCCTTGGTGCCCATCGCCATCGGGATGTAAGTGCCGTCGGCCTTGATCTTGTCGAGCGCGGCGAAGAATTCGTCGCGCGTCTCCGGCACCTTGATGCCGAGCTTGTCGAAGGCGTCCTTGTTGTAGATGAAGCCATGGATGACGGAGGCCATCGGCACGCAGAAACTCGACTTGCCGTCGTCGGTCTGCCAGGCGGCCTTGGCGACGTCGGAGAAGTTCTCCATGCCGGGCAGGGTCGAGATGTCGGCGAGGTTGCCCTTCTTGAAGAGTTCCAGCGACTTGTCGAACGGGCGGCAGGTGATCAGGTCGCCGGCCGAGCCGGCGGCGAGCTTGGCGCCGAGGGCGGCGTCATATTCGGTCGGCGCCGACGGCGCGAACACCACCTTGATGCCCGGGTTCTTGGCTTCGAAGGCCGGGATCAGCTTGTCCTTCCAGATGGCAAGGTCGTCGCCGCGCCAGCTTTCGATGTTGAGCGTTACGTCGTCGGCATACGCCCCCCCGGCGGAGCCGAGAATGCTGGTGCCGAGAAGAAGTGCCGTCAGTAGCTTCGTTGTCATGCTCAGTCTCCCTGTTGACCTTTTTCAGGTTCGGTTTTGATGAGAACAGAGGCATTGCGCCCCTTGCTCCCCTCGATCGCGGAAAGGGCCGGCCGCAGCTTGTGGCCAGTCCCTTCCAATATCTTCTCGGCTGCATCGGCGCTGGCGGCGCCGGCGGCGAGCAGAATAGCGGTCTTGACGACGCCGCCGCTCCTTTCGAGCAGGCGCGCCGCCTCGTCCTTGTCGCGCCCGCTGACGGCGGCGACGATGCGTGCGGCGCGGTCGCGCAGCTTGATGTTGTCGGCCATGAGGTTGACCATGTAGCCGTCATGGACATGGCCGAGATGGATGGCGGCGAGCGTCGACAGCATGTTGAGCGCGATCTTCTGGGCGGTGCCTGCGCCCATGCGCGTTGAGCCGGCAATCAGCTCCGGCGGCGTTTCGAGCAGGATGGCGATGTCGGCCAGCCGCAACAGCGGCGCATCCCTGTTGTTGGCGATGGCAATGGTCGCCGCACCGCGGCGCCTGGCGTCCTCGATCGCCCTGACTGCATAAGGTGTCGAGCCGCTGGCCGAGACGGCGATCAGGCAGTCGCCCTTGCCGATGCGGGCGGCGGCAACTGCTGCCGAAGCTTCCTCGGTGTCGTCCTCCGGCCCGCCGGCCAGTGTCTTGAAGGCCTCGTCGCCGCCGGCGATCAGGATGGCGATGCGGTCGCGTTGGATGCCGAAAGTGCCCGGCAGCTCAAGCGCGTCGGCCAGTGCCATCAGGCCCGAACTGCCGGCAGCCGCATAGGCGAGCTTGCCGCCGCTTTTCAGTCTGCTTGCGATGATTTCGGCTGCCGCAGCAATGGCAGGAATGGCGCCGTGCACGGCCTTGGCGGCCTCGATCTGTGCGTTGGCCAAAGAGGAAAGGACGGCTTCCGGGGCCTGGATATCCAGTCCCTCGGCATTCTGGTGAAGCGCTTCGGTGCGCGTTTCGGCCATCCGCTTTCCTCCAATCGAGAAAACCATACCAAAAAAATACCACTTGTCCACACGCATTAATGAAATCCTTGCGGCAGTGCAGGCTTGCGAACGAAATTGGCTGATTTTCCAACAAACTACGCCTTAACTTTTTTGAAACGGAAATTAATCCTTGGCTATTGGTATTTTATTGGTATTATCCGCCCGGAGGAGAAATCGCGTGAAATTCGTGCTCGGCATCGATGGCGGCGGCACCAGCTGCAGGGCGGCCCTTGCAACGGCCGACGGCATCGTCCTCGGCCGCGCCAAAAGCGGTGCCGCCAACATCCGAACCGATCTCACCGGCGCCAGGACGAACATCGTCGACGCAGCGCAGCAGGCCTTTGTCGCCGC
Source organism: Mesorhizobium sp. M1182 (assembly GCF_040318335.1). NCBI lineage: Bacteria > Pseudomonadati > Pseudomonadota > Alphaproteobacteria > Hyphomicrobiales > Phyllobacteriaceae > Mesorhizobium > Mesorhizobium sp. M1182. The sequence continues at coordinate 21,415 of NZ_JAMYMD010000032.1, forward strand.
GGGCAAGGATCCCGCACTGATCCCGCAAACTCCGGCCGTTCTCGGTCTTGCCGGCGCCAATGTCGGCACCTACCGGCAGCAGCTCGAAGCGATCCTGCCGTTTCGCATCAGCCGTGTCGAGACCGACGCCGAGATCGCGCTGGAAGGCGCGGTTGGCTCCGGCGACGGCGCCATGGCCATACTCGGCACGGGCACCGCCTATATGGCACGCAAACAAGGCAAGTCGCGCGCCATCGGCGGCTGGGGGTTCCAGGTCGGCGACCAGGGCAGCGGCGCCCGTATCGGCCGCGACCTGCTCGAGCAGACGCTGCTCGCCTATGACGGCATCCGCCAGGGATCGCCGCTGACGGAGACCATGCTCGCCATCTTCCGTAACAATCCCGAGGATCTGGTCGAATTCACCACCAACGCCAAGCCCGGCGATTTCGGCGGCTTCGCGCCCAAGGTGTTCGAACATGCCGAAAAAGGCGACGTCGTCGCTATCTGGATCCTCGACAAGGCGGTCGCCGATGTCGAAGCAGCGCTTGGCGTGCTCGACCTGGGCGGCGGCGATCCGCTCTGCCTGCTCGGCGGGTTGGCGCCGCTTTACGCGCCGCGCCTGTCGGCCCGCTACCGGGCGCTGCTGAAACCGCCGCTCGACGACGCGCTGGGCGGCGCGGTTCAGATGGCGGCTCGGATTTTCGCAAACACGGCGGAGGCAGCTCGATGAGTGAGGCCGCCGACCAGATATTCGCGGCGCTGAAACAATCGTCGCAGAGTGGCGCGCCGCTCTATCTGCAGCTCAGGAAGAGTATCGAGGATGCGGTCAAACGCGGGCTGATCGGACCTGGCGATGCGCTGCCTTCCGAGCGCGACATCGCTAGCAAGGCCGACATTTCGCGCGTCACCGTGCGCAAGGCGGTGCAGGACCTGGTCAAGGGCGGCATCCTCGTCCAGCGCCATGGTTCCGGTACCTTCGTTGCGCCACGTATGGAGCGCGTCGAGCAGTCGCTGTCGATGCTGACCTCGTTTACCGAGGACATGGCACGGCGCGGCATGGCGGTGCGTTCGGCTTGGCTCGACCGCGGCCTCTATCCGCCGTCGCCCGACGAGATGATGGTGCTCGGCCTGGCGTCGAACGAATTGGTGGCGCGCGTGGCGCGCCTTCGTATCGCCAACGACACGCCGCTGGCGATCGAGCGCGCCTCGCTATCGACAAGCGTGCTGCCCGATCCGGCGGCGATTGGTTCGTCGCTCTACGCCGCGTTGGAAAAGACCGGCAACAGGCCGGTGCGGGCGGTGCAGCGCATTTCCGCCACCAATCTCGGCGATAGCGACGCACAGCTGCTGGAAGTACCGCCGGGCATTGCCGGCCTGCACATCGAGCGTATCTCCTATCTGGCGAGCGGCAAGGTGATCGAGTTTACCCGCTCCATCTACAGGGGCGACGCCTATGATTTTGTCGCCGAACTCCGGCTGAGCGGGCCGGGCGAAGAGGGCCGGCCATGACCGCGACAACGACCCATATGCGGCGCGAGATCGAGGAGATCCCGGAGGCCACCGCCCGTCTGCTCGATGGCTCGGCCGCGGTGCTGACGGAAGCTGGACGCGGCATTCGCGAGCGCGACCCGAATTTCGTCGTCACCGTGGCGCGCGGCTCGTCCGACCATGCCGCGACCTTCATGAAATATGCCGTGGAGTTGACCGCCGGGCTGGCGGTTGCATCGGTCGGCCCGTCGATCGCCTCGATCTATGGCGCCAAGCTGAAGCTGGGCGGCTCGGCCTGCCTGGCGATCTCGCAGTCCGGCAAGAGCCCGGACATCGTTGCAATGGCGCAAGCGGCGAGGACCGGCGGTTCGCTGACCGTCGCCATCACCAACACCGCCGATTCGCCGCTGGCGCGGGCTTCGGACTACGCGATCGACATCCTGGCCGGACCGGAGCGCAGCGTCGCGGCGACGAAGACCTTCGTCAATTCAGCCGTCGCAGGACTCGCCTTGATGGCGCATTGCACCGGCGACGAGAAACTCCTGGTGGCGCTCGCGCGCTTGCCGGAGCATTTTCGCAAGGCGATCGCCTGCGACTGGATGGCGCTGGCTGGGGCACTCGAGACGCCGAAATCGCTGTTCATTCTCGGCCGCGGCCCGTCGGCGGCGATCGCCAACGAGGCGGCGCTGAAATTCAAGGAAACCTGCGCCATGCATGCGGAAGCCTATAGTGCCGCCGAGGTCATGCACGGCCCGCTGGCGCTGGTCGGTCCCGGTTTCCCGGTGCTGGCTCTGGCTGCTCGCGATGCGTCCGAGCCATCGGTGGCCGATGCCGCCGACAGCCTGGCCGGCAAGGGCGCTGCCGTCTTTGTGACGTCGAACAAGGCAAAGAGCGCTCAGCGCCTGCCGCATGTCGCAACCGGTCATCCGCTGACCGACCCGCTGACGCTGATCGTGTCGTTCTATGGTTTCGTCGAGGCTTTTGCCCGCCATCGCGGCCTCGACCCCGACACGCCGCCCAATCTGCGCAAGGTAACGGAAACCCTATGAGCGACCGTTTTGCCCTGACTGGCACCCGGATTTTCGATGGCGACGACTGGCACGACAATGCGGCGCTTGTCGTGCGCGACGGCCTCGTCGAGGCCATTGTTGCCGCCGGTGCCATTCCATCCGATGTTGCGCGTATCGAGACCGGCGGCGGCATGCTGGCGCCTGGCTTCGTCGATCTGCAGGTCAATGGCGGCGGCGGCGTCATGCTCAACGACCATCCGGACGTCGCCTCGATCGAGACCATCTGCCGGGCGCACGCACCCTTCGGCACGGCGGCGCTGTTGCCGACGCTGATCACCGACACGTCCGAGATCACCGCCGCGGCGGTTGCGGCCGGAGCCGAAGCGGCACGGAGGAAGGTGCCGGGGTTCCTGGGCCTGCACCTCGAAGGGCCGCATCTGTCGATCGCCCGCAAGGGCGCACATGACCCGGCTTTGATCCGGCCGATGCTAGACTCCGACCAGACGATGCTGATCGCCGCACGGAAAGACCTGCCCGTGCTGCTGACGACGGTGGCGCCCGAATCCGTCGAGCCCAGCCAGGTGTCGGCGCTTAGCAAGGCCGGCATTGTCGTCAGCATCGGCCATTCCGATACCGGCTATGCCACGGCTCGCGCCTTTGCCGAGGCCGGCGCAACGGTGGTCACCCATCTGTTCAATGCGATGAGCCAGATCGGCAATCGCGAGCCGGGGCTGGCGGGCGCCGCAATCGATACAGGCACATTCTATGCCGGCATCATCGCCGACGGTATCCATGTCGATCCGGCCACCATGGCCATCGCCTTGCGCGCCAAGCAGGGGCCGGGCAAGATCCTGCTCGTTACCGATGCCATGGCGACAATCGGCACCGACATGACCTCGTTCACGCTGAACGGCCGCACCATCCACCGCAAGGATGGCAGGCTGACACTTGCCGACGGCACGCTGGCGGGCGCGGATCTCGACATGATTTCCGCGGTGCGCTTCATGCACCGCGTCGTCGGCCTCGACCTCGACGAAACCTTGCGCATGGCCTCGCTCTATCCGGCGCAGGCGATCGGCCAGTCGCACCGGCTCGGGCGCTTCGCCAACGGTACCGCGGCCAACATCGTTTCGCTGTCGGACGATCTGGACATTAAAAGCGTCTGGATCGATGGTGCCAGGGTTTTTGCAGGCAGCCCTGCTCGTTAGGTTAGCCGGCTTTGGACGTATAGAGGTCCTTGTAGGCTTCGCGCAGCAGGTTCTTCTGCACCTTGCCCATCGTGTTGCGCGGCAGTTCGTCGACGAAGATCACCCGTTTCGGATGCTTGTACCTAGCGAGGCGCCCGGCGATGGCCTCAACGATCCCTGCGGCGCTGATGGTCGAGCCCAGCGCCCTCACCACGACAGCGGTGACGCCTTCGCCGAAATCCGGATGGGCAACGCCGATGACAGCGCTTTCGGCGACGCCAGGCAGTGCGTCGATCTCGCTCTCGACTTCCTTTGGATAGATATTGTAGCCGCCGGAAATGATCAGGTCCTTGCCGCGGCCGACGATGTGGACATAGCCGTCAGCATCGATCAGTCCGAGATCGCCGGTGATGAAGAAACCGTCGTCACGGAACTCCGCTTTGGTTCTTTCCGGCATGCGCCAGTAGCCGCAAAAGACATTGGGACCCCTCACCTCGATCATGCCGACATCGCCCTTGGCAAGTGTTTCGCCGCTCTCGGGGTCGGTGATGCGCAGGGAAACGCCGGTCAGGGGAAACCCGACCGTGCCGGCACGCCGCTCGCCATCATAAGGATTCGACGTGTTCATGTTGGTCTCGGTCATGCCGTAGCGCTCGAGGATGGCGTGGCCGGTGCGCTCTCGCCAGGCTCTGTGCGTCTCGGCCAAAAGCGGCGCCGAGCCGGAAATGAACAGACGGATGTTTTTCGCCGCTTGCCGGTTCAAACCGTCCTGCTGCAGCAGGCGGACGTAGAAGGTCGGCACGCCCATCAGCACGGTGGCCCGCGGCAGCAGCGAGACGATGCGGGCCGGGTCGAATTTGGTTTCGAACAGCATCGAGGCGCCGGCCATCAGGACGACATTGGTGGCGACGAAAAGGCCATGCGTGTGGAAAACCGGCAGCGCGTGAATCAGCACGTCTGCGGCAGTGAAGCGCCAGAGGTCGACCAGCACCCGCGCATTGGAGGCGAGGTTTTCGTGGCTGAGCATGGCGCCTTTCGAACGGCCGGTGGTGCCGGATGTGTAGAGGATCGCAGCAAGGTCGTCCGGTCCGCGCGCCACGTCGTGGAAGTCCATGGCCGTCTCGGAGGCGCGATCGGTCAACGAACCCTCGCCCTTGCTGCCGAGTGTCGCGACCGCAGCGCCCGAGGCCTGCGCCAAAACGCCGATCTCGGTCACTCGCGCCGGGTCGCAGACGATCAGTCGTGGTTCGGCATCCCTGAAGAAGTAGTCGAGTTCGGTCAGCGTATAGGCGGTGTTGAGCGGCAGGAAGATCGCGCCGGCACGCAGGCAAGCGAGATAAAGGAAAATGGCCTCCGGGCTCTTCTCGACCTGAACGGCGACGCGGTCGCCGGCTTCGACGCCCAGCTGCGACAGCACATGTGCCAGTTGAGCGGAGCGCGCCAGCATTTCGCCATAGCTGATCGAGCGCCCGTCCTCTGCCTCCATCAAAAGGCGTCCGGGCGTGGGCATCCGGGCACGGAAAGCATCGAACAGATGGTTGCTCAAAAGTCCCCCCGAGCGGCTGTCTCCGGCCGAACGGCGGCGGTCAGCCGGCCGCCTTGTCCGCCGCTGCCCTGATTGCCTCGATGTTTGCCCGATAGGCTGCGACGCTGCCGCCCTTGAAAATGGCCGCACCGGCGACCAGCACGCTGGCGCCGGCGGCGGTGACCAGGGGCGCAGTTTCCGGCGAAATGCCGCCGTCGATCTCGATCCGGATCGGCCTGTCACCGATCAGCGCCTTCACCCGCTTCACCTTGTCTACGATCGCCGGAATGAAGGCCTGGCCGCCGAAGCCCGGATTGACCGTCATGATCAGGATAAGATCGAGCCGGTCGAGCACGTATTCGATCATCGTCTCCGGTGTCGCGGGGTTGAGCGACACGCCGGCCTTCTTGCCAAGGTTTTTGATCGTCTGCAGCGAGCGGTCGAGATGCGGCCCGGCTTCGGCGTGCACCGTGATGCCGTCGCAGCCGGCCTCGGCGAAGGCGGCCAGATAGGGGTCGGCGGGGGCGATCATCAGATGGCAGTCGAAGAAGGCCTTGGTGCGGTTGCGGATCGCCTTGATCACCGGCGGCCCGAAGGTGATGTTGGGGACGAAATGCCCGTCCATGACGTCGAGATGGATCCAGTCGGCGCCGGCGGCCGCCACCGCCTCGACCTCGTCGCCGAGCTTCGAGAAATCGGAAGCCAGCACCGATGGCGCGATCAGGGTTTTTTTGCTCATGACGCGGTCTTCCCGAACGCCTCGGTTTACGGACCCTCTGTATCGCCTGCCTAGACCATGAGTCGAGTCCGGAAAGTGGAAGCCGGTTTGTTCTTCCGCTGATGCCACGGCTTCAGGTTTTCGCTGCTCTTTCATCTGCCAGCCAAAGAAAAACCCCGCCGGATCGCTCCGGCGGGGTTTTCTTGATCGAATGATCACCCGTTTGAAGTTCGCGCGCGATCCTATTGCTCGAGCTGCGGCTTGCGCCTTGGCAGCTGCTGAAGAACATCTGGATTCAGCAGCAGGCTCGGTTTGCGGATCGGTTGGCACTGGCCATTAATCGGCCGCGCGCCCGGTGCGCACTCCAGCCGCGGTTTGCGGCAGGCGCCGTCGCGCAGCTCTGTCCCACGCGGGCAGACGCAAACGCCACGCTTGTTGTGGATCTGACCGGGTATCGGGCACTCCACCACAACAGGCTTCTTGCGCCTGCAGGCATTGCCTTGCACTTCCGTACCCCGCGGGCAGACGCAATCGCCGTTGGCGTCGTGGATCTGCCCGCGGATGGTGCACTGCTCCGGCTTCGGCTGGATTGGCCGGCAGGCATTGCCCCTGACTTCCGTACCCCGCGGGCAGACGCAATCGCCACCGGCGTCGTGGATCTGACCGCGGATGGTGCACTGCTCCGGCTTCGGCTGGATTGGCCGGCAGGCACTACCCCTGACTTCCGTGCCCCGCGGGCAGACGCAATCGCCGGCAGCGTCGTGGATCTGGCCACGGATGGTGCACTGCTCGGGCTTCGGCTCTTTCCCCACGCAAGCGCCGTTCTCCAGTTCGGTTCCGTGCGGGCAGACGCAGCGTCCGTCTTCGGTACGGATCTGGCCTTTGAGCAGAACGCAAGGTTTTGGCTTCGGCACGATGACCGTGCCGCCGCCGGACGAGCATTGGCCGTTGCGGAAGGTCGTGCCGGGCGGGCAGACGCAGTTGCCGGCGTCGTTCATGACGAAGCCTGCCGAGCATTCCTTCTTCACCTCATTCCTGATGGTGAAGGGATGACAGGCATAGGCCTTGCCGTGATCGCCCTGCACGTTGGCCGCGCCGCGGGACAACACGTCGCCGCCGCCTTGCACCGGCGTGTCGGGAGAGAGCACGCCGACGCAGTTCTGACCATTGACAGTGCCCTGCAGATTTGCCAGGCGACCGTCGTCGGGAAGCACCACGGTCACGTTGTGAACGTGGCTTTCCCCGGCGCCGAGCGTCAGTTGAGCGATGCAGGACACAGGCAAGATTGCCGGCTCCGGCGAGCAGCCGAAGGGCGGATCGATCGAGGTGATCGCAACGCCCTCCAGCCGGCCGAGGCCTTCGACGCCGATCGCATCGCCGATGCGAACCGGGCCGGAGAAGGCGCTCGCGCCATCGTTCGTGATGGCGATCTCGAACGAGCAGGGCTGGCCGGGCTTGCACTCGGCATCGCCGGTCTTCTCGACGCGGATGGTCGAGGCGCCGCCGCCCTTGGCGCAGGCCTGGCCGATCGGATAGACGATGTCGTCTCCCGGAGCCGGGCCGTAGGAGCCGCGTGCGCAGTTCTCGAATTCGCCGTTCGCGGCAACCGTCACGTCGAAATGGCGGCTGGTTCCAGGCGTCATGACGGCGCCGGCAAGCTGGCACGACAGCGCATTGGCCGGAACCGGTCCGCAAGTCCATTCCGCGCCGTCTGGGGTGACGGTCTGGATCTGGACCGGCGCTCCGCCGGCTATCAGCGTCGCGGCATCGTTGACCCGTACCGGACCGGTCGGGGCAGTGGTGCCGAGGCTGATGACGGTAATGCGGCAGGAAACGACCGCAGCACCGGCCAGCGAACCATTGCAAACCTTGGTGATGCGCAGGGCCGGCTGGCCGGCATTCGGATGACGGATGCGTTCCTTGGTGCAGGCCCTGTTGTTGGTGATGTCGTTCTCACCGGGAATAGCCTTCACCTCGGCGCAGTTCTCGACACTGTCGGGCCGGTAGTTGGCCGGCATCACCGCCCTGACGAAGATCGGCGTCGAGGCGCCAGGCAACAGCACGATGCCGGCATTGTCGCAGCGGAACTGGCCGGGGCCGTTCGGTCCGCATGTCCATGGCGGCGTCGGGCCGAAGGTCGAGGATGCCGGCACGCCGCCCGGATAGGTATCGACGACCGTCAGCGGCCCATTATAGGGGACGCTGCCATTGTTGATTATGTCGACCACGAAGGTGCAGACGCCATCGGCCGAACAGAATTCGGTGCGGGCGCGCTTCTTCAGGATCAGGTCGACCTTCTTCTCCACCGGCGGCCGGCAGTTGCGGTCACGATCGCCACGCCGGCAGACCGGGATCGAAGCACAGCCGCGATCGTTTTGCTGGCTGCCGAAAAGCGGCTTGCCGCTGGCGCCGTAATTGTAAGTGGCGCAGTTGCGCAAGGCGCTGCCTCGCCAGCCTGCGGCCAGCTTGAAGCCGAGCTTGAGGTCGACAGAGGCACCCGGATTGAGCGTGGTCACCGGATGAGTGCAAATCATCGGGGTGGTTCCAGGCGCGCAGACCCAAGGCGGGTTCGGCCCTGAATCGAGGGTGGAGCCGGCCGGCAGGGTGACTTCGTTGAGCACGATCTTGCCGTGGTAGGGTGCATCGCCGACATTGGTGACCCTGATGGTGAAGTCGCAGCCGCCACCCATCGTGCAACGTTGCACGTCGGCGCGCTTTTCGACTTTCAGATCCGGTTCCTTGTCCTTCGGTGGGCAGCGCTGATCACGCGGGATGACGATATCGACAGTCTGCGTACAGCACAGGCCCCAGCCCTCCCTCGGGCCGGCATAGGTTTCGATACCGGTGACGATGATGTGGATGACGTCGCCGGGTGAAGCGCCGACGATCTTCCAATTGAGCACACCGCCGCCGGCCGGCACCAATTGCGTGTCGGGAATGATGGTGATGCCGGGTGTCGTCGTCGAAAGCTGCACCCATTTGCCAGCCATCTCTGGGCCGACCGGCATGTGGTAGATGAAGGCGCCGCCGCCGGGCACGCAATCAACCGTGCCTCGCTCCACCTTGAAGCATTCCTTGCCGGGAGGTGGAGGCGGCGGGTTGCACCTGGTGACGTCGATCTTGATCGAGGTCTTTGCACCCGTGAGGTAATTGCCGTCGTCCGGCTTGCCCGGGTCCTGCGACGGGATTTCGATGCCGGCGCCGCGTTCGCGGCTCACCTTGACCAGGCCCTGGTTGTGAACGATCGTCGGCGACGGAAACGCCGCATGGTCGATCTTGGCGGTGATCTGGAAGGTGACGGCGCGCTCGTTCGCAGCGCCGATGCCGTCGAGATCGCTGGCGGAAATCCGGAAATCGGGCACCGCCGCGGTATCGTCCGGTGTAGCCGAACTGCTGATCGCAGCACCGGGCAGCGGTCCGCCGGACGCATCGGTGCCGTCGCCGGTCACATGCACGCCGACGATGCGCAGGCCGTGCGGGAGCTGGTCCCTGAAATCGAGCCTGACCTTTTTCAGCATGGCGGCGAGGTCCGGGCTGGCAAAACCCTGCGGATTGCCGCGCAAGCCAAAGCTCAGCGAGTATACGACATAGTCGCAGCCTCTCTGGGTGCCTTTCTTGGTGAAGAAGGGCACAATCCGGCCCGGCTCCGGATTGACGATGCGAGGATTGTCGAAATCGAGCCTGGGATCTGGAACGGCAGTGTAGATGCCCGCATCGGCAGGCTTGGTCTTGGCCGGAGCAAGGTCTTCAGCGAAGCCTTGCAGCGGACTCAGCATGGCGACCGCGATACCGGCCGCCATCAGCCAGCGCACACCGCGCCTGGCGAGTGACAGGGGTTTCACGATGGTCTCCATGACGAATGATTGTTTGCCGGTTGATTGGCTGCTTGTCGCAGGCGGGAAAAATGCGAGATTGCTCATCTTCCCCTCCTCACGGTTCGCAGCTGACGGCTGGGGTTCTGAGCGGCAAGGTCATCTTGCAGCAAGGATAGTAGCCACCCTTGTCGCTATCGGACTGCCTGTAGAAGCAGAGCCCGACATCGACCGTATCGCCAGGGTAATGGCCGGTGATGCCGATCGTGTATGGCGCGCCGGGCGCATGCGACAGAGGTGAAGTCACCCCAACGCCAGGCGTCCTGGACAGAGCCTTGATCGAATCGCCGCCAAAGCCGGCATGGTCATGGAGATAGAGATCGGCCTCGAGGCCGGAGGGCGTGCAGAAATACCTGACATCCTCGACATCGAGGCAAGGAGGCAGATTGCCGGGGGGCGGAAAGTCCGGCGGATAGAACGGTGGCAGATAGCCGCCCGGCACCTGCTCGTAATAGCCGGCACGGCCTTCGCAGGGGCGCCAGACCTCGACGTCGCCGACATGGCCTTCGACTTCCGGGTCTTCGAAATAATTGTCGAAGTCGACGAACCACGAGCCGAAAGGCGGCATGTTGGCCGGCTTGACCAGTGCCGTCGGCGTGATTTGCACGCCGTGCACGGCGAGTGGCCCGCCGGCTGCGAGTTGTTCGGCAAGCTCCGGGTTGTCGCGCAACTTGTCGCCGGTATCGACCAGCGTGTCGGTGCAGACGCCGGTATCGAGATTGCCTTCGGCATCGTAGCCATATTGCAGGTCGAGGCCGCCGGCCGACTGTCGGTTGTCTTGCGGGAAGCCGACCGCATATTCCTGCGGCACTTCCACCCAGGCCGATTCCGTCGCCGGATCGTCCGGATTTTCGCGCCAGTAGCGGATGACCTGACCCTTGCCGGAATCGGCGAACTGGCTGTAGTCGTAGCGGTTCTCCACCGGGCCGCGCTGGGCCAGGTACATGAAGCCTTCGTTGTCGAAGGCGATGTCGGTGACCGCGTAATCCTTGTCGGCCTTGACCGTCAGTTCCCAGCGCGGGTCGCCGGCGAAACTGCCGTCGCCGGCAACGCCTACCGACCAGATCTCCGCCTTATCACCGACCGAATAATAGAGCCGGTCGCCACGATAGGCGACCGACCAGACGCGGCGCTCGTCCTGCGTGTAGCCCCAGCTGTCGGGGTCCTCGCTGTCGAAGGCAGCACCCTGGATGTCAATCACCGAGCCGTCGTCGGCAAGGGCGGCAAGCCCGTGCGCCGGGCGGCCGGCTATGCCGTGGTCGAACGTGTCGAGCAGCGCGCCATTGGCGTCGATGCGGTGGATGAGGCCGGTGTCGAGATCGCTGGCGAAGAACTGGCGGTGGATATTGTCAAAAGTGACGTCGCCGATGCCGGAACCGCTATTGGTGTCGATATCGGCGAATTTCGAGACGGCGCCGGTAATGCCGTCGATCTTCCAGATCGTTCCGGGGCCGCCGCCGTTTTCGGTGCCGAACTGGCCGTCCATGAAGACAGCGTCAGCCGTGCCGCGGCGCTGCCGCTCCGGCCGGCCGTCGGCGTCGCCGTCTGGCGTGACTATGCGGATGCCGTGCAGCGACGTGGCGCCGGCATAGAGGTTTGGAATGGCCGATGGGACGCCGTCGCGCACGCCGTCGTCGTAGGTGATGCCGAACACCTGGCCGATTTGCCCGGCTGTGACCTCGAACGGTGGCGGGGTGAAGACCAATTGGCCAGACGCCGGCCCGCCCAGCCTTGAGACGTCGAAGATGCGCAAGGTCGCGCGCGCCGTGTCGATGAAGGTTTCGTCGACGGGATCGACGCCCGGCGGCAGGCCTTCCTCGAAATTGGGAATGATGGTGCCGGAGAATCCGGTCATTGCCATCGAGCCGGGATAGATGATCCGGGTTTCCTGAGCCTGTGCCGAGCCACCGAGCCAGAGCCCAGCGGCGAGCGCCAGGATCGACAATCCGCTGGCAGCCTCGATGGCGCGGCGCAAACGGCCGGCACGAGAGCGCACGAACGCGCCGTGGTCGCAAGACATGGATCTCCCCCCACAGGTCATGGGAGAAACATCCGGTCCCGGCGCGCAAATCAGGGCAAGGCGCGGCGTTCCGGCACGTTCATCCCTGATCGAATTGTCTGCTTTCCTCAACGTCACGATACGCCTGGGTCCGCGCAGGGTCAACGGAACCGGCGAAAAGCCCAGCGCATCGACCCGGTCCCGAAGGCGATGGTCGCGCTGAGCTCCTGCTGTTCCCGGAGACCATGGAGCCTCTGGATCTGTGGTCATGGGGCTTTCCTTTCCGGGGCCGCACCACGCGGCACCTGAGCATCAGTCGCGGGGCGAGGCGGAAAGGTTCATGGGCCGGGGGCCGGCCCGGCTGGATCACCGCCGAAAATACGGGCCTGCCGGTCCCGAATCCGATCAACCGCGATGAATGGTGAACGCCTTGCGCAGAATGCTTGCGCGCCACGCAGCCTGTTCTTATATACGCGCCAAGCCGTCCAGCGCCGAATGCCGGTTGCCGGAGCGGAATTTCTTGTGAACAGGGGCTTTCGTCGGAACGCCTGTACGGGTCCTGAGAGCCTGCTTAGCGGAGAGATTAGAGAAATGGCAAAAGTAATCGGTATCGATCTGGGAACAACCAACTCCTGTGTCGCCATCATGGACGGCAAGGAATCCAAGGTGATCGAGAATGCGGAAGGCGCCCGCACGACCCCTTCCATCGTCGCCATCAACAGCGACGGCGAGCGCCTCGTCGGCCAGCCGGCCAAGCGCCAGGCGGTTACCAATCCTGAGAACACCATTTTCGCGGTCAAGCGCCTGATCGGCCGCCGCTACGACGATCCGGTGACGGAGAAGGACAAGAAGCTTGTCCCCTACAAGATCGTCAAGGGCGACAATGGCGACGCCTGGGTCGAGGCCGGCGGCAAGAAGCAGTCGCCTAGCCAGATCTCGGCGATGATCCTGCAGAAGATGAAGGAAACGGCGGAGGCCTATCTCGGCGAGAAGGTCGAGAAGGCAGTCATCACCGTTCCGGCCTATTTCAACGACGCCCAGCGCCAGGCGACCAAGGATGCCGGCAAGATCGCCGGCCTCGAAGTGCTGCGCATCATCAACGAGCCGACGGCGGCAGCACTTGCCTATGGACTGGACAAGAAGGAAGGCAAGACGATTGCCGTCTATGACCTTGGCGGCGGCACGTTCGATATTTCGGTGCTCGAAATCGGCGACGGCGTGTTCGAGGTGAAGTCGACCAATGGCGACACCTTCCTCGGGGGCGAGGATTTCGACATGCGTCTGGTCGAATATCTGGCGGCCGAGTTCAAGAAGGAACAGGGCATCGACCTGCGGAACGACAAGCTCGCCCTTCAGCGCCTCAAGGAAGCGGCTGAAAAGGCCAAGATCGAGCTGTCGTCCACCACGCAGACCGAGATCAACCTGCCCTTCATCACCGCCGATGCCACCGGCCCCAAGCACCTGACGCTGAAGCTGACGCGGGCGAAGTTCGAGAGCCTGGTCGAGGATCTCGTCCAGCGCACGATCGATCCTTGCAAGGCGGCGCTCAAGGATGCCGGCCTGAAGGCCGGCGAAATCGACGAAGTCGTCCTGGTCGGCGGCATGACCCGTATGCCCAAGATCCAGGAGATCGTGAAGCAGTTCTTCGGCAAGGAGCCGCACAAGGGCGTCAACCCGGATGAGGTCGTCGCGTTGGGCGCCGCTATCCAGGCCGGCGTGCTGCAGGGCGACGTCAAGGACGTGCTGCTGCTCGACGTGACGCCGTTGTCGCTCGGCATCGAGACGCTGGGCGGCGTATTCACGCGGCTGATCGAACGCAACACGACGATTCCGACAAAGAAGAGCCAGGTGTTCTCCACGGCCGAGGATTCGCAGTCGGCGGTGACCATCCGCGTCTTCCAGGGCGAGCGTGAAATGGCCGCCGACAACAAGGCGCTCGGCCAGTTCGATCTGGTCGGCATCCCGCCTGCGCCGCGCGGCGTGCCGCAGATCGAGGTCACCTTCGACATCGACGCCAACGGCATCGTCAACGTCTCGGCCAAGGACAAGGGCACCGGCAAGGAGCACCAGATCCGCATCCAGGCGTCCGGCGGCCTTTCGGACGCCGACATCGAGAAGATGGTCAAGGACGCCGAGGCCAATGCCGAAGCCGACAAGAAGCGGCGCGCGCTGGTCGAGGCCCGCAACCAGGCCGAGGCGCTGGTGCATTCCTCGGAGAAATCTCTGAAGGAATACGGCGAGAAGGTTTCCGAGGCCGACCGCACGGCGATCGCCGATGCGATCGCGGCGCTGAAGACCGCTGCCGAAGGCGACGATGTGACCGAGATCGAGGCCAAGACGCAGACGCTCGCCGAAGTCTCGATGAAGCTCGGCCAGGCCATGTACGAGGCTTCGCAGAAGGAAGCCGCCGAGGCCGACGCCAAGGCTGATGCCGCCAAGGACAGTGACGTCGTCGATGCCGACTTCGAGGAAATCGACGAAGACGACGAGAAGAAGAAGTCGGCCTGAACCGCCTGACGGTACAGGTAAGGGAAAAAGCCCGGCGCACAGCCGGGCTTTTTTGCAACCCTTTGCCGGAAAAACGCTGAGCTGCCCGAAAAAATGCGGACAAAGCCTCGTAGACACTGGCATCGCGGCTCCATCACACCTAAATCGGAACAGCGTGCCGGCAAACGACGCAACGATGCTTCAAGACGTTGACTATCCGGACTGCGGGAAAACATGAAAGCTGATTTTTACGAAACGCTAGGCGTGCAAAAGGGCGCCGACGAGAAGGAGCTCAAGAGCGCTTTTCGCAAGCTCGCCATGCAGTTCCATCCCGACCGCAACCCAGGCGACCATGCCTGCGAGCACAAGTTCAAGGAAATCAACGAAGCCTACGAGACACTGAAGGACCCGCAGAAGCGCGCCGCCTATGATCGCTTCGGCCACGCCGCCTTCGAGCACGGCGGCATGAATGGCGGGGCGCAAGGCTTTGGCGCCGGCGGCTTCGCCGACATTTTCGAAGACATTTTCGGCGACATGATGGGCGGGCGCCAGCGCCGCTCGTCCGGCGGCCGCGAGCGCGGCGCCGACCTGCGCTACAATATGGAAATTACGCTGGAAGAGGCATTTTCCGGCAAGACCGCGCAGATTCGGGTGCCAGCCTCGATTTCCTGCTCGGAATGCTCGGGCAGCGGCGCCAAGCCTGGCACCCAGCCCGTCACCTGCTCGATGTGCAACGGCCACGGCAAGGTGCGCGCCACGCAAGGCTTCTTCTCGATCGAGCGCACCTGCCCGCAATGCCAGGGGCGCGGCCAGACCATCAAGGATCCGTGCCCGAAATGCGCCGGCCAGGGCCGTGTCACCGAGGAGCGCTCGCTGTCGGTAAACATCCCTGCCGGCATCGAGGATGGTACCCGCATCCGGCTGGCCAATGAGGGCGAGGCCGGCCTGCGCGGCGGCCCGTCGGGCGATCTCTACATCTTCCTCGCGGTCAAGCCGCACGAATTCTTCCAGCGCGACGGGGCCGATCTTTATTGCAAGGTGCCGATCTCGATGACGACGGCAGCGCTTGGCGGCTCGTTCGAGGTGACGACACTGGACGGTACCCAGACGAAGGTGAAGGTGCCGGAAGGCACCCAGAACGGTCGCCAGTTCCGCCTCAAGGGCAAGGGCATGCCTGTGCTGCGCCAGCCCAATATCGGCGACCTCTACATCCAGACCGTGGTTGAGACGCCGCAGAACCTTTCGCGCCGTCAGCGCGAATTGCTGGAGGAATTCGAGCAGCTTTCCTCAAAGGACAATTCGCCTCAGTCGAGCGGATTTTTCGCCCGCATGAAAGACTTTTTCGAAACGTTCGGCGAGCACTGAAGCTGATCCCTGGAAAACGCTTCCCGAGCGTCATCAACACCTTATCCGGGGATTCGCCTTGTCTTGCACCTCGTAACTGCTAAGTAGCATGCGAGGGAGCGTTGAGGAGGACTTTCAATGACGCGTAGTCCCGGACTGCGAAAGACGCTGGCGGAAAAGTTCGACGACGAGCTGAAGTTCTTCAAGGGCTGGATCGACAAGCCGAAGGCGGTCGGTTCGATCGTCCCGACCAGTTCCATCACCGCAGGCAAGATGGCCTCGATCGTCGATCCGACATCTGGCCTGCCGGTGCTCGAGGTCGGGCCCGGTACAGGCGTCATCACACGCGCCATCCTCGCCCAGGGCATAAAGCCTGAGAATCTCTACGCGGTCGAATATTCCACTGATTTCGTGCGCCATCTGCGCCAGCTTTATCCAGGCGTCAACGTCATCGAGGGCGACGCCTTCAATCTCGACGCGACGCTTGGCGACAAGCGCGACCTGATCTTCGATTCTGTGATATCGGGCGTGCCGCTGCTCAATTTCCCTGTCGCCCAGCGCATCGCCTATGTCGAGAGCCTGCTCGACCGTATCCCGGCGGGCCGGCCGATCGTGCAGCTGACTTACGGGCCGCTGTCGCCGATCCCGCCGGGCCGCGGCGACTATACGGTCGAGCATTTCCATTTCGTCATCCGCAACATTCCGCCGACGCAGCTTTGGATCTACCGACGCGGGGCCGCATGAATTGAAGCGTTGGGTTTGAATAGCACTTGTCTTATACCCATCGGGTGACAAGGCGGACCCATGGCTGTGATCCCGAAAATTCTCGTCGTCGCCGGTTCGTTGCGCAGCGGCGCCTATAGCGGCAGGACCGCCGACGTGGCACAGAAGGAACTTGCCATGCAGGGCGCCGAGGTGACCCGCATCTCGCTCGCCGACTATCCGCTGCCGATCCTCGACCAGGATTTGGAAAAGGACGAAGGCATTCCCGAAAACGCCGTCAAGCTCGGCCGGATGATCGCCGCCCATGACGGGCTGCTGATCGCGACGCCCGAATATAACGGCTCCATTCCACCGCTGCTCAAGAACAGCATCGATTGGGTGAGCCAGCTGCGCAAGGATGGCGGCCGGACGTTCAGGCCGCTTGCCGGCAAGGTCGCCGGCCTCTGCTCGTCTTCCAACGGACCCTTCGGCGGGATACGCTGCATCAACCATCTGCGCGCCGTTCTGGTACGCTGCCGGATGGAGGTGGTGACACCGGAGTGTTCGGTGCCGGAGGGCGGCTACGCCTTCGACGACGAGGGCAACTTCCGGGACGAAAGACTACGCCAATCGATGGAGCACCTATGCCGAACGCTGATCGAAACCTCGCGCATGCTGTCGACGCGGATCGAGGCATGATCCCGGACGCCGCGCATGCCGACACGATGCAGGAACGGCTGATCGTCGGCCTCGACCTGCCGACGCTGAAGGAAGCCGAGAAAGCGGTGCGCGAGCTCGACGGGATCGTCTCCTTCTACAAGATCGGTTACCAGCTCGCCTTTGCCGGCGGGCTCGATTTCGCCCGCGAGCTGGCCAGCGGCGGCACCAGGATCTTTCTCGACATGAAGCTCCTCGACATCGATAACACCGTTGCCAAGGGGGTCGACAACATCGCCAGGATGGGCATGAGCATGCTGACCATCCATGCCTATCCGAAGACGATGAAGGCGGCGGTCGAAGCCGCGAGGGGCAGCGACCTTTGCCTGCTCGGGGTCACCGTGCTGACCTCGATGGACGAGCAGGACGTGATCGACGCCGGCTATGAGTATGATCCGCATACGCTAGTGCTGAGGCGCTCCGAGCAGGCGCTGCATGCCGGCATGGGCGGCATCGTCTGCTCGGCCGAAGAAGCCGAGGCGGTGCGCCGCATCGTCGGCCCCGACCTGGCGGTCGTGACGCCGGGAATCCGGCCGAAGGGCAGCGACCATGGCGACCAGAAACGCGTGGTGACGCCGGCGCAGGCGATCCGCAACGGCTCCAGCCACCTCGTCGTCGGCCGGCCGATCGTCGGTGCGGCCGACAGGCGGGCGGCAGCGGAAGCGATCCTCGATGAAATGCGCTCGGCCTGAGGGCAGGAATTAACCCGGAGAAAAGCCATGCCCAAGGGATACTGGATCGCTCGCGTCGACGTGCGCGATGCGGAAGGCTACAAAGACTATGTCGCCGCCGCCAAACCGACCTTCGATCGCTTCGGCGCCAAGTTCCTGGCGCGCGGCGGCGCACATGAGAAGGCCGAGGGGCCGGGCCGCGACCGCAACGTGATCATCGAGTTTCCGTCGCTTGCGGCGGCGCATGACTGCTACCACTCGCCCGAATACCAGCGCGCCGTCGCGATCCGCCAGAAGGTGGCCGATGGTGAAATCGCGCTGGTCGAGGGGATTTAGGCGAGAAGCCGGTTCGCCGCTGCCTCCGCCATCGCGTCGGCGAGGCTCAAGCCCCATTGCTGGCGACAGTAATCGCGGAAATCGAAGCAGGGCAAGCCGGGGCAGACCTCGAACTCGATGAGGTGGACGCTGTCGTCGGCTTCGACCCGGAAATCGATGGAAAACACATCCCGCAGGCCAAGCCCGACCATCAGGCGTTCGGCGATGCGACGGATTCTTGCATCGGCTTCAGGCTGGCTGCCGGCGACCGGCAGCAGCACCGGCTCGGTATATTTTCCCGCAGCTTTCGCCGCTGCGCCGGTATCGCCGTAAAGCGCCAGGCTGTCCTGCATGGTCTGGAAATCGCCGCCCGAATCGACAAAGGCGATGCCCAGCGCCTCGACGCCGGTATCCGGCCGCAATCCGAGAAAACTGGCGCGCGCGTTGCGGCCGGCGACATAGGGCTGGACGATGACATCGTCGCGATAGGCGGCGAAGACGCGCCGGCTAAGCTCCAGCGCATGGCCGAGATCGTGGCAGTGCGAATCCGGCCAGATGCCGATTTTGGCGCCGAGCCGGTTCGGCTTGACGAACCAGCCGGCGGGCGAGGCCGGTGGCGCGACCAGCCAGGCGCCGTCACGGGCAAGGCCCGCCTGCGGCACCGGCAGGCCAAGCGCGCCGAGCACGGCGCCGGACCGGAACTTGTCCTGACAGAGCGCGAACAGCGCATCGTCGGCGCCGATCGCCTTGAGGCCATTCAGCCGTGCCAGAGCCGGTGCCGCGCCGCCGCGGAAATAGGCGACGCCGTCGGTCAGCGTCCAGACTAGCGTGGTCTTCGGGTCCTCGCCGCCGAGAAGGCTTGCGGCGTCGTCGAGCGCCAGCGGGGCAAATGACAAGCCGCGCTTCTGGCAAGCGGCGGCAAGTGCGTCGAATTCAGCAGCGAAGTCGGTCGATTGCGCCAGATAGGAGGCGATTTCGGCGGCACGCTCCGGCACGTGGTTATCGGCGACCAGCCGATCGAAGCAAGCCTTTTCTGGCTCGTAGACAAGGATCAGCTTCGGCTCGCGGCTTGACATGATCGAAACGATTTCCCGGCAGCACGATTGCCTAAAGCAATTCCAGGAAAAGTGTGAAACGGTTTTCCGTCCGGAATTGCGTCAAAACAAAGAGATAGAGCGTTTCAGCGTTCCCGCGAAACGATGAACCGTTCTAGCATCGCACGGCGAATGCATTCGGCTTTCGCGGAACCGACGTCAGCCGGACGCCTGCACGACAGCAACGGCGCCATCTTCCTGGTTGACCATGATCTTTTCCGAAAACCGGTTCCCACTTTTCGGGATCATGGTCTAGCCAATCAGCACGCGTGGCTCGAAGCGACCATTGACTGGAATGTCGAGCATGAATGTCATGCCGGCTTGCGGGTCGAGCAGGCGCTGCTTCTCGCTTTTGCCCGACCAGGCGGAGGTGACCGCCAGCCGGTCGGCATTCCTGCCGACGAAAGCCGGACAGGAAGGCTGCGTCGCCGGCATCGCCACCGAACGGACGAGCTTGCCGTCGGGTCCATAGGCTTCGACGACGCTGCCGCCCCAGCAGGCGTTCCACAATATGCCGTCACGGTCGAGCACCGAACCATCGATATAGCCCTTGGCCGAACGGTGGTCGACGAAGACCTTCGGTTCGCCAACCGGCAGTCCGGTCACCGGATCGCAGCCGACGCGCATCAACAGCCCGGTGCTGGTGTCGGTGTAATAGGCGATCGTCCCATCCTCGGAAAAGCAGATCGAATTGGGCACCGTGACGTCGGCATAGAGCCGGCGCAGCTCGCCCTTGAAGAACCAGTAGATCGAACCGGCACCCTTCTCCTCGCCCTTGCCCATGGTGCCGACCCACAGCGCGCCGCAAGGGTGAACGCGTGAATCGTTCGAGCGGGTGACCGTATTGTCGGCCTCGATCGGCGTGTGCAGCGTCAGCTTGCCGGTCGCGACGTCGCGGACATGCAGACCGGTCTCGGTGGCGATCAGCTGGCGTTGGTCGTCGATGATGCAGATGGCGCTGGCCATCTGACCGAGCTCGTGGATTTTGACAGCACCGCCCGACAGGCGCTGTTCGAGGAGCTGGCCGTTGACGATGTCGAACCAGTAGAGCGTGTCGGTGGCAGGGTCATAGCTTGGTCCCTCGCCGAGTTGGCAGACATGGTCGGAAAAAACCGAAACAATGGTCTCGCTCATCATGCCGCTCCAAACGCCGCGTCCCAGGCCTGAACTGCGGCTTTCGCTCGCGCTGCCACTTCGTCGACGCTCATGCCCGGCTTGAAGAGGCTGGAGCCAAGACCGAAGACGCTGACGCCGGCTGCCTTGTAGCCGGCAAAATCCTTATCTGAAACGCCGCCGACCGCGCCGACCAGCACACTGGCCGGCAGCACCGCGCGCATCGCCGAAATGCCTGCCGCGCCAAGCACGCTCGCCGGGAAGAATTTCAATGCCGAGGCGCCGAGCCGGATTGCCTGGAATGCCTCGGTCGGCGTGAACACGCCGGGCATCGTCACCATGCCGTAGTGCATGGCCCGGCCCATGACCTCGGCATCGATATTGGGGCTGACCAGCAGCCGCCCGCCGGCCTTGTGCAGGCCGTCGACATCGGCGGCGCTGAGCACCGTGCCGGCACCGACCAAGGCTGTTGGAGGAAGCGCTCCGACAATGCTGGCGATGGAGGCGTAAGGATCGGGAGAGTTGAGCGGCACCTCGATCGCTTCGACACCGGCGCCGAAGATCGCCTGGCCGATCGCCACCGCCTCGCTTGGCTTGAGGCCACGCAGGATGGCGACCAGACCCCGCTCGAGCTTTGGAAAAGGTGCGGTTTCGGTCATGCGGCAACTCCATTTCCAGCGATCATGCCATTTTCGCGCGCGGCTTCAGCAAGACCGGCACGCACCGCCTCGTCGGCGTCGACCACCCTGACCGCGAGCCCGGCAAGGCCGAGCGCCTCGGCATAGAGCTTGCCGAGTGCGCCCGACGCGATCAGCACGACGGGCACGGCACTCGCCCCATAACGGCGATTTGCCGAAGCGATCTCGCCGCCGATCAGCAGGCCGGACAGGCACGCGGCGGCATCCTCGGGCTTCAGATCCTGCAGCAGGCTGGCGGCGCGGATCGAGAACAGTCTTGAACCGATGTCACCGCCTTCGGCCAACGGCTTCAGGCACCACTCCCGGAAAAATGGATTTTCGGCGGCAACCGGCTTCGGCGGCTCGCCCAGCGAATGGCGCAGGATCGAGTGCGCGGCCAGCACCGAAAACAGCTCGCCGGTCGGCCAGGTGCCGAAACCGGCAACAGAGCCGTCCTCGACCAGCACCCATTTCGAATGGGTGCCAGGCATGCAGACGAGATGGCGTCCCTTTGCCGGCAAACCGGCGCCGGCAAGCTGCGTCTCCTCGCCGCGCATGACATCCGGGGCGTCGGCCAGACGCTGGGCAAGGCCGGGCACGATGCGGATGTCGCGGCGCTGGCCGGGAATGCGGGCAGCGCCGGCGAGAATAGCGCCGATCGGCGCCGGCACGCTGACATAGGGTGCCTCCAGCCAGCCCTGGCGCGAACCGGCCATGCCGCAAATGATGACCGGCAGCGCCTCGGCTGCGCCCAAGGCAGCCAGATGCCCTTCGAGAATGGACGAAAATCCTTTAGCCTGGGCGGTGATCAGCCCGTCATCGCCGCGCCGCTCGGCGAGAACCTTGCCGGCGCCGTCGAGCAGCCAGACCCTCATGCGGGTGGTGCCCCAGTCGACGGCCGCGACGGAAGCTGCCTTGCTCGATGAGATCACAGGAACCCCCCATCGACGATCAGCATCTGCGCGGTCAGCATGCGTGAGGCATCCGACGCCAGGAACAGCACGGTGCCGACAATGTCTTCCGGCTGCATCACCTCTTTGATGCACTGTTTGGCGACATGAGCGGCGAGCGCTTCTTCGGTGACCCAGAGCTTTCTCTGCCGCTCGGTGATCACCCAGCCGGGCGCGATCGCGTTGACACGGATGCCGTCGACGCCGAGCTTGCCGGCAAGACCCTTGGTGAGACCGACGATGCCGGCCTTGGCGGCGGTGTAGGCCGGCATATCGGGATGGTTGATGAGAAACGACGTCGAGGTGAAGTTGATGATCGAGCCGCCGCCGGCCCGCTTCATGCCCGGCGCCACCGCCTGTGCGCTGAAGAAATGCGGGCGCAGGTTGATGGCATGGTTGTTGTCCCAGAACTCCACCGTGACGTCTTCGACGGCATGGCGGTCATCCTGCGCGGCATTGTTGATCAGCACGGTCACGTCGCCATGCGCCTTGGCGGCTTTAGCCGCCGATAGCCGCAACGCCTCGATGTCGCGTATGTCGGTCTTGAGATAAAGCGGCCGCCGGCCCAGTTCCTTGTCTAACCGATCGGCCAGCGCCACACTCGGACGGTCCGCGATATCGATGAAGGCGACCTTTGCCCCCTGGCGGACAAAACCTTCGGTCAAGGCAGCACCAATGCCGGAGCCGCCACCGGTGATCAGCACCGAAGCGCCTTCGAGGTCGGCAAAGCGTGCCGATGGCATCATGAAATTCTCTCCCGGTCCAATGATCTCGGTCGGCCGGCGCGCATCCTATCCAGCCGTGTCGGGCGGGCAAGGGCGAAAGAGTGGATTGTCAGGACTTATGTCCGGCAAAAGGCCGCACGGGCCGCCGATCGATCAGCTGCCCAGCCGGACGCGGTACAATTCGACGGCGGCTCCGCTGGTCCCGGCAACCGGCTCAAGCCATTCCGGCACGCTGCCGCGCATCAGCCCGGCAAGAAAGCCTGCCGGCGCCTTGGCTGCGAGGAGCTTGCTTTCGGCGCTGCCGGGGCACAGCGCGACGATGCCGACGTGATGATCCGCCAGGATGGTCCTGGCATCGGCATCGGACCCAAGGAAGGCATCGAGCGCCAACAGGTTGCCGGCGACGTTGCGATGATAGGGCCCGGCGAAGACGCGATGTCCGGAATAGGCCAGGATCGGCGATCCGAGATTGGAAATTGCCAGTATGGTGGTGCCTGGCAGGCGGCCAAGCGCCGCAAAGGAGGCCATGCGCTGGCAAGCGACATCGGCGCCGTCGCCATTATCCGCCGTGGTGTTGCTGTCGTCGAAGGCTACCGAGGTCGCCGCGGCAGCCCCAGTCCAGACCGCATTCACTGAAACCAGCCAGACGGCGGCCATGCGCAGCGCCACGCCGCGCGACGCGCTGACCTCTGCCCGTTGACGCCATTTGGCAATCCAGGCGGCAAGCGGGATGACGGCGAAGGCGATCGAGAATGTCGAACCGCGCACCTGCCAGGCACTGACGATGAAGGCCACGACAAGCAGCGCGCCGACAAGGCTGTCCTGCCGCCGCCAGCCGCCACGGCCAAGGCGAAGCGCCATCAGCACGAGCGCGATGAGCGGCGTGGCATAGCGCGCCACCACCCCGGCCGGATCTTCAGCGAGCAGCTTGAACAGCGACTGCGCCTCGTCGATGTGATCAAGCCATAGCTCCTTGAGGCGCGGATCGAGGTTGGCGTAGGGCGCTGCCAGGCATTGTGGGAACAAAAAGACGATGACAGCGGCCAATACCAGGGCAAGCAGGCCAAGCGAGGCGATGCGCCGTTGGCGCGTGCGGCCGGCGGGCTCGATCGACGCTATCGCCGCAAGGCCGGTTCCGGCAATCGCCGCGACGACGAACTGCACGGCCGAGAAGGCGTCGCATTGCGCCTGACCCCAGGCAGACGGCGCAATGGTGGCGACAAAGACGAGAGCGGACACGCCGGCAAAGCCGAGGCCGAAATCCCGGGCGATCAGCCTCTCGCCATTGGCGCCGAGGGCGAACAGCATGGCAACAGAGGCGCCGATGGTGGCCACATAAGGCGCGGTCTCCATGCCGACGGCCAGCATCAATCCGGTGCACAGGCCGGAGAGCAATGCCGCCGGCCTGCGCGTTGGCGCTTCAAGCAACAGGCTCAGGCTGGCCATGCTCAGCATCAGCTGGACATTGTGGTGATCGAGCGCGCCAGGCGAAAAAATGCCGAGGAAATACAGTGCGGCAGCGCCGATCACGACAGCGGGCAGCACGGCGCTGTCACCGGCAAAGCTGCGCGCGGCGCGAGCCGTGAAAAATACGGTCAGGCAGAAGAGCAGCGCCGGCCACAGCACTTGCGCAACATTCTCGGCCAAGGCCGCGCTGCCGGTCAGGGCCGATACGGCGATGATGATGGCGGCGATCGGCGCATCGACCAGCCGCGACCAATGCATGACGAAACCGCCTTCCAGGCCCATCCTGTACTGGTGGAGATCGAACCACCTTTGGCCGGCCAGCATGTCGCGAACTTCGACGAGGCGCAGCAGATTGTCGTTGTCGCCGCCGGCATTGGTCAGTGCCGGGAAGCCGGCAAAGGCATTGACGGCAAGCGCCAGCACCGTGGCAAGCAGCGCCAGCGCGATATCGGACCTCCAAATGGAGGCGCCATCGTCGGCTGTGCTCATATCGGGACCTTTGGAAGGAATACGGGGCGGTTTAAACCTAGCCTTAACAGCTTCAATAAATAGTAAAGCCGCCCGAGCGAGGCCGGCGTTTGAGCGGTCAGGGGCCTCACAGGGCATCCGGAGACGAAAATGCCACAAGAAGTGCGCCATGAGCCAAGCATCGCCGTGCTCCTGCCTTGCTACAATGAGGAGCTGACGATCGGAGAAGTGGTGCGGCGCTTTCGCGAAACGCTGCCTGCCGCAGCGA
Organism: Mesorhizobium sp. M1182; assembly: GCF_040318335.1. Lineage (NCBI taxonomy): Bacteria > Pseudomonadati > Pseudomonadota > Alphaproteobacteria > Hyphomicrobiales > Phyllobacteriaceae > Mesorhizobium > Mesorhizobium sp. M1182. The sequence goes on from NZ_JAMYMD010000032.1 coordinate 46,191, forward strand.
TCTATGTCTACGACAACAATTCGCGCGACCTGACGGCGCTCCGAGCCCGCGCCGCCGGCGCCATCGTGGTGCGCGAGCCGCGCCAAGGCAAAGGCAATGTCGTGCGCCGCATGTTCGCCGACATCGAGGCCGACATCTACCTGATAGCCGACGGCGACGGCACCTATGCGCCGGAGGACGCGCCGCAACTGATCAACACGCTGCTGACCGAGCGCTCCGACATGGTGGTGGGCACCAGGCGCGGTGTCGCCAACGACGCCGGCAGGACAGGCCACGCCTTCGGCAACCGCATCTTCAACAGCCTCTACAAACGTTTGTTCGGCTCGGACTTTACCGATATCTTCTCGGGTTACCGCGCCTTCACCAGGCGCTTCGTCAAGAGTTTTCCCGCCGTTTCCGGCGGTTTCGAGATCGAGACCGAAATGTCGGTGCACGCCTCGCAGCTCAAATTGCCGGTCAGCGAGATCGGGCTCGACTATGGCCGCCGGCCGGAAGGCTCCTCGTCGAAGCTGTCGACCTTTCGCGACGGCGCGAAGATCCTGTGGATGTTCGCCATGCTGATGAAGGAGACGCAACCGCTGCGTTTCTTCGGCGCTTTTTCGGTGTTCTTCCTGGCATCAAGCCTGTTTCTGATGGCGCCGGTGCTGATCGAGTTCGCCGAAACCGGGCTTGTGCCGCGCATGCCGACGTGGGTGCTGTCGGTAGGGCTGCTGCTGCTGTCGATGCTGGCGGCGGTGACCGGGGTAATCCTCGATTCGGTGTCGCGCGGCCGGGCCGAGCAGAAGCGCATCTTCTATCTGTCGATGCCTTCCGGCCGCGTCGAACGCGAACGCGCAAGCGCGCTCGCGACTTTGAAGACCGGACCGCGCAAGACCCCGCGGGCGGCTTAGAGCCGTAAATGGGACGCCTCGCCCGCTTCATTGTCGCCGGCGGCATCGGCTTCGTCGCCGACGCGGCGGCGCTTTGGCTGGTGCTGGCGACAACGCCGCTTGGCCCCTTCGCAGCCCGAATCATCTCGATCGGTTTTGCCCTGTCCGTCACCTGGCTGATCAATCGCCATCTGACCTTCTCGCCTTCCAGCCGCGGCGTCGCGCAAGAGGGCGCACGCTATGGCGGCGTCGGCATCGCCACCAGCCTCGTCAATTATCTCGTCTATTGCGCCATGCTGTTCGCGCTGCCGATGGTGCCGCCGCTCGTCGCCCTTGCGGTCGCCTCGCTGGTTGCCATGGCGCTGTCCTTCCTCGGCTATTCCAAGCTGGTCTTCGACCGCTGAGAACTATCGCGTCGAGGTCTGCGCCAAGCGAAGCGTAGCCTCATCGTGACCTTGGCCGATTGGCAGAAGCCGCCGATTTCCTTATATCGCTGTCGTCGATGCATCGGCCCGAAAATCGGAATCGATTTTCGGAAAAGCACGATGCATGGATTCAAAAAATGTTGGAGCGTACTTTGTGCGTCCAAGTGGATCGCTCCAAGTGCGCCGGAGAGCACCCATGCCCCTGAAAGTCGCCGTCCAGATGGACCACATCTCTACCGTGTCGATTGCCGGCGACACGTCGTTTGCGCTGTCGCTGGAAGCGCAGCGGCGCGGCCACCAGCTGTTCCACTACACGCCCGACCGGCTGTCGCTGCGCGAAGGCAAGGTGTTTGCCCGTATCGAGGCGATGCAGGTCCGCGACGAGAAGGGCAACCATTATTCGCTGGGCGAGAAGGTGCGCACCGATCTTGGGGAGATGGACGTCATCCTTTTGCGGCAGGATCCGCCCTTCGACATGAACTACATCACCACCACGCATATCCTCGAGCGCATCCATCCGAAGACGCTGGTGGTCAACGACCCGGCCTGGGTGCGCAACAGCCCGGAAAAGATCTTCGTCACCGAATTTCCCGACCTGATGCCGGACACGCTGATCACCAAGGACCCGCTCGAGGTCGCCGCCTTTCGCAAGGAGTTCGGCGATATCATCGTCAAGCCGCTCTACGGCAATGGCGGCGCCGGCATCTTTCACCTGCACGAGGCCGACCGCAACCTCGCCTCGCTGCTCGAAATGTTCGGCCAGATGTTCCGCGAACCCTACATCGTGCAGCGCTACCTCAAGGAGGTGCGGGCTGGCGACAAGCGCATCATCCTGATTGACGGCGAGCCTGTCGGCGCCATCAACCGCGTGCCGGCCGAGCATGATTCGCGCTCCAACATGCATGTCGGCGGCCGCGCCGAAAAGACCGAATTGACGGAACGCGAACGCGAGATCTGCGCCCGCATCGGCCCCGCGCTGAAGGAGCGCGGCTTCATCCTCGTCGGCATCGACGTCATCGGCGACTACATGACCGAGATCAACGTGACCTCACCGACCGGCATACGCGAAGTGCAGCGCTTCGGCGGCGCCGACATCGCCAGCCTGTTCTGGGATGCCGTGGAGGAGAAGCGCAACTAGCCTCGCTTCGCGAGCGGCCGCGTTGCAAACCATTGCAGCCGTGGCGCTCAGCTGTTCCCCAAATGTTCTTGCCTTCGCCGGGCGATTATATATTTGACAAACCCAACAGGATGAGCGATAACGATTCCAAGGAGTTATCGCCATGTCCGTTCTGTCCCGCCCCTACTTCCATAACGAAGCCGCCGCATTTGAGCATGTAGAGGGTATGCTGTGGCCGCAGGGTCCGGTCTGCCATCACTGCGGATCAATGGACAAGCACTACAAGCTGGCTGGCGTTCGCTCCAAGGCTTCCAAGAAGAACCCGCATGGCGTTGAGCGCCACGGCCTCTACAAGTGCGCCGCCTGCCGTGGCCAGTTCACGGTTCGCATGGGCACGATCTTCGAGGAAAGCCATTTGCCCCTGCACAAGTGGTTGCAGGCCATTCACCTCATGTGCTCGTCAAAGAAGGGCACTTCCTCGCACCAGCTCCACCGCGTTCTGGAATGCACCTACAAGACCGCGTGGTTCCTGTCGCACCGCATCCGCGAGGCCATGCGCTCGGATGACTTCACGCCTATGGGCGGCAATGGCAAGTTCGTTGAAGTGGACGAAACCTACATTGGCCGTCTCGCTGGCGTTCCCAAGCAGAAGACCGGCGCGGCTCACAAGAACACCGTGCTTACCCTTGTGGAGCGTGGCGGCATTGCCCGTTCGTTCCACATCGACAGCGCCACGGTTGCTCGCGTGTTGCCGATCGTCAACGCCAACATCCACAAGGAAAGCGTCTTCATGTCGGATGAGGCCCGCGTTTACGACAACATCGGTCCCGAGTTCGCGGCCCATGGCAAAATCAACCACGGTCGTGAGGAATACGTTCGCGGCATGGTCCACACCAACACCGTCGAAGGCTTCTATTCGATCTTCAAACGCGGCATGAAGGGCGTTTACCAGCATTGCGCCGAACACCACCTGCACCGCTATTTGGCAGAGTTCGATTTCCGCTATTCGAACCGTTCGGCCATGGGTATCGAGGATAATGTTCGCTCGCTCATCGCCTTGAAGGGTGCCAAGGGCAAGCGCCTCACGTACCGGCAACCTGCTTGATGCGAAGAAGGATCACTACCGAAAGCCGGTGCAGTTAAAGTTGCCGCTTTGGAAGGGAGAACCATTTCGGAAGCGTAACAGATAGGTCAAATGGAAAACCCGCCCTTGCGGGGCGGGTTTCGTCAACCACCTGTGGTCATGACGCTTCTCCTTTGAGGAGCTAAACGATATCTGCTCAACATAGTTCCGAGATAAGACATTGACAACCGGGTTTATGCATCTCGTGTTAATGATTCGATAACCTCAAGCCCGTTCGTACAAAATGACCTCTCCAGCTGCCCGTACCATCAAAGTAGCCCAAGGGCGGAGCTTCTCATAATTATGCCGCGTCGGTGTTATGACAACTGCATTACGATCTTCCCGGCCATGGGATAGGGCATTCCGAATTTTCCGAACCACCCCACAAAAATTTTGGAGGCCGGAATTTATGAATTCCGCCTTGCTGGTTTTGTCAGCCACAAATGGCTTAAGTTCAAATCCTCCATCAAATTTCATCGGCCCGGAGAAGGCCGCAATATTTCCTTCGATAATGGGCCAAAGGACGCTTGGGTCCACTGTCTGAACCATTATGTGCTCGAATTTCTGGTAGTCGTTAACGTTGGAAGACCGCACCGCCGCTATTACTCGTTCGGTCGCGTCAAAAATGTCGTCGAGGGCATGCGGAGTCATAAGAACCTTACGCACTGCCTGCTTGGGCATGCTTTCAACATAGGAAAACGCCGCATGCTCAATAATCCGGAACGCATAGAGAAAGCGTCGCGCTGGGTCATCTCCTTGGCATGCCTCCCAAAATTGTAATATCTCCAAATCTATGGGTCTTCCTAAAATGTTTTGTGGAAATCCTGAAAGCCGATATCGCACGCGGGGTGCAGCGTCAGGTCCCTTTGATAACTGCGGCGCGTGGACGATAACCCTGGGGCTCGCGTCATCGTAGTAAGACATGTAGAAATTGAGGTTTAGGACGAACGAAACCAGATCATCTTCTGACAATTCAATGTCGCGAATCCAAAAACTGGAAGGGGAGCCAAAGAGTGAACCGTCATTTCGTTCTTCCAACGAAGCATCACAAAATCTTCTAAAGGAAGCTAGATTTCTGTAGCCCATATCGGGCGGGCCGATAGAGAAGAAAACCGATGCAATTGCTAGGAGGCGCTCGCTCGCGGATCCAAAATTGCAAATGTAAGACTTCCCGCCAAATACGTATTCAAATTGGCGCCCAAACACATCGGTGGTGAAGGGTCCTAACTTGAAGGCGGTCCAGACAACCTCCAGACTTTTGGTATCACGGTGATAAATCGCTGAAAGACGCTCCGGCAACGCGATATTCAACAGGGCATCTATCAAATCCTCCGGATCATTGGGAATCTCCAGCGCGATTGAAGGGTCGCCCCATGGGGAAACAATCGCCAAAAGCGTTTTCCCGCGAGAATTGATCGCCTTCAGTTCTGTTTTTGGATTACTATCTAAGAACGGGGTGAGCCGCGCACGAATCTCTGGCTCTTCCATTCTTAAACACCCCCACGTTAAGGTGGAAAGATGACACCAGCTACAAAGAGTCAAGTAGAGAAGTTCAAGCAGGCTGCCCGCGAACTGGAAACCGACCAGTCCGAGGAAGCCTTTGACCGCGTGTTGAAGAAAGTGGCGAAGTCGCCTCAACCAAAGGACGACAAGCCGAAGAAGGCAAGCAACGTATCGTCAAAATAATTGAACGGAACGGGGACGAAACGATTTGCAAAAGACAGCGAATTCAGCCAAGATTCACTTGTTAAAAAAAGACCCCGCCTAAGCGGGGCCAGTTGGCACTAAGGGAGATTATCGTCTTAGTAGGACGGGAAACTCCTGCAATGCTCGCGGACGAACTCAAGTCGTCCAAAACGTACACGCACGTAGTAGGTGACGTGTACGGCCTTCGGCCAAGAACATGCGATCATGTTCGTGTCCTCCGCCGGGATAGCCCCCGGTTAACCGGAACGCAGGATCGCGCCCCGCCGGGTTCAGGGCGGGTCCTGTGGCCGGTCTGGAGTAGACCGAATCAGATATTATTCGATTCAATTGTGCGCGACGACTCCAAGAAGCCGCCGTTCCCGGTTTTCACAGCCGCCATTCCCCTACGGCTGGGTAACGCGGCTCTAGCCCCTTTCGCAGCCTATCCCGTCGTGATCGCGATCAAGATCATAGATATCTGCACCTACGACAGTGACCGGTCCGCGTACATACGCTGGGCCATTGCCGCTCCCGGATGAACAATCGACATCGCTGGCTATGGGGACGCAAGCGCCTGTGTAGTTTGGATCGCAGGATTGCTGGGCATGAGCGCAACCAAAGAATGACGTTACGCCAAGAGCGACAACGCACAGACGACGAATGGCCATGACTGCCCCCCGGCTTTAGACCCAAAGAACACCTTAGAGATGCAGATGGGCCAGCGCAAGTTCGGTTTAATCGTCATCTAGGGATACAAAATATTGCAGCGCACCCTTTTACCATGCGGTGCAACATAGGTCCGCTTCAAAAACATTAGCCAAGAACAGCCGCAAAGCGGACTCTCTGGAGTCTTTCTGCTAAATATCGTTGGGTTAGAAACACAGTCGATTCGGAGAAAGCAATGTCAAAAGTCCTAGCCTTCCATTCAAAACTTGTCGGTACAAGCGTGCACCACGATAACAACCAGTGCACGGAAGGAAACAACATCGAAACGAAGAACCGGGTTTCCGGCACCGGCGGCTTGCCGAAGTGCGATCACTGCAAGCGCTTGTCTTGATCAGGACAGGGCCTTTTTGGAGAACACCATTTCCCAAAGAGGCCCTGTTAGCTCGCCATCGTCAACGGTCCAGATGCGGCGCACGCACGACACCGGCAGGCCGTGTGCCGCCGCTATAGCGAAGGCTCTGAAACCTTCCGCTCTTCCGCCAAAGAAGCGGATAGTCGGCTCTGGGAATACGTGACCGTTCCCGCCTTCGCACGACTCTGAGGTCTCAACCCCTTCCCGCCGCAAGATGTGCACGTAGGGGGCTATCCCAGCGTCCATTGGCATGTCTAGTTCAAGCCCGAATGACCTGTGCAGGCTTTGGATGTCTTGGTCCATCCGCCCCAACGCGGGCGCTTGATCGCGGTTCCTTGGTGCAGAATGAGCTGCCGGCCTGTCGAGGATCATATTCCTATACTCCTGCCGGGTTTGTCAAATATATAATCGCCCTTCGCCGGAAATCTGTGGTTGTCTCGGGTGACGCCGTTCGCGGCATGATCGCAAAGGCTTGGGGCAAAAGCCTGCATCTGGGGTGAAGACATGGTGGCGCGGGTTCGCACGGTTGCTTTCCAGGGCATCGAGGCCGTGCCGGTCGATGTGCAGGTGATGATCGCGCCGGGCAAAGTCAACATGCACATCGTCGGGCTGGCCGACAAGGCTGTGGCCGAAAGCCGCGAGCGGGTGCAGGCTGCACTTCATGCATCCGGCCTGTCGATGCCGTCGAAGAAGGTCACCGTCAATCTGGCGCCCGCCGACCTGCCCAAGGAGGGCAGCCATTACGATCTGCCGATCGCGCTCGGTTTGATGGCGGCGCTCGGCGCCATTCCGGGCGACATGCTGGCCGGCTATGTCGTGCTTGGCGAATTGTCGCTCGACGGCACCATTGCCGCGGTGGCGGGCGCGCTGCCGGCGGCGATCGGCGCCAATGCCGAAGGCAAGGGCTTGATCTGCCCGTTCGCCTGCGGGCCGGAAGCGGCCTGGGCCGGCAAGGATTTCGACATATTGGCGCCGCGCAGCCTGATCGCCATCGCCAATCATTTTCGCGGCACGCAGGTTCTGTCGCGGCCGGAAGCCGGCATCCCTGCCGCGGCGCGCGACCTGCCCGACCTCGCCGACATCAAGGGCCAGGAGACCGCCAAGCGGGCGCTGGAGGTGGCGGCCGCCGGCGGCCACAATCTTTTGATGGTCGGACCGCCGGGGTCGGGAAAGTCGATGCTGGCGCAGCGGCTGCCGTCGATCCTGCCGCCGCTGGCGCCCAAGGAATTGCTCGAAGTCTCGATGATCGCCTCGGTGGCCGGCGAACTCGGCGAAGGAAAACTCACCGACCGGCGGCCGTTCCGCGCGCCGCATCATTCGGCCTCGATGGCGGCGATGGTCGGCGGCGGTCTGCGCGTGCGGCCGGGCGAGGCCTCGCTTGCCCATCACGGCGTGCTGTTCCTCGACGAGTTCCCCGAATTCTCGCCGCAGGCGCTCGATGCACTGCGCCAGCCGCTCGAGACCGGCGACTGCATGATCGCGCGCGCCAATCATCGCGTCACCTATCCGGCGCGTATCCAGCTGGTCGCGGCGATGAACCCGTGCCGTTGCGGCATGGCCGGCGAGCCGGGCTATCGCTGCCTGCGCGGCGATCGCTGCCGCACCGACTACCAGGCGCGCATTTCCGGCCCGCTGCTCGATCGCATCGATCTCAGGATCGAGGTGCCGGCGGTCTCGGCCAGCGATCTGATCCGGCCGGATCGGGCGGAGAAAAGTGCCGCCGTCGCACTACGTGTTGCCCGCGCCCGTACGATCCAGCGCGAGCGCTTCGAGCGGCTCGGCGCGACCGCCACCACCAACGCCCATTGCTCGCCGTCAGTCATCGAGGAGATCGCCGTGCCCGATGCCGCCGGCCTGTCGCTGCTGAGGGATGCCAGCGAAAAGCTCGGCTTTTCCGCACGAGCCTATCACCGCGTCTTGAAGGTGGCGCGGACCCTGGCCGATCTCGAGGCCAGCGAGACGGTCGGCCGCATCCATCTGGCCGAAGCGATTTCCTATCGCATGAGTTCGGAGCGGATGGCGCAGGCGGCGTGACGTTCCCCTCCCCCTTGAGGGGAGGGTGGCCGCGAAGCGGCCGGGTGGGGTCGCCGGTGAGACGCTCGGCCTGTCGCATTTCGAAACCGGCCGAGGTGCGGAGCGTTGCGATGTTCCTCCTAAGGCGCACCGTCAGAATTGGGTTGGCGCACTGCATTGGCGACCCCACCCGGCCCTTCGGCCCACCCTCCCCTCAAGGGGGAGGGGGACGCCGGCGCTTACCCTTGGCCGGCGTGCATCGTGCTTTCGGTTCAGCCGTTATCCCGCGCCTTCAGCTCCAGCCGCCGTGCGTGCAGCACCGGCTCGGTGTAGCCGTTGGGTTGCACGCGCCCCTTGAAGACCAGGTCGCAGGCGGCGAGGAAGGCGATGGACTTGTCGAAATCCGGCGCCATCGACCGGTAGAGCGGATCGCCGTCGTTCTGGCGGTCGACGATCGCCGCCATGCGTTTCATCGTCTCCATGACCTGCTCGGGCGTGCAGACGCCGTGATGCAGCCAGTTGACGATGTGCTGCGAGGAGATGCGCAGCGTGGCGCGGTCCTCCATCAGACCGACGTCGTTTATGTCAGGCACTTTCGAACAGCCGACGCCCTGGTCGATCCAGCGCACGACATAGCCCAGAATGCCTTGCGCATTGTTGTCGAGCTCCTTCTGGATGTCTTCTGGCGACCAGTTCGGCCGCACAGCGACCGGCACCGACAAGATGTCGTCGAGTTTTGCCTTGGGCCGGCTCTTCAGCGCCGCTTGCACGGCATGGACGTCGACCTTGTGATAATGGGTGGCGTGCAGCGTCGCTGCCGTCGGCGACGGCACCCAGGCGGTGTTGGCGCCGGCCTTGGGATGCGCGATTTTCTCGGCCAGCATCGCCGCCATAAGGTCGGGCATCGCCCACATGCCTTTGCCTATCTGGGCGTGGCCGGCCAACCCACATTCCAGCCCGATGTCGACGTTCCAGGCTTCGTAGGCGGCGATCCAGGCGGCCTGCTTCATGTCGCCCTTGCGGATCATCGGGCCGGCTTCCATCGAGGTGTGGATCTCGTCGCCGGTGCGATCGAGGAAGCCGGTGTTGATGAAGACGACGCGTTCTTTCGCGGCGCGGATCGCCTCCTTGAGGTTGACGGTGGTGCGCCGCTCCTCGTCCATGATGCCCATCTTGATGGTGTTTTTGGGCACGCCGAGCAGCGCCTCGACGCGGTCGAAAATCTCGACGGCGAAGGCAACTTCGTCGGGCCCGTGCATCTTGGGCTTTACGATGTACATCGAGCCGGCGCGAGAATTGGCGCGGCGCCCGTTCACGCCGATGTCATGCAGCGCGATCAGCGCCGTCAGCGCCGCATCCATGATGCCTTCCGGCACCTCGTTGCCGTCGCGGTCCGATATCGCCGGATTGGTCATAAGGTGGCCGACATTCCTGACCAGCATCAGCGAGCGGCCGGGCAAGGTCAGCGTGCCGCCATCGGGCGCGGTATAGGTGCGGTCGGGGTTGAGCCTGCGGACAAAGCTCTTGCCGGCCTTGGTGATCTCCTCCGCCAAGTCGCCCTTCATCAGGCCGAGCCAGTTGCGGTAGACCAGCACCTTGTCCTGCGCATCCACTGCGGCGATCGAATCCTCGCAGTCCTGGATGGTGGTCAGTGCCGATTCCAGCACGACATCGGCAATGCCGGCCGGATCGGTGCGGCCGATCTGGTTGTTGCGGTCGATGACGATTTCGATGTGCAGGCCGTTCTTGGTGAGCAGCACGGCTTCAGGGTCGGCGGCATCGCCGCGATAGCCGGCAAACTGTCTGAGGTCGGCAAGCGTGGTGGCGCCGGCACCCTCGCCGAGCCGCAACATGCCGTTGGCGACCGAAAGCCCGTTGACGCCGGCCCATTTGCCTGTGGTGAGCGGCACCGCCTCGTCGAAGAAGCTTTTCACCCAGGCGACGACCTTGGCACCGCGCGCCGGATTGAATTTGTTACCTCGCTCGGCGCCGGCCGTCTCCGGGATAGCGTCGGTGCCGTAGAGCGCATCGTACAGCGAACCCCAGCGCGCATTGGCGGCATTCAGCGCATAACGCGCGTTCATCACCGGCACCACCAGCTGCGGCCCGGCAACCAAAGCGATTTCCGGGTCGACATTTTCGGTGGTCACGCTGAACGCCGGCCCCTCGGGCAGCAGATAGCCGATCTCGCGGAGGAACGTCTTGTAGGCCTCCATGTCGACGGGCGCGCCATTGTCGCGATACCAGCGGTCGAGCTTGTCCTGCATGGCATCGCGCTTTTCGAGCAGTGCCCGGTTTTTTGGCGAGAGATCATGGACGATCGCCGAAAAACCGCTCCAGAATGCCCCCGCTTCAATGCCGGTGCCCGGCAGCGCCTCGTTCACGACGAAATCATGAAGCTCGCGGGCAATCCGCAATCCGGCGATCTCGACGCGATCGGTCATCAGGGCTTCTCCAGACGAAAGGCTAGGCCGGGCCTTTGGCATGTCACGGTGGCAGGGTCAATTCAGCTCAGGGTGAAGGTAGGGCGTTTTCGCTGCCGATCTCCCCCTTGAGGAGGGCGATTACGCGCTCACACCGCAATCCTTGGCCGTCCCGACGCCACCGCCACGACGTGCGCCTCGATGAACATGCGCTGGCCCTCTACGGTGGAGACGCGGTATTCGCTGGCGATTTCGATCTCGGCGCTGTCGGTGCCGGCGTCCTTCGCCCGCCCGGCGGCAATCGCCCGCACATCCTTCTCCGCCGCGGCGATTGCCGCCGCCTCGTCGTTGAAATCGCGCACGCTTTCGCCTGAGGCGACGCGGAATAGCCCTTCCTTGGGCTGGCTGACCCGCGCCTCGGCCGATACCCGGACCTGGCCGACGACGGCGCCGAGCGCGTTGGCGACATCGGTATCCTGCGGCACCACGCATCGATTGCCGACCAGCTCGGTCAGGCCGGCATAGTGCAGCGGCGCCGAGGCGCCGAGGCCGATCACCGGACGGTCGAGCGCGACGCTGAGCCGGGCGATGCCGGGATGCGCGTCGACGGCGCGCTGGACCAGGGCATGGGCGACGGTCGCCGCGCCATCCAGCCCGTCCTCGGCAAAGGCGGTCTCGAGGATGACTTCCGCCGACAGGCGGGTCAGCGCGGTCAGCACCCGTTCCGAGATCGCCTCCGGCGAGGCGGCGATGAACTGGCCGCGGCCGTCGCGCCTGCGCGCGAACAGCTCGGCTCCCAGACGCGCCGCGGTCGCATCCCAATTGGCCTGCCTGCCCAGCACATGCGCCGCATCCGACGGCGTGAAGCCGGCAATATGCACCAGCCCGCGCGACACCAGCCGGTTCAAGGTGGCGTTCTGGGCATTCGAGGTCAGCAATCTGTCGAGAGCCTGCGGCACGGCACCGATCAGCTCGTAAAGCTTGGCTTCGGCGCCGGTCAGTCCTGCCGCCAGCCGCTCCGGCACGCCGGTGCGCACCGCCAGCCGGCCATCCATGCGGCCGGGGTTGGGCGCGCGCAGCTGGCGTTCGAGCTCTGATGTGACGGCCTCGCCATGCATCAAGCCGGCCAGCGCCAGCGGCACCAGGCGGCGCGGGCCGAGCAGGATTCTCGGATTGAGCGCGCCGTCCTCCAGCGCCACTTCGGAATCGCCGCCGAGGCCAAAGGTGCGCATGGCGACGGCCTCGACCATGGTGCGGAACCCGCCGACGGTGGCGCCTTCCGGATCGAGCCGCGGCCGGCCCTTGTCGAGCACGGCGACGTCGGTGGTGGTGCCGCCGATATCGGAGACCACGGCATCGTCGAGGCCGGTCATGTGGCGGGCACCGACGAGGCTGGCGGCCGGGCCGGACAGGATGGTCTCGATCGGCCGCTGGCGGGCAAAGGCGGCCGAGACCAGAGCGCCGTCGCCGCGCACCACCATCAGCGGGGCGGCGATGTTGCGCGCGGCCAAAAAGCCTTCGGTTGCCGCGACCAGCCGGTCGATCATCGAGATCAGCCTGGCGTTGAGCAATGTCGTCAGCGCCCGGCGCGGGCCGCCGAGCTTGGCCGACAGTTCGTGGCTGGCGGTGACCGGCAGGCCGGTCCTGTCGCGGATCAGGTTCCGCGCGCTTAGCTCATGCGCCGGGTTGCGGGTGGCGAAATAGGCGCAGACGGCAAAGCCGGACACCGACTTTTCCAGTTCCGGCAAAGCTGCCTCCAGCCCGGACAGATCGAGCTTTGCCGCATTGCCGTGGACATCGTGGCCGCCGGGGCAGAACACCACCGGGTCGGTGCCAAGCGCCGCCTTCAGCCCGTCGCGGGCAAGGTCGCCCTCGGCAAAGCCGATCATCACCAGCGCCACGCGGCCGCCCTGGCCCTCGACCAGCGCGTTGGTGGCTAGCGTCGTCGACATAGATACCAGTTTGATCGCTGCCGGGTCGGTGCCGGCCATTTCGAGCACCGCATCGACCGCGCCGGAGATGCCGACCGCCAGATCATGGCGCGTGGTCAGCGCCTTGGCCTTGGCCAGCACTTTGCCGTTAGGGCCGCCGGCTTCCGACCACAGCACGGCATCGGTATAGGTGCCGCCGGTGTCGATGCCGAGGAACAGGGGTGAGGGTTTGGGCTTGGCGGTCATATTTGGGTCCGGAGAATTCGTCTCCGCCCCTTAGCGGATATGAACGGGCCGATAAAGCCGCGATGGCTGGGCCAAGGCAGCGTAATCTCCCCCCTCGAGGGGGAGATGGCCGGCAGGCCAGAGGGGGTCGTCTCGCGTGGAGCCCCGGCATTCTCTGGCCGCCGCGTTGGCGTCAGGACGTACCGACCCCCTCTGTCGCCTTCGGCGACATCTCCCCCTCGAGGGGGGAGATCGCTAGGCTAGCCGACAAACCCCACGCGCTTGTGCGAGCCATCGCAGAACGGCTTGTTGGCGGAGTGGCCGCAGCGGCAGAGGAAGGTGCGTTGCGTGCGGTCGACTGTGTGGCCGGTGCCGGTGACGATTTCGACATTGCCTTCGAGCTTGAGCGGGCCGTTGGTCGTCGGTGTGACGGTCAGCGGGCCATTCCGCACCTCCAGCGCCGGCGTGTCCTTCAGCGCCGGCTCGCCGGTGGCGGTGAAGCCCGATTTGGTGTGGCTGCCGTCGCAGAACGGCTTGTTTTCCGAGGCGCCGCAGCGGCAGAGCGTGGCGCGGTAAAACGTTTCGCCGCCCAACACGATCTCGGCATGGACGGCAAGCGGGCCGTTTTCGCGGATGCGCACAATGTTGACCACCGGCGGCTGTTCCTGCTGCCCGCCATCCTTGCGGACATAGGTGATGGCGCCGGACGGGCAGGCTTCGGCGAGCGCCACAATCTTCTCGACGCTGGCCGCCTCGGGGTGGATCCACTGGCCGGGCGCGTTGGGCACGAAAACATGCGGATCGCCAAGCACGCAGTTGCGCGAATGGATGCAACGTTTTCCCGAAAAGCCGATGTCGATCTTCTCGCCTTCGACCACTGCCATGGGTGGGTCTCCTGTCGGACTACGCTATGGCGACAGTCAGGACGACGTCAAGGCAGCATTCTCCCCCTCGTGAGGGCCGACCTCGGGCGCGGCGGTAAGGGAATTCCCATTTTTTGCTCGCAGCACCACATTTTGTTCTTGCTTTGTGCCGGCAGCTATGCTACTAATTTGCGTATGGTGCTAATTGGCTCCAACGACCCGCCTGCCGAGGCGGGTTTTTTGTTTCAGCTTTGAAATTCCGTTGCCGGCCTGCACTCGCGGGACGGCCCTCTCCCCCCTCGAGGGCCCTCGAGGGGGAGAGGGCCGCGCAGCGGCCAGAGGGGGTCGGCACGACCGGACTCGGCCTACTGCTGCAGAACAGGTTGGCGCTCTATGCGCGGCGACCCCCTCTGTCGCCTTTGGCGACATCTCCCCCTCAAGGGGGGAGATCTGCCACGTCACGGAACCAGATCGATTTCCTCGGTCTCGCCGCCACTGCAGGTGTAGCAGCAATCGTCGCACTTTTCCGTATTACCGGGGCCGACGCCCCAATAGGTATTCTCGTCGCCGTCGACCCAGGCGCCGTAGCAGATCGATTCGCCGTCACTGCAGGACAGCGGGATCGCCTTGGTCTCGCCGTCGTTGAGATAGTAATCCTGATTGTTGCCCGGCCAGACATGATCGCGGTCCTGGCTGTAGAGCTCGACGCGCATGGCGTTCGGATGGCTGTTCTTGATCTCGAAGGTGACATCGCCGGCATGCGCGACGGGCGCAAACAGCGTGACAATGAACAGCGACGCGGCGACGCGGCGCCCGAAAGCGTAGGACGACATGATGATTTCCCCCCGGAATGAAGCGGCGTGCCTGGCCGCGAGCGAGAACATGGCATGGCGGCGGGATGGGTGGAAGGGGGTGCGCCATTTGCACATCGCGAAAGCGCAGCGTTGCCAAGCAAGGCCCCTCTCCGGTTTGCTTCGCAAACCACCTCTCCCCACTTCGTGGGGCGAGGAAATGCCAATCACCGAAGCCTCACAAGACCTGGGTTCCTCGCCCCCACAAAGTGGGGGAGAGGTGGCCGCGAAGCGGCCGGAGCGGGGGCGGTCCGACCGGGCTCAACGGCTGGGCTTCAGCAGCGTCCAGATCCAGCCGATGAATGTGAGCACCAGGAAGGGATAGCCGGCAGCGGGCAGCGGCGCCGAGGTCGGCAGCAAAGGCGCACCCCACAGGATCAGGCCGGCCGACACGACGAACAGCAAGGCGGCGACGAGAGCGGTAAGCCGCATCCACGGCGCGAAGGTTTTCGGCGCGCTGACCATGACCAGCGCCGCCGCCCAGAGCGAGATACCGCCGACATAGGAGGGCACGCTGGCCTCAAGCCCCGCCGCATTGCCGGAGAGCAGCAGGCTTTCGCCGGCGAGAAAGGTCAAAAATCCAGCCGCCACGCAGTCATTGCCCTGGCGCTGATATTTCATCGTCAGCAGCGCGGTCGCCACCACGAGCGCCACGCCGTCGATCGTCCAGAGCGTTTCGCGAAGGGGCGCGCTCGCCACGAAGGTGCCGGCGAGTCCGAAAGCGCCGCCGATGGCGAGGCCGATCGCGGCGACGAGGTCCAGAGTGGAGCGCATGTGATGTCTCCCCCGAAGCCGCAAGGATACTTCAAGGCGGGACATTCTCCAATGATGGTCCGCTGTCCTGAAGGGTCGCAATGGCCGGCGCGTATCCAGCTAGCTGACCTGTCGCAGGCTTCTGCCCAATCTCCACTATGCAGCTTCAGCGCCGCGCTGGCGGGGGGCCCGCTGCCTCCGGCAGCTCCCCCGCTTTCGAAGCCTGCCATCGATTCACTGGATCGATGGCCTGGCGCGCTGGGCGCGCCAACCGGCTTCTCAATCCCCCATCTTCAGCGCCTGGATAAACGCCTCCTGCGGGATATCCACCTTGCCGAACTGCCGCATCCGCTTCTTGCCCTCTTTCTGCTTGTCGAGCAGCTTGCGTTTGCGTGAGACGTCGCCGCCGTAGCATTTGGCGGTGACGTCCTTGCGCAGCGCCGAGATGGTCTCGCGGGCGATGACCTTGCCGCCGATCGCCGCCTGGATCGGGATCTTGAACAGATGATGCGGGATCAGCTCCTTCAGCTTCTCGCACATCTGGCGGCCGCGCTTTTCCGCCGCCGTACGGTGGACCAGCATCGACAGCGCATCGACCGGCTCTTCGTTGACCAGGATCGACATCTTGACCAGGTCGCCTTCCTTGTAGTCGGTCAAATGATAGTCGAACGAGGCGTAGCCCTTGGAGATCGACTTCAGCCGGTCGTAGAAGTCGAAGACCACCTCGTTGAGCGGCAGATCGTAGATCAGCATGGCGCGCTTGCCGACATAGGACAGGTCGGCCTGGATGCCGCGCCGGTCCTGGCAGAGTTTCAGGATGCCGCCGAGATAGTCGTCGGGGGTGAGGATGGTGGCGCGGATCCATGGCTCCTCGATGGCCTCGATCTTGACCACGTCGGGCATGTCGGCCGGGTTGTGCAGTTCCTTGACCGAGCCGTCGTTCAACAGCAGGCGGTAGACGACGCTGGGCGCGGTGGCGATGAGGTCGAGATTGAACTCGCGCTCCAGCCGCTCCTGGATGATTTCAAGATGCAGCAGGCCGAGGAAGCCGCAGCGATAGCCGAAGCCAAGTGCGGCACTGGTTTCCATTTCAAAGGAGAAGGAGGCGTCGTTGAGGCGCAGCTTGCCGACGGCGGCGCGCAGATCCTCGAAGTCGGCGGCGTCGACCGGGAACAGGCCGCAGAACACCACCGGCTGCGCCGGCTTGAAGCCGGGCAGGGCTTGTGCCGTCGGGCGCTTGTCCTCGGTGATGGTGTCGCCGACGCGAGTGTCGGCGACTTCTTTGATCGAGCCGGTGAAGAAACCGAACTCGCCGGGGCCGAGCTCGTCGACATTGATGCGGGCCGGCGTGAAGACGCCGGTGCGCTCGACCAGGTACCTGGCGCCAGTGCCCATCATGCGGATGGTCTGGCCCTTCTTCAGCACGCCGTCGATGATGCGGACCAGCACGATGACGCCGAGATAGGCGTCGTACCAACTGTCGACCAGCATCGCCTTCAGCGGGGCCGTGATGTCGCCCTCGCGCGGCGGCGGCAGATCGTTGACGATCGCTTCGAGCACGTCGGGAATGCCGAGGCCGGTCTTGGCCGAAATCAGCACGGCGTTGGAGGCGTCGATGCCGATCACCTCCTCGACCTGTTCGCGGATGCGCTCGGGCTCGGCGGCGGGCAGGTCGACCTTGTTCAGCACCACGACGATCTCGTGGTTGTTGTCGATCGCCTGGTAGACATTGGCCAGCGTCTGCGCCTCGACGCCTTGCGAGGCGTCGACGACCAGCAGCGAACCTTCGCAGGCGGCGAGCGAGCGCGACACTTCATAGGCGAAGTCGACATGGCCGGGCGTGTCGATCAGGTTGAGGACATAATCCTGTCCATTGTTGGCGCGGTATTTCAGCCGCACCGTCTGCGCCTTGATGGTGATGCCGCGCTCGCGCTCGATGTCCATCGAGTCCAGCACCTGCTCCTTCATGTCGCGCAGCTCCAGCCCGCCGGTCGACTGGATCAGCCGGTCGGCAAGCGTGGATTTGCCATGGTCGATATGGGCAACGATGGAGAAGTTGCGGATGTTTTTGATCGGCGTGGTCATGCGGCGCGCTTTAGCAGGGGCACGCTACATCGGCAAGCGGCGGGGCGCGGGTGCGGCGGCGGGGCGGCAAAGTCGTTAAACTTTGATCCATGAGATTAGAGCATAGTTCGCGCCCGGCGTGGTAGCCCACCGGTCTATCGCCGTTTCGGGGGATCGGAATGCCGTTGTCAGCACGCAAATTTCTCAAATCGGTGAGCGGCTCGTTCGCGCCATTGCTCGCCATCTTGCTTATCCCGATGGTTGCCGCATTGGGTTTTTCCATCGACTATACCTCTGCGGTTTCAACCAGGGCATCGATGCAGAACGCCCTCGATGCAGCGTCGCTGTCGATCACGACGCTTGCGACGGACACCTCACTGGCGGACCGCCAGGTAAAACTGCAGGAGGCATACCTGGCCAATGGCGGGCAAGGCACGGCCAAGCTCGACAGCTTCGTCGTCGCCACCGACGGCGCCGCCAGCATCAAGGCTTCGGCCGGCTTTGCCATGCCGACGAATTTCATGCAGATCGCCAGGATCAACACGGTGCAGGTCGGCGTTGCGTCGGCAGTGACAAAGCGGCCGGCATTGGTGCAAGCCACGTTCAAGGTGACCAAGGTCTCGGGCTGGTGGGGCAAGACAATGACGCTCTACGGCACCAAATTCGGGGACACGGTGGCCAACAAGCTGATGAAGATCACCTACACATACAACGGTTATGGCGATCCGAAAGGCTATGGCACGGCGACCGTCTCCACCATCAACGGAGCGACGATCACTATGGTCCAGCAGCAGGTGTGTACGACCACCACGGTGCTCAGCTTCTACGGCTTGCCTAGCACCACGATCGTCCAGACCGACTCATACGGCAGGAAATACGCGACCACCTGTGTCAACACAATGTATCCCGCGACCGGTGCCGGCGCGGTGATCGACGTCAGCCAGATGGACCAGCTATATCTGCAGATGGATGTCCCGTCAGGCAATCCAACGGTGCTCAAATCGAACGATCCGGCAACATCGAACCGCCTCTACGCGAACGGCGTCGAGATCGCCAGTGGCCAAACGGTCGATATCTTTACGCTGGTGCCGTGCGGCCAGACCAGCACACAAGCGTGGGAAGACGGGGGATCGTCGGTGCCGACATCTGCGACCATCACCGATTCCAACGCGGACTTTTTCTACACAGTAACCGGCAAGTGCGCCTTCAATCAGCGGGCATCGGAAACGCTGTTGACACAATAGGCCGCCGCAGCTGAGTGCGAGGGCATATCGGCCCGCTTAGGCTGCCCGTCCATCACACCGCCGCCCCGGTCACACCGGGTGGCGTGTTGGTTGCGAGCGACCGTCTCCCCTTCGCCCCCTGTGGGAGACGGGAGAGCTGCGAACGATCACGAAGCGGTGATGCTGTAACGAACCGTGTGTCGGCGGCGAAGTGTGGACATGGAACCGCACAGGAGAACAGCGATGACCGGATCGAAACGACGCACAGCCCTGATCGGGCTCGCCGCGGCACTGTTTTCCGCGACTGTGCTGTCGGCAACCAGCGGGGCCGCCGGCCAGACGCTGACCGTCGTCGAGCTGTTCACCAGCCAGGGCTGCTCGTCCTGTCCGCCGGCCAACGCCAATCTGATCAAGGTCAAGGACCGGCCCGGCGTGCTGGCGCTGTCCTTCAACGTCACCTACTGGGACTATCTCGGCTGGAAGGATACATTCGGCAAAGAAGAATTCACGCAGCGCCAGGTCCGCTATGAACCGTCGCTCGGCCGTTCCGGCCCGTTCACGCCGCAAGTGGTGGTCAACGGCAGGGCCGATGCCGTCGGCGCCAGGCCGGGCGAGATCGAGCAGCTGATTTCGAGCGGCGGCCACGGTGACGGACCTTCGCTGTCGCTCGCCGGCGGAAAGGTCAGCATCGGCGCCGGTCCGGTGCCCGGCGGCAAGGCCGACGTCTGGCTGGTGCGTTACGGCAAGGGCGTCGTCGAGGTGCCGGTGGCGCGCGGCGAAAACACCGGCCGCACGCTGCCGCACGCCAATGTCGTGCATTCGCTGACCAGGCTGGGCAGTTGGACCGGCGACGCCACCGCACTGCCGCTGCCGGCGGCGACGGGCGGCCTCAGCACAGCGGTGCTGGTGCAGGTGCCGGGCGGCGGGCCGATCCTCGCTGCCGCTACGAACTAGAACCCGTTCGGAAATTTGCGCAACGCCGCAGCGGCGCCGCCGCATGCAGTCAACCCCTGCCAGAACCCTAGGAGATCATCATGACCAATCGTTTGACCAATCGCCCGACCCTGGCGGCACTCGCCTTCGCACTTTGCTCGACGGCGCTGTTCGCCGGAGGCGCTGCGCGGGCCGAAGATGCGATGAAGCCGGCGATAGCGACAAACGCCATGAAGCCGGCAACGGACGCAATGAAGCCGGCCGGCGCCATGGCGGCTGACGCGATGGCCACGACTGCGATGAAGGCGGGCGATCCGATGAAGGCCGACTGCATGAACAAGGCCGCCGCCGAGACGGACGCCATGAAGAAAGCCGAAGCGACCAAGGCCTGCGATGCCATGGCTCCGGCCAAATAGGCGATGCGCACAGCAATGTGAGAGCCCGGCGGACCTATCCGTCGTATAATCCAAACCAGCATCATGGGAGATCAGACATGACCGGAGTCGTGAAACGATCGTCGATTTTCGCAAAAGCAGCACTTGCCACGCTCATCCTCACTGCCGCCGCGGCCGTATTCTGGCAGACGCCGGCAGTTTCGGCCGAGGACGCGGTGGTGATCCCGCCGCCGGCAATGGACGAGAAGGCCACCGCCGGCACCGAAAAGGCGGTCTTCGCCGGCGGCTGCTTCTGGGGTGTGCAAGGCGTGTTCCAGCACGTCAAGGGCGTCACCAGCGCCGTTTCCGGCTATGCCGGCGGCGACAAGGACACGGCCGTCTATGAAATGGTCGGCACCAGCCGGACGGGCCATGCCGAATCCGTCGAGATCACCTACGAGCCGTCCAAGGTGACCTACGGCCAGCTGCTGCAGGTGTATTTCTCGGTGGCGCACAACCCGACGCAACTGAACTACCAGGGCCCGGACACGGGCACCCAGTACCGTTCGACGATCTTTGCCGAAAACGACGCACAGAAAAAGATCGCCGAAAGCTACATCGCCCAGCTCGACAAGGCCAAGGTGTTTCCCAAGCCGATCGTGACGACGCTGGAGACCGGCAAGACCTTCTATCCGGCCGAGGACTATCACCAGGATTTTCTGACGCTCAACCCGACCTATCCCTATATCGTCTACAACGATTTGCCCAAGGTCGAGAACCTGAAGCGGCTGTTCCCCAACCTCTACAGCGAAAAGCCGGTGCTGGTGCTGGCCGCCAACAAGAGCTGAGCTTTTGCGGGGGGCCTGCTGATCTCCCCTCTTGAGGGGGAGATGGCCGGCAGGCCAGAGGGGGTCGGTTCGGTTGGCGCGACGCGGTCCGGCATATCGAGGAAGACGAAGTTGGCACTCCACGCGCGGCGACCCCCCTCTGTCGCTTTCAGCGACATCTCCCCCTCAAGGGCAGGGCTATCGCAGATGGAACGCCGAGGCTTTCGCTCTACGACGTACCCCCACCCCTAACCCCTCCCCACAAGGGGGAGGG
>NZ_JAMYMD010000033.1:0-66263 GCF_040318335.1 Mesorhizobium sp. M1182
CCCCCGCGCACGCCCGCCGGGGGGGGCCCTTACACATAAACACTATAAGAAAATACATCTCCTTCTGGGCGGCTGGTCTCCAAAAGCCGGCCGCGGGCCCCACCCGCCCCCCCCCCTGGTCCATGCTCAAGCGGCCAAGACTGCTGGCATCGGATGGATTGCATGAAACGGAACGCAAAGCCGGTTCCAGGTGTTGATCATGCCGAGCGCAACCGAGAGCTTGACCAGCTCCTCTTCCGAGAAATTCTCGAGCGTCCTTGCATAGAGTTCGTCCGACACACCGTTGTCGGCAATCCTGGTCAGCGCGTCGGTCCAGGCCAAGGCCGCGCGTTCGCGCTCTGAAAACAGCGGCGATTCCTTCCAGGCGGAGACGAGATAGAGCCGCTGCTCGCTTTCGCCGTCGCGGCGCGCTTCGCGGCTATGCATCTCGACGCAATACGAGCAGCCGTTGATCTGCGACGCCCTGAGCTTGATCAGATGCAACAGGCTTTTTTCGAGCCCGCATTCGTCGACTGCCTTGTTGAGCGCCGACACCGCCTTCATGATCTCCGGCGCCGCGCCGAAAAATTGCAGCCTCTGTTTCATCGTCTGTAGCCTTTCATGCTTGCTTGGTTGAACCTGATTTCTGCGGCCGCCGATGGCGCTCGACGAAGGCGCAGTTCGCGGCGACCGAACGGGGATCGGCATCGGCGGTGTATTCTGCAACGATGTCGGACAGCCGGGCGTCGGCGAGCGCGGCGCGATAGGCACGCTCGGCCTTCAGCATGGCTACGTTGATGCCGCAGGGTTTGACATAGACCGAGGCATCGAGCTTCGCTGGGCCGCGCTGGCGGATTTCGGCGCAGCGGAACGCCGGTTCACGCCCCTCGACGGCCAGCACGATATCGAGCAGCGTTATGCGTTCCGCCGGCCGCGCCAGCCGGTAGCCGCCGGACGGCCCCGGCACTGATTCCAGAATGCCGGACGCAGTCAGCGCGTTGAGATGCTTAAGCAGATAGCTCGGCGACAGCCCGAACGCTTCGGCCATGGCAGCACCTGGCAAGGTCGCGGCGCCATCAACGCCGGCGAGCATCGCGGCGCAGTGGATGGCCGCTTCGACGCCTTCGCCCAGCTTCATTGCGCTCTCCTGTTCATGGATATAGATTATCTTGGATATCTTTTATCCGCAATAGGAAAGTCAAAAAGCGGCGCCCATGGACGCCGCTTTTTTCGCAATGCTATTCCGCCGCCACCTTGGCCATCGGATTGTTCGGATGCGTCGTCCAGTTGGCATAGATCGGCGACACCGGCCTGCCGGTGCGCTGGTCCATCACGCCGACCGCCAGCGCCTCCATGGTGATGCAGTTCTCGACCGGACAGACATTGACGCAGAGATTGCAGCCGACGCATTCGGCCTCGATCACCTCGAAATGCCTGACGCCGTCGACCATGCTGGTGATGGCCTGGTGCGAAGTGTCCTCGCAGGCGATGTGGCAGCGGCCGCATTTGATGCAGGCATCCTGGTCGATATGCGCCTTGGCGACGTAGTTGAGGTTGAGATACTGCCAGTCGGTGACGTTGGGCGTGGCACGGCCAACGATGTCGTCGAGCGTGGCATGGCCCTTCTCGTCCATCCAGTTTTCCAGGCCGGCGATCATCTCCTGCACGATCTTGAAGCCGTAGGTCATCGCCGCCGTGCACACCTGCACATTGCCGGCGCCGAGCGCCATGAATTCGGCGGCGTCGCGCCAGGTGGTGATGCCGCCGATACCGGAGATCGGCAGGCCATGCGTTTCCGGATCGCGCGCGATCTCGGCCACCATGTTCATGGCGATCGGCTTCACCGCCGGACCGCAATAGCCGCCATGCGAACCTTTGCCGTCGATCGTCGGCTCCGGTGCGAAATTGTCGAGATTGACGCCGGTGATCGAATTGATGGTGTTGATCAGCGACACCGCGTCGGTGCCGCCGGCAAGGGCAGCGCGTGCCGGCTTGCGTATGTCGGTGATGTTGGGCGTCAGCTTGGTGATGACAGGCATGCGGGTGTTGGCCTTGCACCAGCGCACCACCATTTCGATGTATTCCGGCACCTGGCCGACCGCCGCACCCATGCCGCGTTCCGACATGCCATGCGGGCAGCCGAAATTGAGTTCGATGCCGTCAGCGCCGGTCTCCTCGACTACCGGCAGGATCGCCTTCCAGGCATGCTCCTCGCAAGGCACCATCAGCGAGACGACGATCGCCCGGTCGGGCCAGTCCATCTTGACCTGCTTGATCTCGCGCAGATTGACCTGCAGGTCGCGGTCGGTGATCAGCTCGATGTTGTTGAGGCCGAGCAGACGACGGTCGGCGCCCCAGATCGCGCCATAGCGCGGACCGTTGACGTTGACCACCGGCGGGCCCTCTTCGCCGAGCGTCTTCCATACCACGCCGCCCCAGCCCGCCTTGAAGGCGCGAATGACATTATAGGCCTTGTCGGTCGGCGGCGCCGAAGCCAGCCAGAACGGGTTCGGCGACTTGATGCCGACGAAATTGTTGCGGATGTCTGCCATGCTCATGCCCTCCCGTTCGAGGTCAGTGCCCGATGAATGCTCTCCGCCGCATCGCGGCCTTGCGCGACGGCTGAAACAGTCAGGTCGTCGCCGCCGAAAATGCAGTCGCCGCCAGCCCAGACATTGGCCAGCGAGGTGCGCCCTTCCGCATCGACCTTGATGCGGCCGGCTTCCAGCGCGACCTCCGCACCGCTGCCGTTGAGCGCAGCCGGGACAAAGCTCTGGCCGATCGCCTTGAACACCTGATCGGCGACGAGCGTCAGCCGCTCGCCGGTGCCGACGAGCCTGTCGCTGTCCATCGCGGTGTATTCGAGCTCGATCGCCGACACCTTGCCGGCATCGGCAATGACCCGCTTCGGCTGCAACCAGTGCCGGATGATGACGCCGTTGGCGGCAGCCAGATCCTGCTCGAATTCGGAGGCATTCATGTGCTCCGGGCCGCGCCGATAGCAGATCGTCACCTCTTCGGCTCCGAGCAGCTTCGATTGCACCGCCGCGTCGATCGCCGTCATGCCGCCGCCGATGACGACAACACGCCGGCCGACCGGCAGGCTGGCCAGATCACTGGCCTGACGAAGCTCGGCAATGAACTCGACGGCATTGCTGACGCCTTGCGCCTCCTCGCCATCCGCTCGCAAGGCATTGACGCCGGCAAGCCCCATGCCGAGGAACACCGCATCGTAATTCCTGGTCAGGTCCGACAGCTGGTAATCACGGCCGAGCGCCTTGCCGTTCTGGATGTCGATGCCGCCGATCGACGTGACATAGTCGACTTCAGCCTGGGCGAAATTGTCGACGCTCTTATAGGCGGCGATACCGTATTCATTGAGGCCGCCGGCCTTCGGGCGGGCTTCCAGGATGGTCACGTCGTGGCCGTAGCGGGAGAGCCGATGCGCGGCCGCAAGCCCGGCCGGTCCGGCGCCGACCACAGCGACCGTCTTGCCGGTCGGTTCGGAGCGGTTGTAGAACTGCTTGTTTTCGGCCATGGCGACATCGGTGGCGTAGCGCTGAAGGCGACCAATCTGCACCGGCTTGCCTTCGGCCACCTCGCGCACGCAGACTTCTTCGCATAGCGTCTCGGTCGGGCAGACGCGGGCGCACATGCCGCCCAAAATGTTCTGGTCAAAAATGGTCTTGGCTGAGCCGATCGGATTGCCCGTCGAAATCTGGCGGATGAACAGCGGGATGTCGATCGAGGTCGGACACGCATTCATGCACGGCGCATCATAGCAGAAATAGCAGCGGTCGGACTCGACCAGCGCCTCGTGATGATCGAGTGGCGGGTGCAGGTCGGCGAAATTGTCGGCATATTGGTCCGGCGAGAGCCGCCCGCCGGCAATGCCTTGCTTGAACTGGCCTTCTGGCATCGTCAGTTCCCCATGTTCTTGTTTTGGGGAAGGCTAGCACGTTTTGTTTTTTTATCAATTGGTCAATTTTCGGCGCAAACTGCTGAAAAGCCACGAATAAACATGACAAGTGTACTCATGTTACCAAAGCCGCCGACAGGGAAGCTTGGCCATAGCGGCACTGCCGTTGCTGGACTGAGTGGTCAGCCTGGTAAGCTTAGCGTTGGTTTTGATCACCGAAGGCAAAGGGCCCTGAAGTCTTCGTCCGTCAGCTGCGTCCAGCTGCCATCGGGGCCGGGATCGGCCTCCTCCCGATGGCACAGCGCGACAAGTTCGGAAGTGAGCGACATCCGGCGCATGGATCAACAACCCCTCGTTGACTGCGAGCAAAGTCGAAAACCGCAGGGCGCGCAACCCGGTAACATTTCCAATTTGCCGTCATCTTTTTTGGTTGGCTGTCGGATTTTCGTCGTGAAGATCGTCCTAGAATGGATCGCGCATGATCGATGTACAAACCGCAAGGAGCACGACAATGCCACAGTCCCCCATGCCCTTCTTCTGGTACGAGCTGATGACCACCGATCTCGACGCCGCCGAGGCGTTTTACACCTCCGTGGTGGGCTGGAGGGGGCAGCCTTTCGAAGGGGCCCAGGGCATGCCGCGCTATATCGTCATGAATGTCGGCGAGCGCGGCGTCGGCGGGATGATGACGCTGCCCGATGACGCGCGCAAGATGGGCATGCCGCCGGCCTGGGTCGGTTATATCCTCACCAGGGACATCGATGCCGCAACGGCCTCCCTCAAGAAGGCTGGTGGCGCGGTTCACCGCGAGCCCGACGACATTCCTGGCGTCGGCCGCTTCGCCGTCGTTGCAGACCCGCAAGGCGCAATGTTCAACTTCCTGCAGCCCAGCGGCCCCGACCAGCCGCCGCTACCGTTGGCGACCCCCGGCAACATCGGCTGGCATGAGCTCTACACGTCAGACTGGAAGGCGGCGTTCGATTTCTATTCCAGCCAGTTCGGCTGGGAGAAGGGCGACGCCATGGATATGGGTCCGATGGGCGTCTACCAGCTTTTCGCCTTCGGCGGCGAGCCCGTTGGCGGCATGATGAACAAGCCCGAGCAGATCCCGGCGCCGGTCTGGCAGTTCTATTTCAACGTGCCCGGCATCGACGCGGCAGCCAAGCGCGTCACCGACAATGGCGGCAAGATCCTGATGGGTCCGATGGAGGTCCCCGGCGGCAGCTGGATCGTACAGTGCACGGATCCGCAAGGCGCCCATTTCGCGCTAATGGCACCGACGCGGTAACAGGCCGCGCCAATTGGGGGCCGCCATCGTGCGGCCCCAAGGCTGCAGCACGCCTCACGACTCACTCACCGACAGTTGAATGAAGGCCGGACTATGTGAATGGTCCGGCCTTTGGCGATGACCTATGGCCGGGCTAGGTGAAAATGGAGTCGTAGATGAAGCTTTTCGAAGGCCTCGCCGGATATCAACCGTTCGCCCTTGCCGCCTTGCGCATCATGACGGCGCTGCAGTTCATTGAGCACGGCACCCAGAAACTGTTCAATTTCCCCGTCGGCGACCATGCCGGCGCCCTGAGCGCGCTATCGCTGACCGCGGCCATCCTGGAATTCGGAGGCGGCATCCTGCTGGTATTGGGGCTTTTCACCAGGCCGGTGGCATTCCTTCTCAGCGGCGAGATGGCGATCGCCTATTTCATGGCGCACATGCCGCAGAGCTTCTTCCCGGTCAACAATGGCGGCGATGCCGCGATCTCCTTCTGCTTCATCTTCTTCTATCTGGTATTCGCCGGCCCCGGCGCCCTGGCACTGGACAACCGCAAAACATCGTAGCCGGGCGGATCAGCGCGCGCTCAGGCCGACTTGCGCGCAATCAGGCCCGCGAAGGCGATGAACCCGAAGAACTCTCCGGCTTCGACACGCCGGCGCGCCTCGTGCTTCAGCCCGTCGCCAAGCGCCTTGTCGAGTCGCTTCCAGCCGGCCAGAATATCGGCGCCGCGATCGACCAGAGTCAGCATGTAGTCGGGCGCGGCAATTTGGGCGTAGCCGTAGCTGTCGAATTTTTCGACGACAAAGCCCGCCGATTTCGCCAGCAGCGGCAGCCGGCGCGTCAGCCAGCGGTCATTCACCAGCGCCGCCATTGCGGCATCCACGCAATCCTGCAGCGGATCATGATCGCCGATGGCGACCGTCGTCGTCGCGTAATCGCCGTCGAAGATCGCCAGGCAGCCGCCTGGGCGAAGCACGCGCAACGATTCCGTCAGGGCCTTTTCGGGACCGGGCACATGGGTCAGGCAGGTATGGAAGATGACCACATCGAACGAGTTGTCCTCGTGCGGCAGCGACCTGGCATCCCCTTCGACGAAGTTCAGGTTGGGGATATCCGCGGCAAGCTCGCGCGCCTTCGCCAGAAATATCGGCGACGGATCGAGCCCAACAACCTCGTTCACCCCCGGCCAGCGCGCAAGCTCGCGACTGATCGGTCCCGAGCCGCAGCCGCCTTCGAGGACGCGTGCCCTTTCCGGAAAATCGATCGACGAGAAAAACGAGTGGCGAATTGCCTTCTGGCGCGGGTCTGCGGCCCGCAACTCCATCGCGTTGATAAGAACCGCGACAACAGCCGGATCAGCGGTTGTGATCTGCGCATACACGTCGGGCATGGTGGACCTCCGAAGCAATTGCCCAGCCTTCCGCCGCAGCTCGACAATAAAACCAAAGGTCACCGCGCGAAAGAATTTTCACTATCGCGAAATCGTCCCCCCCTTTCATCGTGCCACCGGCACGGCGACTTCGCTATGCCACTCGGTTCCTCAACCGCGCATCCGCTCGAAATTGGCGTCGAACAGCGGTGTCTGCTGCATGCGTGCGGCGTAACGCTTGCCCAATAGCTCGATCTCGAAACCGTTGGCCTCATCGGCGATCTCTTTCGGCACATAACCCATGGCGACGGATTTTTTTGAATGATGCGCGTAGCCGCCTGACGTGACCCAGCCGCGCACGGCACCGCCATACCAGAGTGGCTCGTCGCCGATGACGTCGGCATCGGCAGCATCGACGACAAAGGCCCGCAACCGCAGTCTGCCGCCTTGCTTGCGCTCCGCCAGCGCTGCCTGCTTGCCGATGAAATCGGCCTCTTTGTCATACGCGACGAAGCGGTCGAGGCCGGCCTCCAGCGGCCCATAGATCGGCCGGTATTCGCGCGCCCATGAGCCGTAATTCTTCTCGAGCCGCAGCGCATTGAGCGCGCGCGAGCCGAACAGGCCGATGCCGAATTCCTCGCCCGCCGCCATCAGCGCCTGATAGGCTGCACGCTGATATTCCGGCGCCACCCAGATTTCGTAGCCGAGGTCGCCGGTGTAGCTGACGCGCCCGACCAGGCACGGCGCCATGCCGATATCCATCCTGCTGATGGCCATGAACGGAAAGGCCGTATTCGACACATCAGATCGTGTGACCTTTTCAAGAAGGTTCCGCGCGCTCGGCCCGGCGATCGACAGGCCGGTGAGTTTTGCTCCCAGCGCCTCGATGCTAACAGAGCCGTCCTTCGGCAGATGCGCTTCGAACCAGCGCATGTGGTACTGCTCGGCGACACCGCTGCCGGCCAGGAACCAATCCTTGCTTGCAGAATTTGGACCGCCGAGATTGGCCAGCGTGAAATCGCCGATCAACCTGCCGTCTTCCTTCAGCATCGGCGCCAGCGTCATGCGGCCGGGCCTTGGCAACTTGCACGCGAGCATACTGTCGAGCCAGGTTGCTGCGCCCTCACCGGTGACTCTGTATTTGGCGAATGACGAGATTTCCGACAGACCAACGCGTTGCCGAACCGTCTCCACTTCTTTAGCGACATGCTCGAAGTCGCTCGAGCGGCGCCAGGAGAATTCGTCCTTGACCCCTTCGGGCGCATACCACAGCGGCACTTCCAGCCCATAGGCGACGCCCCATTGCGCGCCCTCGGCCGACAACAGATCATAGACCGGCGTCGTCTTGAGCGGTCGCCCAGCCGGCAACTCCTCGTTCGGGAAGCGGATCGAAAACCGCCGCGAATAATTCTCGCGCACCTTGGCGTTGGTATAGGCCATCGTGGCCCAATCACCGTAGCGTGACACATCCATCGCCCAGATGTCGGCGCCGGGATCGCCCTCGATCATCCAGTTCGACAGCGCCAGGCCGACGCCGCCGCCCTGCGAGAACCCCGCCATGACACCACAGGCCACCCAGAACCCCGGCAGGCTGCGCACCGGCCCGACCAGCGGATTGCCGTCCGGCGCGAAGGTGAAGGGTCCGTTGATGATCTGCTTGATGCCGGTGTTCTGGAACGCCGGGAAATGCCGGAAGCCAACCTCCAGCGACAGTGCGATGCGGTCGATATCGGGCTCCAGCAGTTCGTGGCCGAAATTCCATGGCGTCTGGAATTCGGACCATGGCTTGTTGGCCTTTTCATAAGTGCCCATCAGCATGCCGCCGCGTTCCTGGCGCAGATAGAGCTCGCCGTCGAAGTCGACCGCATGAATGATCTCCGTGCCGGTCTTCTGGTTCCAGGCGGCGACCTCCGGCATGTCCTCGGTGATCAGGTACATGTGCTCCATCGCCAGCACCGGCAGCTCCAGCCCGACCATGCGGCCGACCTCACGCGCCCACAGGCCGCCGGCATTGACGACATGTTCGGCCACAACCTCGCCCTTGTTGGTGATGACGCGCCACAACCCGTCGGCGCGCCGCACAATGTCCTCGACCTTGGTGAAACGCTCGACCTCGGCACCAAGCTTCCTCGCCGCCTTGGCGTAGGCGTGGGTAACGCCGGACGGGTCGAGATGACCGTCCTCCTTGTTGCGCACGGCACCGACGAACTGCTTGGGATCGAGCAACGGCATCAGCTCGGCCGCCTCATCAGGCGATATCTCCTCGAGCTCGATGCCGAGATAGCGGCCCTTGGCGACGACGCCGCGCAGCCAGTCGAGCCGCGCCTCCGTCGCTGCCAGCAAGACGCCGCCAGTCAAATGCACGCCGGTCGCCTGGCCGGACAGTTCCTCGATCTCCTTGTAGAGCGAGATTGTGTATTTCTGCAGCTTGGCGACATTGGGATCGCCATTGATCGTGTGCATGCCGCCGGCGGCGTGCCAGGTCGAGCCGGAGGTTAATTCATCGCGCTCCAGAAGCACGATGTCTGTCCAGCCGTGCCGGGCCAGATGGAACAGCACGGAGCACCCGACAACGCCACCGCCGATAACAACGACCTTTGCATGCGATTTCATGGGATTCTCGTCGTTTCAAAGAGTTGGATGGGTTTCATGATTCTGGAGGAGAAGAGAATGAAGCCGAACAAGATGAGCGGCGCTTAAGGCTCGCCCGCCCCGATCGCTTCCTTGCGCTTGGCCACGTACGCCTCAAGCGCCTCGCGTCTGGAGATTTCCATCACCGGCTCGACATAGTCCTCCAGCGCCTTCTTCCACAGCCTCGTCGCTCGCGCCGTGGCGTCTAGCCCACCAGCTTCCTGCCAAGCCTCGAAATTCTGCCAGTTGGACAGCATCGGCTGGTAGAAGGCCGTGGCGTAGCGCTCCAGCGTGTGCGGCTCGCCGAAGAAGTGGCCGCCGGTCGGAACCGCACCCAGAGCCTCGACGGCAAGCTCGGCCTCGTTGACCTCGATCGGGCGCAAAAACTCCATCATGTGCTGGATCATCTCGACGTCGATGATGAACTTTTCGAACGACGCTGTCAGTCCGCCCTCTTGCCAGCCGGCGGCATGGTAGACGAGGTTGCCATGGCCGAGCACCGCGCCCCACAGCGCCATCAGCGTCTCATAGGCGCCTTGCGCGTCGGCGGCATTGGAAGCCGAGCCCGGCGTTGTGCGATAAGGCAGGTTGTAACGCCGCGCCAACTGTCCGGACGCGATATTCGCCTTGGTATTTTCAGGCGTGCCGAACGCCGGCGCTCCCGATTTCATATCGACATTGGAGGTGAAGGCGCCATACATCACCGGCGCGCCGGGGCGGACGAGCTGCGTCAGCACCACGCCGAACAGCGCCTCGGCATTCTGCTGGGCGAGCGCGCCGGCAAGCGTCACCGGGCTCATCGCTCCCATCAGCGTGAATGGCGTTACCGCCACCGACTGGCCGAACTCGGCCATCGTCATCAGCCCCTCGGCCATCATCTCGTCGAAGCGGCGCGGCGAATTGACCGAAATGATCGTGGTGACGCCGGGATCGTGGCGCATCTCATCAAGCGTCAGTCCGCGCGCGATTGCCATCATTTCGATGCCGTCGAGCGCCCTGCCGCGGCCGATGGCCGAGACGTGAAAGCTTTTGTCGGTCAGTGTCAGATTGGCGAAATAGGTGTCGAGATGACGGGAATTCGCCGGCAATTCTACCGGCGCGCAGACCTGGTTGCCTAGCATGTGGATGCAGTTGAAATGCTGCGCCAGCCGGACGAGATCGGAATAATCGCGCAAATTGCCGGCACGGCGGCCGCGCTCCATGTCGTGCACATTCGGCGGCCCGGCGACGAGCGTGAAGTTGATGGTATTGCCGCCGAGGTGGACGGCATGGGCGGGATTGCGCGGCGTCAGCGTATAACTGGACTGCGTCGTCTTCAGCGCTTCCTCGATCATGCCGCGATCGATGCGGACGTTCATCGTGGCATGATCGACCTTGGCCCCGGCCTTCTCGAACAGCGACAGCGCCCGCGGGCTCATCACCTCGATGCCGAAATTCTCCAGGATATGCATCGACGCCTGGTGGATCGCCTCGATCTGGTCGGCCGAGAGCATCGCCATTGGCGGATAGGGATTGGTGACGCGGCGCAACGGCAGTTGCGGGATGGCGGTCGGTCCCCTGTTGCTGGTTCGCTCGGCGCCGCGCTTGCGTCTTGGTTCGCTCATGCCGCGCATCAAAGCGCCGGCACGAGGATCGAGCTGTCAAGAATCCGCCACCTGCGGGCGTGATTTTAGCCAAGGCGGCATTCCGGGAATTTCACATCGGTAAAAGCGACAACAAACGTCGGAATGTTTATACCTGCTCAGTGTCGGCCAAAGCGGCCGATGAGCCGTTAAGGAAGACAGCAAGATTCCTTTTATGTTTTCGGCCTAATGCTCTTCCGATGCGTAGGTCGAGTTTTAGTAAAATTATAGCGATTGCCGCGCCGCTGGCGCTTTCGGCCTGCGCGACGCCACCGAACCATATCAACGATGTGTGCGCCGTTTTCGACCAGAATGACGGCTGGTTCGACAATTGGCAGGCGGCGGCACAACGAACCGAGCAGAAATACGGTGTGCCGGTTCCCGTGCTGATGGCGACGGTGCGCAAGGAATCCGGCTTCAAGAGCAACGCAAGGCCGCCGCGCACCAAGCTGCTGGGCTTCATTCCCTGGAAACATATCTCCAGCGCCACCGGCTTCTCGCAGGCGCTCGACGGCACCTGGGCGCAATACCAGAACGAGACCGGAAGCTGGGCGGCGCGCCGCACCAGGTTTGCCGATGCCGTCGATTTCGTCGGCTGGTATCATTCCAAGACCGCCGACACGCTCGGCGTCGCCCGCAACGACACCTACAATCTGTATCTCGCCTACTATCTCGGCTGGAATGCCTACAAGCGCGGCAGTCGCGGCGACGCCGACGTGCAGCGCTATGCGCATGCCACCGAACAGATGGCGCAGGACTACGCCGCGCAGCTACGGCAATGCGCGCCCTAGCCTATTAACGGCTCTCAGCCGCCCTTGGGTTTGCGCGGCTTGCGCGTGGCGTCCTCGGCCTGTCGGCCGTCGCCGACAGTCGGCGGCATGATTGGTGCCACCGCGCTGTCGGCAGAGCTTGAGGTGCCGGTCTCTGAAACCTCGTCGCGAACCTCGTGACGGCGGGCTTTGGCGACCGCTTCGGCATTCTCCACTGCCTGGCCCTCGGCATCGGCTTCAACGCTGCCAGTCTTTCCATGCGGGCGCTTGGGCGGATCTCCGGCAAAGCCCGGGCCAACACCGTGGTTTGCATCATCCGGCACGCCCTCATTTGCGGCGTGCTCCTTGTCGAATTTGATCACCGGCTCCATTTTCGCCAGCACGTCGTCGGACAGCCAGCACAGGCTCATATGGCCGTCGCCGAGATTTTTGACTGGCGGCACCATGGTTTCGCAAAGGTTGTCCGGCACCAGTTTCTTGTAGCCGCAGCGCGTCTGGAACGGACAGCCGGACGGCGGGTTCATCGCCGAAGGGATGTCGCCCTCCAGCACGATGTGCTTCTTGACCACGCTTGTGTCGGCGATCGGGATCGCCGACAGCAATGCCTCGGTATAGGGGTGATAGGGCGGCGCGAATATCTGGTCGGTCGTGCCTTGCTCAACGATATAGCCGAGATACATGACGACGACGCGGTCGGCGATGTAGCGCACCACCGACAGATCGTGGCTGATGAACAGCATCGTCGTCTTGTTCTTGCGCTGGATGTCCATCAAGAGCTCGGTCACCGCGGCCTGGACCGACACATCCAGTGCCGAGACCGGCTCGTCGGCCACCACCACCTTGGCGTCGCCGGCAAAGGCACGCGCAACGCCGATGCGCTGTTTCTGGCCGCCTGAAAGCTGGCGCGGCTTGCGCGACTCGAACGCCCTCGGCAGCTTCACCAGGTCGAGCAATTCCAGCATTCGCTTGCGGCGGTCGGCCACCGTGTCGCCGACGTTGAACTTTTCCAGCGTACGGATGATCTGCGAACCGACCGAATGGCTGGGATTGAGCGTGTCGAACGGATTTTGGAACACCATCTGGATCGACGACACCGTGTCGACGCTGCGCTTCTCGATCCCGGTCGACTGGATCTCCTTATTGCCGAGCTTGACGCGGCCGGAGCTTGCCGTTTCGAGGCCGAGCAGCACCTTGGCCAGGGTCGATTTTCCGCAGCCGGATTCGCCGACGATCGCGACGGTCTCGGATTCGCGCGCCATGAACGAGATCGTCTCGTTGGCCTTGACGACACGGCCCTCGCTCGAGCCGAACACTTCGCTGCCGCCGACCTTGTAGTACTTCCGGAGGTCTTCGATCTGGAGCACCGGCGCACCGGGCACCACCCGCTCGTTGACCTTCTTGGCGCCGGGTGGCAGCGCCTCCCAGTCGATCTCGTTGAAGCGCACACAGCGCGAGAAATGCCCGTCATGGCCTTCGACCGCGATCATCGGAATTTCGGCGGCGTTGCAGACGCCCTCGACGAAATGGTGGCAGCGCGGGCCGAAATTGCAGCCCTTCGGCCGCTCGTGCGGTAGCGGCAACTGCCCCGGGATGGATATCAGCGGCCGCGAATTCTTGTCGGCGCCCGGCAACGGGATCGAGCGGAACAGGCCTTGCGTGTAGGGATGGCGCATCCGGTCGAAGACGTCCTTGATCTTGCCGGTCTCCACCGCTTCGCCCGAATACATCACCGTGATGCGGTCGCAGGTCTCCAGGATCAGGCCGAGGTTGTGCGACACGAAGATCATCGAGGTGCCGAACTTCTCGCCCAGCCCCTTGACCAAGTCGACGATGCCGGCCTCAACCGTCACGTCGAGCGCTGTCGTCGGCTCGTCGAGCAGAAGCAGCGCCGGCTTCGACAGCAGCGCCATGGCAATGACGATGCGCTGCTGCTGACCGCCGGAAAGCTGGTGCGGGTAGGAACGCATCATGCGCTCGGGATCCGGCAGCTTCACCGCGCGCACCATTTCCAAGGCGCGTTTGTAAGCTTCGTCCTTCGACACCTTGTCGTGGATCAGTGGCACTTCCATCAGCTGCTGGCCGACCTTCATCGCCGGGTTAAGACTGGCCATCGGCTCCTGGTAGATCATCGCGATCTTGTTGCCGCGGATAGCTCGCAGTTCCTCGTCGGACAGTTCTCCCATGTCCTTGCCCTGGAATTTGATCTTTCCGCCGACGATCTTTCCGATGTTGGAGAGGTCGCGCATGATGCCCAGCGACACGGTCGACTTGCCGCAGCCGGATTCGCCGACAATACCCATCG
This sequence comes from Mesorhizobium sp. M1182, assembly GCF_040318335.1. NCBI lineage: Bacteria > Pseudomonadati > Pseudomonadota > Alphaproteobacteria > Hyphomicrobiales > Phyllobacteriaceae > Mesorhizobium > Mesorhizobium sp. M1182. The sequence continues at coordinate 13,866 of NZ_JAMYMD010000033.1, forward strand.
CCTCGCCAGGCATGACCGTGCAGGAAAAATCCATGACCGCCGGGATTTCGCCCTTGCGGGTGAAGAAGGAGATCGACAGGTTCTCGATCTCGATGATCGGCCCATTGGTCGGCTTGGCGGGATTTCGAACTGCCTCGTTCATGGGTCGCTCCAATCCTTGTTCTTCAGGCATGTCGGGCCGAACCCGGCATCGATCTTCCCGGCATCAATCTTTCATAGACTGTTCACGCAACGAATCCGCCAGGAGGTTGAGGCCGAGCACGAACGACATCAATGCGATCGTCGGCGGCAGCGCCGGGTGGATGAAGGAGCGCAGCAGCCGGCTTGCATCCTTGATCGCCGTGCCCCAGTCCGGGCTTTCCGGCGCCAGTCCCAGCCCGAAATAGCCGAGCGTACCGAGCAGGATCGTGGTGTAGCCGATGCGCAGGCAGGCGTCGACGATAAGCGGCCCGCGCGCATTGGGCAATATCTCCCACAGCATGATGTACCAGGGCGATTCACCGCGCGTTTGTGCCGCCGCAACATAGTCGCGCGTTTTGATATCCATGACCAGGCCGCGCACGATGCGGAACACGCCGGGGCTGGAGGCGAACACCACCGCCACGAAGATGTTGAGCTGGTTGGGATCGATGTGGATGATCTTGAACGGATCGGCATCGAAGACAAGGCCTGCATAGATCCAGCCGCCAAGTACCAACGTCAGGCCAAGCAGGATATAGAGGCGGTCGGGGCGGTTCTTGTAGCGCGTCCAGAACAGCACACTGAAGAAGATGATCGGAAACAGGAAGAACAGCCCTGCCATCGCGTAGGGGATCGGCGTGTCCATGATACCCGGCGTCACCAGCAGGTAAAACAGGAGGATCACCGGGAAGGCCAGCACAAGGTTGGCGAGGAAGGACAGCACCGTATCGATCTTGCCGCCATAATAGCCGGCCGGCAGGCCGAGCGTAATGCCGACCATCAGCGCAAAACCGGTCGCCGCCGGCGCGATGATCAGCACGATCTGGCTGCCATAGACCATGCGGGAGAACACGTCCCGGGCGAGCTTGTCGCCGCCGAAATAGTATACAAGTTTCGACGCCGGCTCGATTGCGCCCGGCAGCGCGTCCTTCATGATCGGCACTTGGGCGAGCGGATCGAAGGGCGAGATGGTCGACGCGAAGATCGCCGTAAACAGCCAGAACAGGCAGATGCCGACGCCGACGATGCCGACGCCGCTGTCGAAAAGCTGGCCGTAAAGCCCTAGCTTCTTCTTGTAGCCGAAGCTCGCCCCCATCACCAGGGCGAGAGCGATCCAGACCGGCCAGAAGCGGGCAAGCACGCCGAGTACGACGTTGAAGGCGCTGAGATATTCGACCTGCATCCGCCCGGTCTCCTATTGAACTCTGATGCGCGGATTGAGGAACGCGTAGCCGACATCGGAGATGAGCTGTGTGATCAGGACGATAAACACCGAGACCAGCGAGCAGCCGAGCAGAAGATCGATGTCGTTGTTGCCGGCGGCCTCGACCAGGGTGTAGCCGAACCCCTGGTAGCGGAACATCACCTCGACGATGACGACGCCGGTGAGCAGCCAGGGAAACTGCAGCATGATGACCGTGAACGGTGCGATCAGGGCGTTGCGCAGAGCGTGCTTTACCACCACGCTGCCGAAGGAGAGGCCCTTCAGCCGGGCGGTGCGGATATATTGCTGTGTCATTACCTCGACCATCGAGGCGCGGGTCATGCGAGCGATGTAGCCGATGCCGTATATCGCCAGCGTCATCACCGGCAAGGTGAAATTATAGAAGGTGATGCCCTGGCTGGCCGAGGCCGCCGAACCGTTCAGCACGCCGAGCCAGGAGGCAAAGATCACGGTGAAGATGACGCCCGAAACATATTCGGGCGTCGCCGTCGAGGCGATCGAAGCCACCGACAATGTGCGGTCGGTGCGTGAACCCTCGCGCATACCGGCGAGAATACCGATCAAAAGCGAGATCGGCACCATTACGGCCAGCACGCAGAGCATCAGGATGCCGGTGGCGCTGAGCGCCGGAAAGAGTTTCGAGGCAACCGTCGTCTTGAACTTGGTCGAGCAACCGAAATCGCCTTGCAGGATGCCGGAGAATGTCGGCACGACCGGATCGTTGCAGAAGGAGAAACGCTGTGCGGGCTTGCCGGTCGCCGGGTCGGTCACCGGCTGCTTGGGCATGATGCCAAGCCATTGGCCGTAGCGGATAAAAAAATTCTGCCGATAGCCATGGTTGACCAGCCAAGCCTCAAGCTGCTCGGCGGATGTGTGCATTTCGGTCTGGCTGATCGCGAGCTTCTTCAGATTAGGCCCGAGATTGACCAGGAAGAAGACGATCATCGTCAGGCACAGCATCGTCACTGCCATGGTGCCGAGACGCCTGATAACGAAAGAAAGCATGGCGGTCCCCTGCCGGTCGGGTTGGGGGTGGAACCGGTTTGCAAGCCGTGCGCTGCCGCCAGCGGCAGAACAAGCCTTCAGACCAGTCCCAGATGCAATACCCTTTTTATTGCAGACCCAGGCCGAAGAGTCCGCAACTTTTTGCTGCGCCGACTTCCGGTCCAAGGACCATGCAAAGAGCGAGGGAAAGGGGCGAGACGCCCCTTTCCGGATCGTCCGGTCAGGCCTGGTCGAGCCAGACCTTGCCGTAGTCGCGCTCGAAGGTCGGGTGCATCTTGTAGTTCTGCACCGCCTTGACCGAATGGCTGTAGAGCTTGCGCCAATAAGGCTGGATGATAATGCCGGAATCCTGCAGGATCTGCTCGATGTCCTTCATCATTTCCTTGCGCTTGGCGGCGTCGGCAACTGCCAGCGCAGCGTTGAGCTTGGCATCCCACTCCGGATTCGACCAGGCCGTCTCGTTCCAGGCCTCACCTGTGCGATAGCCGATCGCCAGAACCTGGACGCCGAGCGGCCGCATGTTCCAGTTGGTCATCGACAGCGGATACTTCGTCCAGTCGTTCCAGAAGGTTGAACCCGGCAGCACCGTACGCTTGACCTTGATGCCGGCGTCGCGCATCTGCGCGGCGATCGCATCGCCTGTGTTCTTGTGCCAGTCTTCGTCGACCGTGATCAGTTCGTGCTCGAAATCGGCCTGGCCGGCTTCGGCCATCAGCGCCTTTGCCTTGGCCGGGTCGCGAGCAATCTTCGGCAATTCATAGTATTCCGGATGGATCGGGGCGACATGGTGGTTTTCGGCAACCGTGCCGGCATTGCCGTAGCCGAGTTGCAGGACGACATTGTTGTCGACCGCGAGCTGCAGGGCGTTGCGAACCTTCTGGTCGCCGTAAGGCTTGTTGGTCACATTGGTACGGCAGACGATCGTCGAGGCGGTGACGATCTCCGACTTCACCAAATCCATGCCGTCGAGGATCGACACATAGTCGGCCGACGTCTCGAAGTTGGTGTGCACCTCGCCTGCCTCGAAAGCGCTGACCATCGCCGCCGGATCGGTGCCGTAGTCGATGAACTCGATGCCGTCGAGGAAGACGTCACCATCCCACCATTTGTTGTCTTCGCGGCGCTTGTAGACCACTTTCTGGCCGACATCGTAGGAGACCAACTCGAACGGGCCGGTTCCGATCGGGCAGGACTTGAAGTCGCCGCCCTTCTCGTCGAAGGTCTTGTGGACGATAAGGCCGGGATAGTCGCACACGTTGGGAATGAGGGCGATATCCGGCTTGCTGAGCGTCAGCTTGACCGTGTGATCGTCGACCTTGGTAACCGCGCTCTCATCCAGCTTGTCATCCTTGACCAGCGAACCGAGGCGACCGGGCATGGAATTGCCTTCGGCTTTCTTGTCGGCCCAACGCTTGAGGTTGAAGATGACGTCGTCTGCGGAGAACGGATCGCCGTTGTTCCAGGTGACGCCCTTGCGCACATGCAGCGTGTATTCGGTAGCGTCGTCATTCACGTCCCAGCTCTCCAGCAGATAGGGGCGGAACGTGTATTCGGTGGTGTATTTGACCAGCGGCTCGAGCGCCTGGCGCTCGGCATTGGCGATTTCCGACCAGTCGGCCTTGCGCGGATCCTTCGGATCCTTGATCCATTGCGCGACCTTCAATACGCCGCCTTTCTTGCCCTGGACCTCTTCCGCCTTGGCCGGCGTCGGGTCTGCAAGGCCAAGCATGCCATAGGCCATCGCCGTCGACGCGCCGAAGACGCTGGCGAGAGCTAGAAATTCGCGACGATCCATCTTGCCTGCCTTGGCGTCTTCGGCCATGGCCAGGATGTGATCGGGAACGCGGTCGCCGTTACTCTTGTAGATCGTCATGACTTACTCCCATTGTTGGCTTTCTGCCTTTTAACATTCCGCATCCTCGCCATGATGTCAAAGACGGCAGGGATTGGGAACATGCCAAGGAATGTGCAACTTTGAAAGCAGGGCGGTTCGCGCGATAACGACAGTCTTGGCGCAAATTTGCTACTGCGCCAGGGATTTCGTCCGAAATCCCCACAGGCAATTAAACTGGGACATTCGCCGCTGCGCCACTCGTTCTCAGGCAACCAGTTGTTCTGCGCGAACGGCCGGTTTCAATATTCCCGTTCGTAGAAAACACCGCCTTTTGCTTCGCCGGCGTCGGTTGCCTCGCCACGCAGCTTGACGCCGCGTCCAACGTCGAGATCGACGGTTGCCTTGCCCGAGCCCGGCCTGTCGCCCTTCTGGATCGTCACATAGGTGCGGTCGTTGAGATACTTGCCCGCCGAGACGGCGGTGCCGCCCTGTTCGTCGGTGATCACGTCGAGATCGTCGACGCCAATCGCACTGCGCAGGTTCTGCAGCAGGGAGGTCGAGCCGCCGACGCCGGCTAGTTGTCCGGCAGCCTCGGCAAGCTGCGCGATCTGCAGCGGCGACAGGTTCGACATCGAACGGCCGAAGATCAGCTGCGCCAGCACCTCGTCCTCCGGCAACGCGGGTACCGAGGAGAAGGTGAATTTCGGGTTGTTCGCCTCGCCCGACACCACGATGGTCACGGTGGCGCTGGTCGTCTTCGATTGCGCCGTAAGATTGAGGTAGGGCACCAGAGAGCCGGAAAAGCCGACGGAGCCTTCGGTGAAGGTCAGCCGCTTGGCAAGGATCGTCAGCCGCCCGCGCCGCAAGGTGAAGGTGCCGACCGCCTGGGGTGACGATGCCGGACCGGTCAGCCGCAGCGAACCGCCGAGCTCGGCGTCGACGCCCCTGCCCTGGATGAAGATCTGGCTCGGCGCGTTGACCGTGACGTCGAGGTTGAGGCCGCTACCTCCACCGCCGCTGCTTGCAGCGGCCGGGCGCAACGCCTTGTCCTGCGCACGCACGGCTGCCGGGGCATTCTTGTGCTTGACGTTGAGCTCGGCCAGCGAGCCGGGCAGCTTTTCGGGTACGGTGATGACGGTCTTGGCCAGGTTGACGGTACCGGAAATTACCGGCGCGGAGGTGAGCGGTCCCTTGACGGTCAGGTCGCCGCCGAGATTGGCGGTGACCACCTTGCCGTCGGTATAGCGGCCGTCGACGAGCTTGATCGACAGATCGGCCGGAAAACCCTTAGCCGGATCGATGCCGACGGTGCCGCTGGCCGAAAGGCTGCCGCGCGTCGACAGCGTGCCGGTCAGGCGATTGATCCTGGCCACGCCGCCACCGATGGCGACATCGGCAGTGATATCGTTGATCGCAAGCCCCGAGCGCGCGTCGAGCAGGCGGGCGCCTGACGTGTGGACCGTGCCTGAGATCACCGGCGACGTCGCCGGGCCGCGCACCTGCACATCGACGTCGGCCGTGCCGCTCAGGGACAGGCCTTGCGCGGCGAGTGTCCTGGTGAGGAAGGCGAACGGCACCTTGCCGGAAAAGTTGAGATCAAGGGTGGGCGCGCCTGATGTCGTCATCGTGCCGCCGCCCTTGAGGCCGAGGCCGGCGGCATCGCTCATGTTGGCGTCGAAGGTCAGTCTGTTGCCCGAATACGTACCTGAGGATGAAACGCCCATGCCGCCGAAACCTGCACCACGGGTCTGCGACGTCTGAACGCCTGCGGCGTCGATCTTGAAGGCAACGGCCGGATTGGCCGGCGCGCCCGTCACCTTCACCGTGCCCGAGATGGAACCGGCGGCATCGAGGCCCGGCGAAAAACTGTTGGCTATCGAGATCGGGACGCGGGCCAGCGTCGCGTTGAGGTCGAACGCCTGCCCAGCCTTGCCCGTGACCGTCGCCGTGCCGCCGCCGAGGTTGAGCACCAGCCTGTCGAGGCTGGTCACTCCATTGGCGATGTTGATGGTCGAGGCCTGGGCGATGGCCGCCTTGATGCCGCGGATGGTCGCCTCGCCGGAGGCAAGTTCGACCGTCGTCGTGCCCTTGACCGCCTTGACCCGGCCGGCCGCCCTCAGCGGAATATCCTTGACGGTGGCGCCACCGGAAAAGCCGGTCCATTCGCCGTCGCGCTTGAGATCGACGTTGACGCCCCGAATAGCCGTTCCGCCGGAAGTTACGCTGTCGGCACGGATTTTGCCCGAGATCACCGGTGCCGCCAGATAGTTGGCGATCAGCGCATCGATGCTCACGGCCTTGGCCGAGACATCGCCGCGCGAGATCGAGGCCGTCGTCGCCTTGACGGCGACTTGCGGCACGGTACCCGCCTTGGAGAAGGCGATCGTGCCGCGCACATCGCCATCGGCCTTTTCCAGTGCCAGGGCCGCAAGCGGACCGATATCGGGCAGGTCGAGCGCCACGGTGCCGGCCGGAACGAAGGCATCGTCGAGCGCCAGGTCGCCGGAGATACGGTTCTTGCCGAGCGACAGCAAAAGCCCGTTGATGGCGCGTTTGCCGTCCGATGTCGCCAGCACGGCGCTGCCCTGCAGCGGTTGGCCGCCGACATTTCCGGTGAGTCGCACATTCGCAGCCGGGTTGGCGGCATCAGCCTTGCCGGTGGCAGTAAGCTTCAGACCGGTGATCTCGCGCGCCGCGACCGAAAGCCTGTCGCTGTTGACAGTCAGCGACAGATCCGGCGCGATGCTGGCGCCTTGCGCATTCAGCGCGAAAGAGATGGCGCCTTTGGCGTCCTTGGATAGCAGCGAGACGTCGCCTAGCGCGCCTTTGACGTCGGCGCTGAGCTTGTTGTCGGCAAGGCTCGCCTGGCCGTCTGCCGTCAGCGAACCGGACGACAGCCTGACGGTATTGGCGGTGACACTGCCATTGGCGTCCCGCTTCAGCGCGGCACTGAATTGCGTTCGCTCGGCGAGCACGCCACGCACCGCCGCCGGCAGCGCCGCCGAGGCGGCGTCCGCCTTGACATTGAGGTCGATGGCGCCGTCGGCCAGCGAGACCCGCCCGTTGAAGCCGCTGTTCAATGCGTCGCTGGTCACCGTGCCGCTATCGATGACGATGGCATCGGCGGCAAGGCTGCCGGCGAGTTTGGCGGTGACCTTGCCGGCGATCAGCGGCGCGATAGTCGGATTGTCGATGCCGATTTTTTCGGCAGTCACGGTGCCGGAGATCGGCCCGCTCCGGGCTTTCACGTCAAAGCGATCGGAGTGCAGCGCAAGCGTGATGCCCTCGATCATAGCTAGATTGGTGGCGGCCGATGGCAGCGTCGCGGAAATGTCGAGCTTCGGCTGGGCGCCCTGCCCGGCCGCCGTTAGCGATATCGCCTGTAGCTCGAGCTTGATCGGGCTCTCCTTGCTGCCAAGCGACAACGGCAGGCTCGGACCGGTAGAGGCCAGGTGGAGCGAAAAATCGCTGGCACCGTTCGGATTGATGGTGCCGGCTGCCTTGCCGGAGATCTTCTCGCCGGCAAGCGTCGCCTGCTCGATGGCCAGGCCGCTGGCCGACGAGAAACGGCCTGCCGCGTCGAGATCCAGCGGCCCGAGCCCAGCCTGCCGGGTCTGGCTGGTTTCGGCGCCGTTGAGCCGGGCGGTGAAGCGAATATCTGGGGCAGCCGACGATCCGGTGACCTGCGCGGTGCCGCTGAGCACGCCCACGGCATCGAGACCCGGTGAAAAATTATTGGCAAGCGCTGCCGGCACCGCCGACAAGGTGGCAGCGAGATCAAGCGTCTGGCCGGCCGTACCCGACACGGCAACCGAACCACCGCCGACACCGAGCGCCAATTTCTCTATGCTCACCCTGCCATTGGCGATTGTCAGCGCTGATGGCTGCGCGACAGCTGCCTTGATGCCGCGGATGGTCGCCTCGCCCGAGGCAAGCTCGATGCTGGTGGTGCCGTTCGCAACCCTGACCCGCCCGGACGCGCTGGCCGGAATGCCGGCGACCGTGGCGCCGCCGCTAAAGCCGGTCCAGTCGCCATCGCGCTTCAGGTCGACATCGATGCCGCTGATCACCGTGGGTCCGGAGGTGATCGTGTCGGCCTTGATCTTGCCGGCGATTGCCGGTGCTTTGAGATAATTGGCGACCAGCGCGTTGACGGCGATTGTCTTCGCCGCCAGTTCGCCGCGCGAAATCACGGTGCTCGTCGCATCGATCGCGACCGTCGGCGCTCCGTTGTCGTTCGCAAAGCGGATGGTGCCGCGCACGTCGCCGGCTACCGACTGGCCTGTGATTGCGGCCAGCGGAGCAATATCGGCGGCATCGAGGGTCAACGTGCCGAGCGGCAGCAGGTTGTCGTCGAGCCCGAGGTCGCCGGAGACCTTGTTGTCGGCTAACGAGACGGCAAGTCCATTGATGGAGCGCTTGCCGTCGGTTGTGACCAGCGATGCCTTGAGGTCGAGCGGCTGGTCGTCGACCGAGCCGGTCAGCGAGACATCGGCGGCGGGACTGGCGATATCGGCCTTGCCGCTCGCGCTCAGCCTGATCTGCTTCACCGTATGGCCGGACGCCGTCAGGCTGTCGCTGTTGGCCGAAACCGAGAAATCCGGTGCGCTGCGCGCGCCGCTTGCGGTAAGCCCGAAACCGACGGCGCCGCCGACGTTGGCGCCGACCAGCGGCGACAGCACCGACACGTCGCCCAGCGTACCCTTGATATCGGCTCGGATATCGGTGCCTTGCACACTGGCGGTGCCGCTGGCGCTAAGCGTACCGGAGGTGAGTTGCAATGCGTTGGCGGCGAACGCACCGTCCGGGTCGCGTGTCGCGGTTGCGGAAAACTGCACGCGCTCACCGAGAACCGAGCTGATTTGCGGCGGCAGCGCCGTCGAAGCCGCGTCGGCATTCATCTTGAGCGTCATCGACAGATCGGCAAGCGCCACTGTGGCTGTTACGGACGCATTGAGCGCGTCGCTGCGTAGCGTGCCTTTATCGACGACAATCTGTTCCTTGCTGACGGAGCCGGCGAGACCGGCGCTGACCCTGCCCGTTATCAGCGGCGCCAAAGTCGCGACGTCGGTGTTCAGGCCGGCCGCCGTCAGCTTGATGGTGACCGGCCCGCTACGGTTCTGGATGTCGAAACCATCGGAATGCACTTGCCCGATCAGGTCGTCCACCCGCGTGCCGCCCGCCACCACCGAGACCAGCGACGCGCCGATATCCATCATCGGCGCCTTGCCATCGCCGAAAGCGCGGGCCGTGGCATCCTTGATTGCCACGGTTATCGGTTGCGCCTCGCTGCCGAGGCTGAGCACGATCGGCGGCCCCTTTGCGGCGAGCTTCACCGAAAGGTCGCTGGCGCCGTTCGGATCGACAATGCCGGCAGCGGTCGCGTGCAAGGCGCCGCTGTCGATATTGGCGCGCTCGACATCGACGCCGCCGGCCGCGGTCGCCGTGCCGGCGAGGTCGAAGGTGGTCTTGCCGGCAAACAGCGGTTTCAGGGTTTCGGGCAGGAAGCGCTCGAATTCGCCATCGCCGTTGGCCTCGACATAATGACCCTTGTCGGTGAGCTGATGGCGACCGGTAAGCTGGGTGACGATCCGGCCGTCGACAACGAAGGTCCCGATGCCATTCCAGTTGGCGAGCGGTCCGGTGCCGGAAACGACAATGTTGACCGGCGGCGCGCCCGGCAGGTTGAGCAGGTTGGCGATGATGCCGCCGGCCGGCTCGGATGCCTTAAGGTCGAGGTCGAGCTTGTTGTCGGCCGGCGCGAAATGGGCTTTGGCGTCGACCGTGCCTTGCTTGCCGTCGTGGCGAACGATGTTGAGGTTGGTCTCGATCGCCAATGGAGAGGCGTCCGCCTTGAGCGCTCCCTTGGCTGCAAGTTCGGCCACACCGCTGCCGGCCAGAGCCTGCCCGAGCGCGATTTCGGGAAGGTCGAGTTGCCTGACGTCGATGGAAACCGGCAGCGTCGTCGCTCCGCTTTGGCTCGGCTGTGTATTGGCCACCGGCAGCCTTGCCAACTCGATACGCTCGGCCCCAATGCGATCGGCGCTGAAGCTCTTCGACAGGAGTGCCAGCGGCGACCAGTCGACGGCCACGTTGCGCGCCACCATCCAGGCGCCTTCGCGATCCTCCAGAACGACATGATCGACCCTCAGCGCGCCCGACCAGATGCCGTCGATGCCGACGACAGTCACCTTGCGGTCGCCGGTCGAGGCCATGGTCGAGATGATGCCGGCAAGGTTTTCGCGGCCGCGCTCGGTTTTGGTCAGCACGACGAGCGCCCCCACCGCCGCTGCCACGACGATGAGCAGCGTGTAGAAAAGAATACGGAGGATGCGCCTGAATATTGCCATCAGAATGCCTGGCCAATGCCGGCATAAATGCCGAAATGAGGATCGTCAGGACCGCGGTTGAGAGGCACCGCCGCGTCGACGCGCAGCGGCCCGAACGCCGTCAGATAGCGCAAGCCTACACCCGCGCCGACCTTCATGTCCGAAAAATCGGGGACCTGCCTGGTCGACACCGTGCCGGCATCGACGAACGGCACGACGCCGATCTTGTCGGTGACGGCGATGCGCATCTCGACCGAGGTCTCGAAGAAGGAAAGCCCGCCGATCGGCTCTCCATTGCTGTCCTTCGGGCCGATGCCTTGATAGGCATAGCCGCGCACCGAACCGCCGCCGCCTGAGTAGAAGCGTCGATCTGCCGGAACATCTTGAAGACTGGCGCCGATGATAGAGCCGATGGCGACACGTTCGGCGAAAACGAATTTCGAGGCCGAATCGAGTGACTGGTAGGCCGACCCCTCGCCCTTCAGCTTGACAAACGCAGCCCCGCTCAAAATGTCGTAGCTCGGCTCGCCATAGGCCAGCACCCTGAAGCCCCGGGTCGGATTGAGCTTGCTGTCGCGATTGTCGTAGACATATTGCAGTGGAATGCTGGCGATCAGATAGGTGTGCTTGCCGAAAGCGTCGTGGATCCTCGAATAATCCAGCGCGACCTGCGCGGAAACCGTCTGCTTCTTGTCGAGTTCGTAGGACAGGCCGGTGCTGCCCTTGACCGAGAAATGGTCGTAGGCGTCGGGGTGTTCCAGCACGGTATTGACACTGGCAATGAATTTCGACGCCGGCCCGACCACGCCCGGCTTTTCGAACATGACGCCGGCATTGTAATTGAGTTGGGTCAAGTCGTTGCTGCCGATGCCGCTGATCTTGCCGTCGATGCGCAGCTTTTCGGCGCGGCCAAACAGATTGCGATGCCCCCAATAGCCTTCGAGGCCCAGCCCTTCGGTGTTTGAGAAGCTGCCGCCAATGCCGAAATAGCGCGGCTTGCGTTCGCTTACCTGGACACCGATCGGGATGTTGCCCTCGGCGTCCAGTGCGTCGGCTTCCTTCACCGTCACGCTGTTGAAGACCTCGAGCCCGAGCAGCCGGTCGCGCGCATCGTCGATCTCATCGGGCGAATATTGGCGCCCGCGCTTAAGGCCGGTCATATATTCGGTGAAGTCGCGGTCGACCTTTTCCGTGCCCTCGACAGTGGTGTCGCCATAGCTGGCGACCGGGCCGGCCGCGACGGCAAGCGTCACGTCGAGCGTCGAACCGGCGTGCTCGGCGACGATCTCGCGGCCCGTCACCTTGGCCAGCGGCCTGCCTTCTTGCTTGAGTGCCCGCACGATCGCCGCCTCGGCCTTGAGCACGGCGCCCGAACTGGCGTCACCGCCGGCGATCAGACCGAAATCGGCACTTGCCAGCCCCGCCGCATCGCCTTCCAGTCTGATGTTGCCAAGCGTGAATTTCGGCCCGGCTGCTATGCGTATCACCACCGGTATCGGCTGCGGACCCGAAAACTCGGCATCGGGCGGCAGATCGTCGAGCGGCTTGCCCTGAATAGTGATGGTGACGACACCCTCGTAGCGGGCGTCAGTGTAGAGTGCGGCAACAAGTTGCTCACGGTCACTGCGCGCCTTGGCCAGTAGGCCGAGAGAACCGGATACCGGATGTTCCTCGTCGGCCTTCAGCGCCGAGGCGTTTTCGAGCTTCTCGGCGAGATCCTTGTCGGCGTCCGGCGCCTCGATCGTCACCGCATAGCGCAGCGGGTCGACGATATCGGCATCTTCGTCTTTGGATCCCCACAGCTTGATGCCGAAAATCTCGAAGGCTGCCGCACTTCCGGTTTCGGCAACAAGTGCCGTAGAGCACAACAATGCGAAAAGCAGGGCGCGCGAAAGCGCGCGCCGTGGCGCGGTTCCTCCCGACATCTGCCTTTCATACGCCGGCATTACGCTCCTAGCCTAGCTCGCAAACCTAAAATTGGAATGAAGTTCTGAAGCACTCGTAAAGGGGCCACAATCCAATTGCTGAAATAGACAGGGCTTGGAACTCACACCTTCTGCGTCGCCGCAAGAAAGCGTGATCCCCTGTCCTATGGAGCTACTACCGGTCACCGGCCGGAAAGCAAACCGTTGGCAGGCGGATCCTGCCGCGTCCCGATGTTGACAAGCGCGACTGAAGCTTGAAGATTTCTGGACGTAAGCACTTGTCTGGAGGGGTTTATGGCAATGCGCGCGGCTCGTGGTCTATCGATTCTTTTCCTTCTCTTTTTTGCCTGGAGCGGTGTCGCGCAAGCGGCCGAAGCCCGGCGGGTGGTGACATCGGACAATTCCGACTATTTCGGTTTCGATCTCAGATCCGACCAGAATGTCAGCCTCGACCAGTGCAAGACCACCTGCCTCGGCGACCCGGCCTGCCGCGCCTTCACCTACAACCTCAAGGCCAAATGGTGCTTCCTTAAATCCGATTACAATTCGTTGAAACCCTTCGGTGGCGCCGTCGCCGGCAAGGTCGTCAACATCGATGGCGATCCCGACATCGGCGCGCCACCCGAACTCGCCTTCTTCCCCAACTGGATGGCCGACCAGGCCCAGCAATACCGCAACAAGCTCACTGGCCCGACCTACACCAAGCCGACAGAAGGGCTGACCGCGCTGAGGGCCGCCGCCGAACAGTCGGCGCTGACGGGCGACCATCGCTCGGCCATGCACAAATACGAAGCGGCGGTTTCGGTGTTGCCTTATGATGGCCAGCTCTGGCTCGAGCTGGCGCGCGAAACGCTTGCCGTCCATCCGACCGCCAACAGCTCGGAGCCGTCGACCCTGCCGGCGAACGCCACTTCCGCCGCCTTCAACGCCTACAAATTGCTGCGCACCACCAAGACGCGCGCCGACGTGCTGGCGCTGCTCGGGGACGGCCTTGATCGCCGCGATCTCTACAGGCCGGCTCTGCAGGCCTACGAGGCGAGCCTCGCTCTCGTCAATTCGCCGGCAGTCAGGGCCGCCTATCAGGATCTCAAGGCCCGCAAGGGCTTCCGCGTCATCGATCATACCGTCGATGCCGACACCAGCGCGCCACGCATCTGCGCGCAGTTCTCCGAGGAACTGGTCAAGACCGGCGTCGACTACTCGCAGTTCGTTACTGTCGACAACGCCGCTCCCAAGGGCGTCGAAGCCAAGGACAAGCAGATCTGCGTCGAAGGACTCGAGCACGGCCAACATTATGACGTGACCTTCCGCGCCGGCTTGCCGGCCGCCATTGGCGAGGTCACCGCGGCACCGGTGGTTCTGTCGATCTACGTGCAGGACCGCGCGCCTTCGGCCCGCTTCACCGGCGATAGCTTCGTGCTGCCCGCCGGCGCACGCCGCGGTATACCGGTCGTCACCGTCAACATGAATGCCGCCCAAATGAAGCTCTTCCGCATCGGCGACCGCTCGCTGGCCCAGCTTCTGTCGGGATATCAGTTCCTGCGCCAGCTTGACGGCTACGACATTTCGAACATCTCCGAACAGATGGGCGAGCCGGTCTGGCAAGGCCAGCTCGACATCGCCAACGACCTCAACAAGGAAGTCACCACCTCCTTCCCAATCGACGAGGCTTTGCCGAAGCGCAAGCCCGGCGTCTATGTGCTGACCGCACAAGCCGTCAACGATCGCAGCGACGACTATGATTCGCACGCCACGCAATGGTTCGTCGTCTCCGATATCGGCCTGTCGACCTATACCGGACAGGATGGGCTGAACGTCTTTGCCCGTTCGCTCGCAACCGCCAAGCCGATCGCCGGCGCCGAGCTGACGCTGCTGGCCAGGAACAATGAAATCCTCGGCACCGCGACCACCGACGCGGAAGGGCGGGCGATGTTCAATCCCGGCCTGACGCGCGGCGACAGCGGCATGGCGCCGGCCGTGCTGATGGCCAAACAGGGCGACGACGATTTCGTCTTCCTCGATATGGGCCGCGCCGGCTTCGACCTGTCCGACCGTGGCGTCGCCGGACGGCCGGCACCTGGCGCGCTCGACGTCTATGCCTGGACCGAGCGCGGCATCTACCGCGCCGGCGAAGATGTCCATGTCGCGGCCCTTGCCCGCGACAGTGCCGCCAAGGCGGTCGAGAACCTGCCGCTGACCTTCATCTTCTCGCGGCCCGACGGCGTCGAGGACCGCCGCATCGTCAGCGACGGCGCATCGGCCGGCGGTCACGCTGTCGACCTGCCGCTGGAACCCAACGCCATGCGCGGCACCTGGACGGTGGCGATCCATACCGATCCCAAGCAGGCGGCGGTCGCCAGCCAGATGTTCCTGGTCGAGGACTTCGTGCCGGACCGCATCGAGTTCGACCTGTCCTCCGACAAGCAGGAGATCGCCCAGGGCGAGACCGCCAACATTACCGTCGACGGCCGCTTTCTCTACGGCGCGCCGGCCGCGGGCCTCGCGCTCGAAGGCGAATTGACGCTGTCGACCGCCCGCGATTGGGACCGCTTCAAAGGCTATTCCTTCGGTCTGGCCGACGAACAGTCGGCTGAACCGACGGTGACGCCCTTCACCGGCCTGCCGGTGGTCGGCGAGGACGGCAAGGCGACTTTCCCGGTCTCCGTCGATCAATTGCCATCCACCACCAAGCTGGTCGATGCAAAGGTCACTGTCAGGATGCGTGAAACCGGCGGCCGTGCCGTCGAGCGCTCGCTGAATATCGGCATCCGCCCGCAGGGCCACATGATCGGCATCCGCCCGGATTTCGACGACGACGAGGTGCCGCAAGGCGGCACGGCCAAGTTCAGCCTGATCGCTGTCGACCCAGACGGCAAGCGTGAGGCGCTGAAGGGCGCGCAGTGGTCGCTGGTCAAGGTCGAGCGCAGCTACCAGTGGTACCGCTCGAGCAACTCCTGGAACTATGAGCCGGTCACCTTCACCAAGGCGGTGGCCAACGGCCAGGTCGACCTGAGCGCCGATGGCGAGGCGACGGTGTCGCTGCCGGTCGACTGGGGCCGCTACCGGCTCGAGATCGAGACAGCGGATCCGGAAGGCCCGGCCACCAGCTACGAGTTCGACGCCGGCTGGTATGTCAGTTCCACCACCACCGAAACGCCCGACGGCCTAGAGATCGCCCTCGACAAGGATACCTATGCGGCGGGTGAAGTGGCCAAGCTCAAAGTGTCGCCGCACTTTGCCGGCGAGCTGCTCGTCACCATCGGCACCGACAAGCTCCTGAAGACCGTCACCGCCAGCGTGCCGGCCGGCGGCAGCACCGTCGACATCCCGGTCGGCGACGACTGGGGTGCCGGCGCCTACGTCACGGCAACGCTGTTCAGGCCGGGCGATGCGCAAGAGACGCGTATGCCGGCGCGCGCCATCGGCGTCAAATGGCTGAAGCTCGATCCCGGCTCGCGGAAGCTTGCCGTCAGCTTGGCGCCGCCGGACAAGACCATGCCGCGCCAGCAGCTGTCGATCCCGGTGGCCGTAGCAGGCGTGCAGCCCGGCACCAACGCCTATGTCATGGTCGCGGCCGTCGACGTCGGCATCCTCAACCTGACCAACTACAAGGTACCGGATCCGGAGAACTGGTTCTTTGGCCAGCGCATGCTCGGTCTCGACGTTCGCGACATCTATGGCCGGCTGATCGACGGCTCGCTGGGCACAACCGGTAAGCTGCGCACCGGCGGCGACGGCGCCAACATGCAATCGCAAGGCAGTCCGCCGACCGAAAAGCTGGTCGCCTTCTTCTCCGGCCCGGTCCAGCTCGACTCCGACGGCAAGGCGCGGATCGACTTCGACATACCGCAGTTCAACGGCACCGTGCGCGTCATGGCCGTCGCCTGGACAAAGGAAGCAGTCGGCCATGCCCAGTCCGACGTCATCGTTCGCGATCCGGTGGTGATCACCGCCGGCCTGCCGCGATTCCTGGCGCCCGGCGATTCCGCCGTCATGCGGCTCGATGTCGCCGACACCGACGGCCCTGCTGGCGACTACAAGCTGACCATCGACACGACGGGCGACCTGTCTACCGGCAGTGCCGCCTTGCCTGAAAAGCTGACGCTGGCCAAAGGCAAGCGGCAGACGCTGACCGTGCCGTTGATTGCGCGGACCGCGGGCAACGCCTCGATCACCATCAAGCTTGCGCATGCCGACGGCACCGCTGTCGAGCAGACGCTCTATGTGCCGGTGCGCCCAGCGCAACTGCCGGTGACCACCCGCATGGTCGTCGACCTCAAGGGCAATGGCGGCGCGCTGCGCGTCGACAAGGAACTGCTGGCGGCAAGCCTGCTCGATGGCGCTTCGGTCAGCGTCGGCGTTTCGCAGGCGGCTGCCTTCGATGTACCGTCGCTGCTGATGACGCTCGACCGCTATCCCTATGGTTGCGCCGAACAGACCACCAGCCGCGCCATGCCGCTTCTCTACGTCAACGAGATGGCTTCCGGCATCGGCATGGCCAGCGACCCCGATCTGCATGGCCGCGTCCAGGACGCTATCTACAAGGTGCTGAGCTACCAGGCATCGGCCGGCAGCTTCGGCCTGTGGGGTCCGGGTTCCGGCGATCTGTGGCTCGACGCCTATGTCACCGATTTCCTGACCCGGGCGCGCGAGCAGAGATACGACGTGCCGGCTTTGGCGATGAACCAGGCGCTGAGCAATCTGCAGAACGCGATCGGCTACGATCAGGACGTCCAGGATCGCGGCAGCGAGATCGCCTATGCGCTCTATGTGCTTGCCCGCAACAAGAAGGCCTCGGTCGGCGATCTGCGTTATTATGCCGACACCCAGCTCGAAGCCTTTACCAGCCCGATGGCCGTCGCCCAATTGGCGGCGTCTCTCGCGCTCTACGGTGACACCCAGCGCTCGGAGGCAACCTTCCAGGCCGCGCTGCAACTGGCCAAGTCGACGCCCGAATATGACTATTACCGGTCCGACTATGGCTCGCCGCTGCGCGACGGCGCGGCGATCCTGGCGCTTGCCGCGGAAAGCAAGCCGGTGCCGACCATCGTGCCGGCGCTGATCCAACTAGTGACCAGGGAACGCGCCGACGCCAGGTGGACCAGCACACAGGACGAGTCCTGGATGCTGCTTGCGGCCCGCGCGCTGAAGGCCGGCAATGATTCGATCGCACTGACCGTCAACGGCGCACCGCATGCCGGCGGCTATGCGGACCAGATCGCCGGTGGCGACCTGGCCGACAGTCCGCTGACCATCGTCAACACCGGCAGAAATCCGCTGCAGGCGGTCGTCACCACCGTGGCCTCGCCGATCCAGCCTCTGCCGGCCGGCGGCAACGGCTTTACCATCAGCCGTACCTACTACAAGCTAGACGGCACAGAGGCCAACGTGACGGAGGTCAAGCAGAACGAACGCTATGTCGTCGTGCTCAAGGTTTACGAGCAGAACACCTGGCCTTCGCGACTGCTGATCACCGACCTGTTGCCGGCCGGCTTCGAGATCGACAATCCGGGCCTGGTCTCCAGCGCCCAATTGACGAACTTCTCCTGGCTGGCGCAGACCGATGCCGCTCATCTCGAATTCCGCGACGACCGTTTCGTCGCGGCTTTCAATCCCAACGACGGCGACGGCGACCGCAACATCACGCTCGCCTACGTCGTGCGCGCGGTGACGCCGGGCACCTATGCCCACCCGGCGGCAACGATCGAGGACATGTACCGGCCGCAATATTCGGCCCGCACCGCCACCGGCATGATGGAGGTCAAGGCGCCGTAAGGATAGGAATATGGCGGTGGCGCTGCCCCTCATTGCCCTGCCGGGCATTTCTCCCCGTATAGAGACGGGGAGAAAGAGCCATGCGCCGAAGTTTTCGCCGAACTTTAACGTCGCAGAAAAGGCGCCAAGGGTCGCGACAGCCCCCTTCTCCCCGTCACTAAACGGGGAGAAGGTGCCGGCAGGCGGATGAGGGGCGGCGCCATGCTCTCCAGAAAATTCCTGCGCCGAGCGGCCATCACGGGCATTTCCTTGGCCGGTCTCGCGGCAATCACCGCCTTCGGCCTCTGGCAGCTCGACCGCGCATTTCCGCCGCCGCTGCCGGCTGCTTTGACGGTCTCGACCGAGGTGCAGGACCGAGACGGCCAGCTGCTGCGCGCCTTCGCTACGCCGGATGGCTACTGGCGGCTCGCTACCAGCCTGGACCAGGTCGACAAGCAGTTCGTCGACATGCTGGTCACCTATGAGGACAAGCGTTTCTGGGATCATCAAGGCGTCGACGTGCTGGCACTGGCGCGTGCCGCCGGCCAGTTCGCGGCCAGCGGCCATATCGTCTCCGGTGGTTCGACGCTGCCGATGCAACTCGCCCGGCTGATCGAACCGCGCGACAGCCGCAGCCTCGGCTCGAAGATCAAGCAGATGCTGCGCGCCCTCCAGATCGAACGGCGGCTTTCCAAGCGCGAGATCCTCGAACGCTATCTGACGCTGGCGCCCTATGGCGGCAATCTCGAAGGTGTGCGCGCCGCTTCGCTTGCCTATTTCGGCAAGGAGCCGAAACGGCTGACGGTCTCGGAGGCGGCCCTGCTCGTCGCTTTGCCGCAATTGCCGGAAAAGCGGCGCCCTGACCGCAACCTCGACGTCGCCCATGCCGCCCGCGACCGCGTGCTGACCCGCATGGTCTCGGCAGGCCTGCTCGGCGAACGTGAGGCCGCGCGTGCCGCGCTCGACGATGTGTCGGGGCTGCGGCGGACCTTGCCGGCGCTCGCTGCCCATGCGGCCTATACGATGCTGTCCAAGGCCATTCCCGGCCAGAAGCTGCAACTGACGATCCGCAAGAGTGTCCAGGAAGGGCTGGAGCAGGTGGCCAAGGATGCGGCCGCCAGGCTCGGCCCTCGCCTCTCGGTGGCCATGGTACTGGCCGATGCCCGTACCGGCGATATTCTTGGTGAGGTCGGCTCTGCCGATTTCTTCGATGCCAGCCGTTCGGGCTGGATCGACATGACCAAGGTCGTTCGCTCGCCTGGCTCGACGCTGAAGCCGTTCATCTACGGCCTCGCCTTCGAACAAGGCCTGGTGGCGCAGGAGATGCTGATCGAGGACAGCCCAGCCGATTTCTCCGGGTATCGGCCGAAGAACTTCGACATGGGCTATCAGGGCGATGTCAGCATCAGGCAGGCGCTGCAATTGTCGCTCAACGTGCCGGCGATCCGCGTGCTCGACGCGGTCGGCCCGGCCCGGCTGATGGCACGCTTTCGCCAGGCCGATGTGACCCCTATCCTGCCCGTCAACGAAGCGCCCGGCCTGGCGATCGGCCTCGGCGGCGTCGGGGTGACCCTGCGCGACCTGGTCCAACTCTATGCCGGCCTTGCCAATGGCGGCAAGGCACACACGCTGCATGACGGCACCGAGCCGGCGAATGCCGAACGCTCGACCACCACCATCCTCGACGGGCAGGCGACCTGGCAGATCACCGACATCCTGTCAGGCGTCAAGCCTCCCCAGGGTGCCGTCCAACGCGGCATCGCCTACAAGACCGGCACCTCCTACGGCTATCGCGACGCCTGGTCGGTCGGCTTCGACGGCCGCTACGTGCTCGGCGTCTGGGTCGGCCGCCCCGACGCCGGTGCGGTGCCCGGCCTGTCCGGCTATGTCTCGGCTGCGCCCATCCTGTTCGAAGGTTTTGTCCGTTCCGGCCTGGCCGCCGTACCACTGCCGAGCCAGCCGTCCGGCGTCCGGCGTCCGAAACGCGAGGAGCTGCCGGTGACGCTGACGCGCTTCGGCGCCGGCACCGATGGGCTGGTGCAGGCGACGCCGACCGAACCTGCGCCAACCATCATCTTTCCGCCCGACGGCGCTCGCGTCGATCTCGGCACTTCCTCGGCCGACGCCTCGCCGCTGGTGCTCAAGCTGCAAGGCGGCCGCGCACCATTCCGCTGGCTGGCCAACGGCAAGCCGCTGGTCGGCATCGACCGGCGGCGCACCGCGACCTGGCAGCCGGACGGCGCCGGCTATTCGACCCTGACCGTGATCGACGCGGCGGGACGCGCGGCCAGTGTGAAGGTTTTCGTCGAGTGAAAGTTTCCCTTGAATAATTTCCGGCAGGTGATTCAGGGGATTGGGTTTTACGTCTTGCTTTCGGGCGCCGGTATTTCCTCGGCCTTTGCTGACACCCTCCCCGCCGGCTTTGTTCGGCTAGCCGACATCGATCCCAATATCCGGCAGGATATCCGCTATGCCGGCCTCGAGAATTTCCTGCATCGCAAGGTAAGCGGCTACGATGCGCCGGCATGCATCCTCACCAGGCAAGCGGCGCAAGCGCTTTCGGCAGTGCAGAAAGCGATTGCCGCCGAAGGACTGACGCTGGTCGTGTTCGACTGCTATCGCCCTGCACGGGCTGTCTCCGACATGGGTGACTGGACAAAAACGAGTGGGCCACCGGACGCGCAATGGTACCCAAAGGTCAAGCGCAAGGATCTCATCGCCAAGGGCTATATCGGCGAACTGTCCACCCATTCGCGCGGATCGACGGTCGATGTCGCGATCGCGCGAGCCGACCGCAAGAGCGCTCCGAAACCGGCCTGCGGCGCGACCGATGCCGACACGCTCGATTTCGGCACGGGTTTCGACTGTTTCGATCCAGCGAGCGAAACGGCTCACCGACCGATAGCCAGTGAAGCGGCGGCTAACCGCAAAAGACTTGTCGAGGCGATGCGTGCCCGCGGCTTCAAGAATTACGCCCGCGAATGGTGGCACTTCACGCTGGAGAACGAGCCGTTTCCAAAAGAGCGCTTCAACTTTCCCGTTACCGCCGAATAGCCGGTCGCAACCTTCGGGCGCGACGCAGCCATTGCCGAAGAGCTAGCCGTCTCTAGATAATCGCGTCGGGATCGCAATCATGGTCCATGCGGGGAAAATAGTTTCTCGCATCGCCGAAACTGGGCGAAAAATTGCTTCAATAGGCCAAAAAAGGCAACATTGAATGCATCTAAATTCTATCAATTCGGTAGATTGGCGCGAGTTCAACGGAGGCGGAAATGACCAAACCTCATTTCAGGAAACTGCTCGGCGCACTGGTCGCCACATCTGTCCAGTTCGGCACGCTCGGTTTCGCGTTTGCCGACACCACCATTCTCAACGTGTCCTATGACCCGACGCGTGAGCTCTACAAGCAATTCGATGAGGCCTTTGTCGCCCACTGGAAGGCCGAGACAGGCGAGACCGTCACCGTCCAGCAGTCGCATGGCGGATCCGGCGCCCAGGCGCGCGCGGTGATCGACGGGCTCGACGCCGACGTGGTGACGCTGGCGCTCGAAGGCGACATCAACGCCATTGTCTCGAAAACGAAGAAGATCAATCCCGACTGGCGGACGAAATTCGAAAACAATTCGGCACCCTACACCTCGACGATCATCTTCCTCGTCCGCAAGGGAAACCCCAAGGGCATTCATGATTGGGGCGATCTGGTCAAGGACGATGTCCAGGTGATCACGCCCAATCCGAAGACCTCCGGCGGCGCGCGCTGGAACTATCTTGCCGCCTGGGCCTATGCCAGCGCCAAGGATGGCGGCGACGAGGCCAAGACCAAGGAATTCGTCGGCAATCTCTATGCGCATGTCCCGGTTCTCGACACCGGTGCGCGCGGCGCCACCGTGACCTTCGCGCAAAAGGGGCTGGGCGACGTGCTGCTCGCCTGGGAAAACGAGGCCTATCTGGCGCTCGACGAGTTCGGCGCCGACAATTTCGATATCGTCTACCCGCCGACCTCGATCCTGGCCGAGCCGCCGGTAGCCGTGGTCGACGCCAATGTCGACGCCAAAGGCACGCGCAAAGTTGCCGAAGCCTATCTGAGCTACCTCTATTCCAAGGAAGGCCAGACGCTCATCGCCAAAAACCATTATCGCCCTTCGAAGCCCGAACTGGTGCCGGCGGAGGACTTGGCCAAGCTGCCTGAGATCAAGCTGGTCACCATCGACGACCCGCTTTTTGGCGGCTGGAAGAAAGCACAGCCTTATCATTTCGGCGATGGTGGTATATTCGACCAGATCTACAAGCCGGCCCAGTAGCATTTAGATCAGGACGACATGACCACAGCACCCGCCAAGGCGGGGTGGCGATTCAGGCAGCCGAGCGTCATTCCGGGTTTCGGATTGACGCTCGGCTTCTCGCTTGCCTACCTCACCCTCATCATCCTCATTCCCCTGTCCGGGCTGGTCTGGCGCTCGGCGGCGCTCGGCTGGACCGACTTCTGGGCGATCGTCACCGACCGCCGCACCATCAACGCGCTTGAAATCAGCTTCGGCACCGCCTTCATTGCCGCTGCGGTCAACGTCGTCTTCGGCACGATCGTCGCGTGGGTGCTGGTGCGCTACAGCTTTCCAGGCCGCCGCATCGCCGATGCCATGGTCGACCTGCCCTTCGCGCTGCCGACGGCGGTTGCCGGCATCGCTTTGACCACGCTTTACGCACCGAATGGCTGGATCGGAAGCCTGCTGACGCCGCTCGGCATCAAGGTCGCGTATACGCCGCTCGGCATCGTCATCGCGCTGATCTTTATCGGGCTGCCCTTCGTCGTGCGCACTGTGCAGCCGATCATGGAGGAAATCGACAAAGAGGTAGAGGAAGTGGCCGCCACGCTCGGCGCCAATCGCTTCCAGATCATCAGCCGTGTTCTGCTTCCCGGACTGGCACCGGCCATCGTCACCGGTTTCGCGCTGGCCTTCGCGCGCGGCGTCGGCGAGTACGGCTCGGTTATCTTCATCGCCGGCAACCTGCCCTACAAATCCGAGATCGCACCGCTTCTGATCGTCATCCGGCTCGAGGAATATAATTATGCCGCGGCGACCGCGATCGCGGCGATCATGCTGGCACTGTCCTTCGTGATGCTGCTGGTCATCAACCTGGTGCAGACCTGGAGCCGCAAGCGCTATGGCTGACCCGGAGATCAAATCCTACGCGCCGCACCACGAAAGCCGCTCGGCGGCGGTAACCGAAAGCCGTCCTGCGCAAGCCGTGCTGATGGCGGTAACGTTTGCGTTCCTCGCCATCTTCCTGCTCTTGCCGCTGGTCATCGTCTTCAAGGAAGCTTTCGCCAAGGGAATCGAGGCCTACACACAGGCGCTAGGCGAACCGGATACGCGCTCGGCGATCCGCCTGACGCTTCTGGTCGCGGCGATCTCGGTGCCGCTCAACATCGTCTTCGGCATTTCCGCCGCCTGGGCGATCGCCAAGTTCGAGTTCAAGGGCAAGGCGTTCCTGACCACACTCATCGACCTGCCCTTTTCCGTCTCGCCGGTCATTTCGGGGCTTGTCTACGTGCTCTTGTTCGGCGCGCAAGGCCTGCTCGGCGCCTGGCTGAAAGCACATGGCATCGTCATTCTGTTTGCCGTGCCGGGCATCGTGCTGGCCACCGTCTTCGTCACCTTCCCCTTCGTCGCCCGCGAATTGATCCCGCTGATGCAGGAACAGGGCAATGGCGACGAGGAGGCTGCCCTGTCGCTTGGAGCCAATGGCTGGCAGGCGTTCTGGTACGTGACGTTGCCCAACGTCAAATGGGGATTGCTCTACGGCGTGCTGTTGTGCAATGCCCGCGCGATGGGTGAGTTCGGCGCCGTCTCGGTCGTGTCGGGCCACATACGCGGGCTGACCAACACCATGCCGCTGCATGTCGAAATCCTTTATAACGAGTACAATGCCGCCGCCGCCTTTGCCGTCGCTTCGCTGCTTGCCGGCCTGGCGCTCGTCACGCTGGTCTTGAAAACACTTCTCGAGATGCGCTACGGCGCCGAGATCGCCGCGACGCGCGGACACTGACAAATGCATGTCGCCCAAAAGTGTGTAGCGGTTTTTGGACAACGACATGCATAAAACAAAGATTTGATGTCGCCCAAAAGTGGGAACCGGTTTTGGGATAACGGCATGCATCAACTACAAAAGGGATTTGCATGGAAGTTCGCGTTGCCAACGTGCGCAAGGAGTTTGAGCGGTTTCCGGCCCTCCACGACGTTTCGCTCGACATCAAGTCGGGAGAACTGATCGCCCTGCTGGGACCGTCCGGTTCCGGCAAGACGACGCTGCTCAGGCTGATTGCCGGATTGGAGCGGCCGACCCGCGGAAAGATCTTCTTCGGCGAAGAGGATGCCTCCCAAAAGTCGATTCAGGAGCGCAATGTCGGCTTCGTCTTCCAGCACTACGCGCTGTTTCGCCATATGACGGTTGCCGACAATATCGGCTTCGGACTCAAGGTCCGGCACGGGCCGTCACGCCCGTCGGCGAAGGAAATCCGCCGCCGCGCCTCGGAACTCCTCAACCTCGTTCAGCTTTCCGGTCTGGAAAAACGCTATCCGGCACAGCTTTCGGGCGGCCAGCGCCAGCGCGTGGCGCTGGCCCGCGCCATGGCGATCGAACCGGCCGTGCTTTTGCTCGACGAGCCGTTCGGCGCGCTCGATGCGCAGGTGCGCCGCGAACTGCGCCGCTGGCTGCGCGACATCCACGACGCCACCGGTCACACCACGGTCTTCGTCACCCATGACCAGGAAGAGGCGCTGGAGCTTGCCGACCGTGTCGTGGTGATGAGCCAGGGCCGCATCGAGCAGGTCGGCACCGCCGACGAGATCTACGACACGCCGAACTCTCCCTTCGTCTACGGCTTCATCGGCGAATCGAGTTCGCTTCCGGTCAAGGTCGAGGACGGCCAGGTCTGGATCGCCGACCGGCCGATCGGGCTTTCCGCGCCGCACGCACCGCAAGGCGAAGCGACGCTGTTCTTTCGCCCGCACGACGTCGATCTGGTGGAAGAATGCAACGGCTGCATCGCCGGCACGGTCGCCGCCAGCCGCCGCGTCGCCGGCACCAGGCGGGTCGAGCTCGAAATCGGCGGCGAACGTCAGCGGGTCGAGATCGAATTGCCCGTCGATCATCCGGCGGCGCAGAAAAGTCGCGTGGCTTTCAGGCCGCGGCGCTGGAAGCTTTTTCCGGCTGCTTGATCCTCTATCAGGCGCTACACCAGCCAGTTCTCGATCTTCAGGCCTTTGATCCGGTTGAACTCCCCGGTGTTGGCGGTCACCAGGGTAGTTCCAAGCGCACGGGCGTGGGCAGCAATAAAAAGGTCATTCTGGCCGATGGTCTGGCCCCTGCCTTCCAGTTCTGCGCGAATCGCGCCGTACTCGGCATCCACCGGCACATCGAGCGGCAAGACGGGAATCTCAGCCAGCAATTCCTCGACCTTCTTGTGCAACTTGGCTGATCTTTTCTTGACGCAGCCATATCGCAGTTCCGACGCTACCACGATGCTGGTACACACGGCGGCGTCTCCCACGCGCAGGACAGCGCTTGCGGCTTTCCCGGCCGGATTTCGGATCATGTCGCTGACAATGTTCGTGTCCAGCATGAACCGCATCAAAAAAATTCCTCGGATTTGACAGGCATATCCTCGACTTCGGGAAAGTCTTCCTCGGCACCGGGCGGCGGCTCTTTCGCCCATTGCGCGAGCAGTGCGGTGAGGCCAGGTTTGCGGACCGGCTCGATGATCAGGCGGTCGCCTTCACGGCTGATCAAGACCTTTTCGCCGGGAAGTTCGAACTCGACGGGAATGCGCACCGCCTGGCTGCGATTGTTACGAAACAGCTTCGCCTCCTTCGGCGGGGTTGTTGAATGGCGGTGTTGAGACATGACAACAGCTCCCTTGTATATACTATTTGTATATGCCAGACAGGGCGGCGATGCAATCGCCTTGCACCGCGTTGGCCGGCCGGGAACCATCGTGCACGCCGACGGCATCGGCGCCGCTGCCAAGCTGTCCTGAGACTCTGCTTGAAAGAAAAAACCAGAAATCGCCCACAGCGGGAATATTTCTTCTATCGACAACGTGGAGCGGCCGCTCTGCGTGCCTCGTCGCGCACGATGCCTTGCCGCTATGGTCCGGCATTAAGCTCATGGCATTGGAGCCTGTTTTCATGAAGCGATTTTTGCTTGGCATCGCCACGTTGGCCGGCCTCTTCCTCGCATCCTCCCAAGCCTG
This sequence comes from Mesorhizobium sp. M1182, assembly GCF_040318335.1. Taxonomy (NCBI): domain Bacteria; kingdom Pseudomonadati; phylum Pseudomonadota; class Alphaproteobacteria; order Hyphomicrobiales; family Phyllobacteriaceae; genus Mesorhizobium; species Mesorhizobium sp. M1182. Next base: position 40,372 of record NZ_JAMYMD010000033.1, read on the forward strand.
GTCGGCCGACAAATTGCTCAATGCTTCCTATGATGTCGGGCGCGAACTGTTTGCGCAGGTCAACAAGGCGTTCGTCGCCGGCCACCCCGGCGTCACCATCGATCAGTCGCATGCCGGAACCTCGGCACAAGCACGCGCCATCGCCGAAGGCCTCGGCGCCGACGTGGTCACGTTCAACCAGGTCATCGACATCGACTTCCTGGTCAAGAAGGGCCTCATCTCCGCCGACTGGCAGAAGGACTTTCCGGACAACGCCTCGCCTTTCTATTCGCTGCCCTCCTTCCTGGTGCGCGCCGGCAATCCGAAGCACATCAAGGATTGGAACGATCTCGTGCGCGACGACGTCCAGGTGATCTTCCCCAATCCGAAAACATCGGGCAATGCGCGCTACACCTATCTCGCGGCCACCGCCTACGCCAAGGAAGCCTTCAAGGGCGACGATGCCAAGGTGAAGGAGTTCGTGACAAAGCTGTTCAACAACGTGCCGGTGTTCGACAGCGGCGGGCGCGCCGCGACCACCACTTTCGTGCAGCGCGAAATCGGCGACGTACTCATCACCTTCGAGTCGGAAACGCGCGGCGTCCGCAAGGAGTATGGCGAGGACAAGTTCGAGCAGGTAACGCCTTCGGTCAGCCTGTTGGCGGAATTTCCGGTGGCGATCGTCGACACGGTTGCAGACGAGCATGGCACGCGCGATCTCGCCAAGACCTATCTCGACTTCCTCTATACACCGGAGGGCCAGGACATCGCCGCCCGCAACGGCCTGCGGGCCCGGGACGCGGCGGTCGCTGCCAAATATAAGGCTGAGTTTCCCGATGTCCGCCTGCTGACGGTGGAGGAGGTCTTCGGCGGCTGGGCCAAGGTCCAGGCCGAGCACTTTGCAGCGGGCGGCCTGCTCGACCAGACTTATGGCAGCCGCTGAGGCGATCCTCCAACTTTGACAGAAGCCGGCTTGTTGGCTTCTTTGCTTTCGCGCCGCGAAAGGTGATTTCTGGCACTTTCCGGGCGCATTCCGTCCAAAAGGTTACAAAGAATCAACGCGTTTGTGCCTACCGTGAGAACGGACGGCTTGTTTTCGCGAACGGCTTCGCGTGATCAAACCGTCATGATTTGCACACAAACAGCCGCCAGACGCAGGTGGTTGGGGCTTCATGGGTTGACTCGGGGCATGCTTACCAAAAAAGGCAAATACGGCCTCAAGGCCCTCGTGCATCTGTCGGGCCTGCCGGTCGGCCAGCTCGCATTCGTCAACGACATTGCGGTCGCCAATAATATCCCCAAGAAATTCCTGGATGCCATCCTGGGCGAGTTGCGTAACGCCGGCTTCGTCCAGAGCCGCAAGGGCAAGGAAGGCGGTTACCGCCTTGCCCGGCCGGCTTCCGAGATCAAGATCGGCCATGTCGTGCGTGTCCTCGACGGGCCGCTGGCGCCGATCCCCTGCGCCAGCCGCACGCAATACCAGCGCTGCGAGGATTGCGACGAGGCGACCTGCCAGGTTCGGCACATGATGCTGGAGGTCCGGCAGGCGATCGCCGAGGTGCTGGACAACCGCAGCCTCGCGGCCATGCGCGACGCCGACAATGACGATTTCCCAGTCGAACTGACGTCGCAAATCTAGCGCGCGAGCAGGCTCAAGGCGGTCGCGACGGTGTCGGCGACCGGACGCGTGCCATCCAGGGTCATTGCCGCCTCGTCCGCCGCTGGCGCCTCGAGCGTGGCGAACTGGCTGTCGACCAGGCTCGCCGGCATGAAATGACCCTTGCGATTGCCGACGCGCTGTTTTGCTGTTGCCGGGTCGATCTCCAGGTAAACGAAAACGATATCCGCGCAAAAGCCGCGCAGGCGATCGCGGTAGCTGCGTTTCAGCGCTGAGCAGGCGGCGACCACACCTTGCCCGCTTGCGACCGACGCGGCCATCCGCTGGCCGATCGCGTCGAGCCAGCCTTCGCGCAGCGCGTCGGTGAGCGGCTGGCCGCTCGCCATGCGTGCGACGTTTTCGGGCGGATGCAGCCTGTCGCCTTCGATAAAGACGGCGCCCAATGCCGCTGCAAGCGCTTCGCCGACAACCGACTTGCCGCAACCGGCAACGCCCATCACCACGATGGCGGGTACCGTTCGAACAGTGCTCGCCGGCTTATATGCCACGTCTTTACCGGTCATGCAGGTCAGCGGCTTGCCGGCGCGCGGCCATAGAGCAGCAGCATGGCGACGATGACGACGCCGTAGATGATCTGCCGTCCCGCCTCCGGCATCTGCATGACAGAGAGAATGGACTGCAGAAGCGTGATCAGGATCACCCCGGCGACGGTGCCGAGATAGGAGCCGCGCCCGCCGAGGATCGAGGTGCCGCCGAGCACCACCGCGGCGATCGACGGCAGCAGATAGGCATCGCCCATCGACTGTGCCGCCTTGGAGGCATAGCCGGCCAACAGCACGCCGCCGAAGGCGGAGAGCCCGCCCGAAACCGCAAAGGCGATCATCACTACGCGCCTTGTATCGATGCCGGAAAGATAGGCTGCGCGCTCGCGATTGCCGATGCCATAGACGGTGCGGCCGAAGCCGGTGCGGGTCAGCACGAACACCATTGCGGCGCCGATCAGTGCCCAGATGAGAACGGCGTTGGGCACGCCAGGAACGGCAAAGCCGGTCGCCAGATAGCGCATCGCACCGGTCGCCGAATCCTGCGGCGAGAAACCGCCCGTGTAGACCACCATCAGCCCCTGCGCGACGGCGTTGGTGGCAAGCGTGATGATCATCGAGGGAATGCGCAGATAGGCGACGCCGATGCCGTTGACGATGCCGATCAGAACACCGCAGAAGATGCCGAACGGAATGGCAAGCGCCACGCCGACCGGGCCGTATGCGGCCGCGGCACAGGCCATCATCGCGCCGGCCGCCACCGACCAGGGCACCGACAGGTCGATCTGGCCGAGCAGGATGACCAGCATCATGCCGGTCGCGATGACGCCGAGAAACGACGCCACCTTGAGCTGCTGCAAAAGGTATTCAGGCGACAGGAAGCTGCGCGAATAGAGGCTGCCGAGGAACAGCAGCAGCACGATACAGGCGAACGCCGTCAGCACCGCCGGGTCGGCGCGGCGGAGGAATTTCGGCATGCGGCCGGCGAGACCACTCACAGTCGTTTCGCTCACAGGAACCACTCCAGCCGGTTGCGGACCCGAAACAGGGCGAAGGCGCCGAGGCTGACCGCGATCAGCAGAATGACGCCCTGGAACAGGGGCTGCCAGAGCGGATCGAAATCGAAGACGAACAGCAGGTCGCCGATGGTGCGGAAGGCAAGCGCGCCGAAGATCGCGCCGATGGCGCTGCCTTTGCCGCCGAACAGCGACACGCCGCCAAGCACGACCGCGGCAATCGAAAACAGCGTATAGGCGTTGCCGCTGGCATAGGCCGCATCACCGGTATAGGTGAAGAACGTCAGGAACAGCCCGCCGATCGCGGCAAGCAGACCGGCAAGCGCATAGGCGGCGAACTTTCCACGCCGGATCGGCACGCCGGACATGTAGGCCGCCATCTCCGAGGAGCCGGCCGCATAGGCGGCGCGGCCGAGCACCGACCGGCTGAACGGCACCCAGACGACAAGCACGACCGCCAGCAGCGCCACCAGGCTCGCCGGCACAATGCCAAACAGGCGCCCGGTCAGCGCATCGGCGAGCCCTTCATTGACCGAGCCGCCCGGAAACGGCCGAAGCAGCAGCGCAATGCCGAAATAGACCGCACCGGTGGCGATGGTGGCGACGATCGGCTGCAGGCGTCCATAGATGACGATGGCGCCGTTGATTGCCCCGCACAGCAGGCCGGTGCCGAGCACGGCGATGACGCCGAAGGCGGTCTCGATGCCGGTGCCGACGACCAGCCACGACGCCAGGCAGTTGGTCAGGGTGAAGATCATGCCGACCGAAAGATCGATGCCGGCGGTGATCACCACCAGCGTCTGCGCCATCGCGACGAAGGCGAGCAGCACACCCTTGTTCGAGGCCGTTTGTACGACATTGGCGGTGAAGCCCGCCGGATGGTTCGAGGTGTAGATGACGAACATGACAACGAAGATGCCGAACGCCAGCAACGTTCCGCGCTGTTCGGCAAGCCAGTAGCGCCAATCCTTCACGCGTCCGCTCCTTGCTTTGGCATCTCTTCGTGAATGTTGAGCGCGCTGGCGATCAGCGCCCGCTCGGTGATTTCGGCGCCGACCAGTTCGCGCTTGACCGCGCCGTCATAGAGCACCAGCACGCGGTCGCAGCAGCCGATCAGCTCGTCATAGTCGGTCGAATAGAAGAGGATCGCCGCACCCTGGTCGGCAAGCTTGCGCATCAACTGGTAAAGCTCCTGCTTGGTGCCGACATCGATGCCGCGCGTCGGATCGTTGAGCAGGATGATGCGCGGCTGCCGCATCAGCCATTTGGCGATGACGACCTTCTGCTGGTTGCCACCGGATAGCGCGCCGACCGGAATGTCGAGGCCGGCGGTCTTGATCGCCAGGAGACCCACCATATCGTCGATCAGCCGCTGCTCGGCGGCGCGATCGATGATGCCGGCCCTGGACAGCCGGTCGAGGGCAGCGAATGAGAGGTTTTCGCGCACCGTCATCGGCAGCATCAGCCCTTCGGTCTTGCGGTCCTCCGGGATCAGCGCCATGCCGATCCGGTCGTCGCGCGCCGCGGCCGGGCTGGCGATCGCCACCGGCCTGCCGTCGATCAGGATCTGGCCCGACAGGCCACGCAGCACACCGAAGAAGGCGAGCAGCAATTCGCGCTGGCCTTGGCCGTCGAGGCCGCCAAGCCCGACCACCTCGCCCGCCCCGACCGATAGCGAGACATCGTGCAGCCGATCCGTCCAGGACAGGCTGCGCGCCTCCAGAACCGGCGTGGCTGCGGCAGCCGCCCGCGCGGGCTTGGGCGGAAAGATGTGGCTGTATTCGCGCCCGATCATCAGTTCGACGACCTCGTTGTCGCTTTTTGTACCGGCCGCGTAGCTGGCGACATTGCGGCCATTGCGGAACACCGTGCACTGGTCGGCCAGCTCGGCGATCTCGTTCATGCGGTGCGATATATAGAGCAGCGCCAGCCCTTCCGAACGCAGCCGCTTCAACACGGCGAAAACCCTGGCGACGTCGGCCGCGGTCAGCGCCGAGGTCGCCTCGTCGAGGATCAGGATGCGTGGCTTGCGCGCCAGTGCCTTGGCGATCTCGACCATCTGCCTTCTTGAAAGAGGAAGATCCTTGACCAGCGCCAGCGGATGGATATCGGAAGCGCCGGCGCGAGCGAGGGCTTGTTCGGCGATGCGGCGCTGCGCCTTGCGATCGATCATGCCGAAACGCTTCGGCGGATCGGAAATGACGATGTTGTCGGCAACGCTGAGTTCGGGGACGAGCGACAGTTCCTGGAAGATGCAGACGATGCCGGCCTGGTTGGCAGCGGCCGGCGAAGCGAAGGTAACTTCGCTTCCGTCCAGCATCATGCGGCCCTCGTCGGGCGCGACGACCCCCGCCATGACCTTGATCAGCGTCGATTTGCCGGCGCCGTTCTCGCCGAGAATGGCGTGGATGCTGCCTGGAGTGACCGACAGTTCGGCCTTCTCCAGCGCGCGCACGCCGCCATAGCGCTTGGATATGCCTTCCATGCGGAAGAGCGGAATCGCACCGTCCATCGGCCCTCCCCAGGCGCTTGGCAATCAGGATGTCGAGCGCCGACGCCGCGGGATCTCCCGCGGCGTCGGGCTGTCGGAGTTTACTGGTTTTCCTTGCTCTGGCCCATGATTTCCTGCGCCGTGAAATTGATGCCGCAGGTCGGGAAGGAATTGCCGACGAAGAAATTGTCGGATTGGTCGGGGAAGTAGTCCTGGCCTGCCTTGAAGTTCGGATCCTCGACGATCGCCAGCGGCAGCTTGACCGCTTGCGGCACGACCTGGCCTTCAAGTGCTGCAATCGCCGTCTTGATGGCAACCGCGACCTGCGCCGGGCCGGTGCCGGCCGACGAGCATTTCAGGCCGTCAGCGGCGAACTTGGCGCAGAATTTGCGGAAGCCGTTCTCCGTCTCGCCACCGAACGGCACGAACGGATGCTTGGCATCGATCATCGCCTGCACGATGCCGGTATCGCCGCCCTGTCCGGTAATGCCGTCGAAGGGGCCGTTGGTGGCAATGGCATCGGCCGTAGCCTTTTGCGCAACGCCGTCATCCCACTTGCCGACGACCTCGGTGACATCCCATTTCTTACCGGAGGCGTCGAGAACCTCGTGGATGCCGTTATGGCGGTCGGTATCGACGGACGTGCCGGCTACGCCGCGCACTTCCAGCACCTTGCCGCCGTTCGGCACGTGCTTGACCAGCCAGTTGCCCCACAATTCGCCAAGACCTTTCTGGTCGACATTGACGTTGATGGCATCCTTGGTGTCGAGGATGTTGTCGAAGGCGACCAGCACCACGCCGGCTTCCTTGGCCCGTTTGATGACAGGACCGAATGCGGTCGGGTTCTGGGCGTTGACGACAATCGCGTCATAGCCGGAATCGATGAAATTGTTGATCGCCGAAATCTGCGCCGGCACGTCTTCGCCGGTCGAGACCACCTTGAATTCCTTGAGCTTGGCCGCGACGTCCGGCTGCGCTGCATAGGCCTTTGCCGTCTGCACCATCTGGATGCGCCATGTGTTGGCGATATAGCCGTTGGCCAGAGCGATGCGGTACGGGCCGTCTTTCTTGGGGAACTTGAAGAACTGCGTATCGGCCGACCAGGGCGCGAAGCAGTCAGGCTCGGCCGATGGCCCCTTGACGATTTCAGGATCGGCGATCGCCGACGAGCTCAGCATGACGAAAGCAGTGGCGGCAACGATACCGCCAACGAGTGACTTGATCATCGATATTCCTCCCAGTTGCAGTTTTGTTTGTTGTTACGCCGATGAATTTGCGCTTTTCCGGCCCGGCACCTCCCGCCGTACCCGTCGCGCGTTCAGGTGGCCGAATGCCGACCCGATCCCCTCCTTTGCTGCCCGGCTAGTCCCGCAAAAACTATCATATTATACATAATAAACAAGCATGAGCTGTCGCTTATGTATAATAAACAGCCCCATCCTCTGAGCGAAGTACTGCCCGGCGATAACTGGTAGCGCTACCATGACGTAGTGTAAAGCGCCATTGCGTTGAAGCGCGCTTCAGCGTGCCGTGCTTTCACGCCGCTTGAGTTCGAAGCCGAGGTCGCGACGACACCTGCGCCACCCGTCGATCCGTTGCATCCAAAACGGCGACAGCGTCTATGAAACGCATTACTGTTTCGTCGCTTTGCGCAGAACAACGCTGGATGTGGGGAGCCAATGATGGAAGGACATATTGATCCAAAACTGGAACACATGTACCGCCGTGGCTACTCAGCTGGCGTATTCGATGTACTGGCGAGCCTTGCGCTCCTTCTTTCCGATGAAGACCGCCAGATTGTGGAGAACTGGGCCAAGAACGACCTTGCCGTCTGGAGAACCATGCGCCTCAATGAAGCGGTTCGGCCTCCGGATTTTCCCATAGGAAGTCGCCCAGATGTTCATGGACCCTGGCCTGCGTAGGTGTCCGAGACCTACTCAGTTCCTCGAACACCTCCGGCGCATCGCGATGGTGCTCGAATACTACCGGATCGCCGGACCCTTTTTTCGAGCTTTCAGCGCGCCGTGCTTTCACGCCGCTTGAGTTCGAAGCCGAGGTCGACGACCCGCTGTTCCGGCCTGTTGCCTTCGATCGCCGCAAGCGCCATGGCGACCGCCCGCCGGCCGATCTCGTAGCGATACGTCCGAACGCTGGTGACCGACGGAAAAGCCACCTCCATCATGTCGAGATCGTTGAAGCCGACGATGCCGATCGTCTTCGGTACGGCGATCGAAGCGCGGTGGCATTCGAACAGCACCCCGAGTGCTATATCGTCATTGTTGCAGAACACGCCGTCGAGGCTCGGCACCTTGGCCAGCGCGTCGCGGAACAATTCGCGGCCGAGGGTGACGCTGGAGGGTACCGGCGTGGTGGTGGTAAGCCGCGCATCGAACAGGCCGGCCGCCTCCATCGCCGCGCGATAGCCGGCCAAGCGCCGCTGCGAACGCGGATCCATGCGCGCGCCGATGAAGCCTATCCGGCGATAGCCTGCCTCGATCAGATGTTCCGCAGCCGCCCTGCCGCCCTCGAAATGTGAGAAACCAACCATCATGTCGACCGGATCGGGCCCGGTCTCCATCACCTGCACCACCGGACAGCCCGCCGTTTCCAGCAGTTTTCGCGAGGCCGGCGTCTGGTCGATGCCGGCCACGATCAGCGCCGCCGGGCGTTGCGGGCCAAACACCTGCAGCAGCCGCTCTTCCTCGAGGCCGGAATAGTGGGTGTTGCCAAGCTGGATCCGGAAAGGGCCGTCCGACAGGCTGTCGTAGATGCCGCGCACCACTTCGGCAAAGACGTTGTTGGTAAGCGACGGCACCAGAACGCCAAAGACCTCGGCGCGCGCCGAAGCCAGCGCCCGCGCATTCGGGTCGGGCACATAGCCGAGCTCGTTCACGGCCGACTCGATCTGGCGGCGCAGATCTTCCGAGACACGCCCCGGCTCGCGCAGGGCGCGCGATACGGTAATGGCGCCGACGCCGGCCTTGCGGGCGACATCGGCGATGGTCGGGCGGCCGCCGCCGCGGCGCGTGCGCGGCTTGATCACCATACTGGTCCCGAGGCCGGGCAACCGCCCAGACGCGACCGTGAGACGATGTTCAGGGTCTTTGCCACTGCTGCCTTGCCAACCTGGCCCGTTGCCACACCTTGTCTGGCGTCGCGCAGCCTTCGGCTATTGTCAAGCGACGGCGGAGAGACTGTATCCGTACCGCTGTGCTTCAGGCCGCCACAGCAGCGCTGCGCCGGGCCTTCCACAGCAGCAGCACCATGGCCAAAATATTCAGAAGGTTCCAGGCAATGCCGTTGAGGAACGCGGCGGCATAGGAGCCGGTCAGATCGTAAATCCAGCCCGACATCCAGCCGCCGATCGCCATGCCGAAGATGGTCGCCATCATGACGATGCCGACGCGCTGGCCAGCCTCCTTGGCTGGCATATATTCGCGCACGATGATCGCATAACAGGGCACGATGCCGCCCTGCGACAGGCCGAAGACCAGCGAGACGACATAGAGCGAGGCAAGCCCGTCGAACGGGATATAGAACAACAGCGACAGGCATTGCAGCATCGAACCGATCAGCAGGGTTTTCACGCCGCCGATGCGATCGGCAAGGAAGCCCGAGCCTAGCCGGCTGACGACGCCCGCCGCCAGCATGATCGACAGCATATCGGCGCCATGCGCCACGCCGTAGCCGAGATCCATGCAATAGGCGACGATATGGACTTGCGGCATCGACATCGCCACGCAGCAGCCGAGCCCGGCCACGATGAGCAGCGCCTGCAAGGCCGCCGGCGACAGGGAGATCGGCTGGACCACGCGGCTGCCCGGCGATCCCGGAGCCGCCTGGGGCGGTGCGCCGCGCCGGAGCAGCAGGATCAAGGGCACCATGGTGACCAGGCAGACGGCGCCGATCGCGGCATAGGTGAAGCGCCAGCCTTGCGCCTGCATGACATAGGGCATCGCCGTCGGCCAGATCGCTCCGGCGAGATAGTTGCCTGATGCGGCAGCAGTCACCGCGACGCCGCGGCGCCGGTTGAACCAGTGCGAGATGTCGGCGATCAGCGGCCCGAAGATCGCCGACGAGCCAACGCCGATCAACAGGCCCTGGACGAGGGTGAACTGCAGGATCGAACTGGTCAGCGACGCCAGCAGGAAGCCGGCGCCAAGTGTAATCGCGGCAATCAGCGCCGGGATCCAATACCCCATGCGGTCGATGGCGCGGCCGAACAGCACATTACCGGCGGCAAAGCCGACCATGGTCGCGGTGTAGGGCATCGAGGCAGCGGCGCGGTCGACGCCGAATTCTGCCTGCACGGCAGGCAGCACCACGACCACCGCCCACATGCCGACCCCGCCGATCGTTGCCAGCAGCATCGAGATGCCCAGCCGTATCCAGGCATAGGCACTGTCGATGCCGGAACTTCCTGCCTGGCTTGAGACGATTGGGGTCAAGAGCGTTTCCTGTCCGCAGTTCTTGAATCGGCGGTTCTGACCACTATCGGCGCATTCGCATCGCCGAGCAGCGCCACGACAGGCAAATCCGTGGCTCCAGGGATTCGGGCCGAAGTGGAACAGGGGTGCGCCATAAGGCGTTTTCCGGCAACGACCTAGTGGAAGGAGTTTGCCATGACCGCGCAACGGAAATGGTCCGCCGACGTCACCGAGCACAGCGACGCGCTGGACCTCGAGGAACACATCTTCGAATCCCACGATCCCAAGAAGATCGCCGCCTCTTTGAAGCGATCGGCCGAGCACAGCGACCGACGCAAGGCAGGGCCGTTTCAATCCGCCATGTCGATGCTGAATTTCTACATCAACCGCGCCGGCAAGAACCTGCCGGCGGCGCAGAAGAAAGTGCTGGAGGACGCCAAAGACGAGCTGCGCGCCCTTTTTGGCCGCCCAAAGGAAGATTAGGGTCGGTCTCCATTAATTGGTTCTGCCAAATTCGGCTGAACTGGACCTAGTGACAGGGCCTCTTTGTCGCCAGTCTGCAGGCTCGGCTTGTATTCCCAAGCCCGCAAAAGCCTGGCGTCATGACGGTCAAGATCGGCATCAATCCCATCACCTGGAGCAATGACGACGTTCCGGCGCTTGGCGGGGATACGTCCTTGGAGACCTGCCTGTCGGAAACGGCGCTGGCCGGCTACCGCGGCACCGAACTCGGCGGCAAATTTCCGCGCCAGGCTGAAGTGCTTGGGCCGCTCCTGTCTTCCTATGGCCTGGAACTCGTCTCCGGCTGGTATGATGGCCGCATTCTCGACCGCACGGTCGACGAGGAATTCGCGGCGATCACCCCACATCTTCAGCTGTTGCGCGACCTTGGCGCCAGGATCGTCGTCTACGCCGACACCTCGCGCGGTCGCCATGACGGCATTTTCGCACCGATCTCCGAGCGTCCGCGCCTCGCCGACAGGGACTGGCCGTCCTATGGCGAGAAACTGACCGCCCTCGCCGACCGCATGGCCGCATTCGGGGTCGGCATGGCCTTCCACCACCACATGGGCACCATCGTCGAGACGGACGATGAAGTCGACAGGCTGATGGCGGCGACGGGCCGAAGCGTCGGCCTTTTGTTCGATACCGGCCACTGCCTGTTTTCGGGCGGCGACCCGCAATCGCTGCTGCAACGGCAGCTCGACCGTATCGTGCATTTCCATTGCAAGGATGTTCGCAGGGCGATGCTGAAACGGGCACGCCGCGAGGACATGAGCTTCATGGCGGCGGTAATGGACGGCATTTTTACCGTGCCCGGCGACGGCTCGGTCGATTTCCTGTCATTGCTGAAGCCCCTCGCCGCGCGCGGCTATGAAGGTTGGCTCGTTGTCGAGGCCGAGCAGGATCCGGCCAAGGCGCATCCGCTGACCTATGCCAGCAAGGGCTATTTCTCGCTGCTCGCCACCGCCCGCGAGGCCGGCTTCGAAGTGGCGACGCGGCAGGCAAACTGACCGGCCCGCATTTGCGAGCCGGGGGACACGATGAGCGCGCGCCGCGATGGGGTTAGCGACGCGAAAGCGCCCGGCGATCCGCGCCGCCTTGCTCCCTGCGCGGCGCGGATCGCAGAATCCCGGCTCTGGATTGCAAACCCCGACTTTCAAGCTTGAGGCCGACCGGAAGCCGTGCCTTGATGCAACCGAGGAGGAGCGATATGGCTTTCGAAGCTGCGCTTGGCATGGAACGGCTTTGCACCATCCGCGAGATTGCCGAGAAGGCGGAACTTGGCGCCGCCACCGTGCATCGCGCGCTGAAGAACAGCCGCGAGATCCGTCCCGAAACCAGGCGGCTGGTGCTCGACACCGTCTGCCGGCTCAACGAGGAAAAGATCGCCCGCGCCGCCCGGTTCGTCGGGGGATAGTGCCTTGCCCGACCACATGCGCCTTTCCCTCGACATCATGTCGGTCGACCGCGCTTCGGAAGAACCGATGCATCGTCAGATCTACGGCGCCTTGCGACGCTTCATTCTTGACGGCCAGATCCCGCAGAACACGCTGCTGCCGTCGACGCGCTCGCTGGCCGAAGATCTGAAGGTCGGGCGCAACACGGTCATCGCCGCCTATGACCAGCTCCTTGCCGAAGGTTTTATCGAGGCGCGTGCCGGATCGGGCACCTGGGTGGCGCCGATCCAGCAGAACCGCCCCTTGGCATCCCTGCGCGCCGGACTGGCAGCGCCGCAAAAGCTGTCGCGGCGCGGTCAGACCATCGTCAACGGCCCGCAACCGCCGCGTAATGCCGGCGTCATCAATTTCCATCCCGGCGTGCCTGAAACGGCATCGTTTCCGTTCACCATCTGGTCAAGCCTTCTGGTGCGCAATGCACGCAGCCGCGACGATAGTCTGCTTGGTTATCTCTCCTTTGCCGGTCACCCCGGCCTGCGCCAGGCCATTGCCTCGACCATCGGCCTGTCGCGCGGCATCAGTTGCACCGCCGACCAGGTGATCATCGTCACCGGTGCGCAGGCAGCGCTCGATCTGGTCTCGCGCGTGCTGATGGACGAAGGCGACCATGTCTGGATGGAAGAGCCCGGCTATCTCGGCGCCAAAAGCGCCTTTCTCGCCAGCGGCGCCAAGCTGGCACCGTTGAAGGTCGACCGGCGCGGCTGGCATCTTGCCGATCCGGAGCTGCCGCCGCCGCGGCTAATCTATGTGACGCCATCCTGCCAATGGCCGTTCGGCACCATCATGCGCATCGAGGAGCGGCTGCAACTGCTCGACATCGCCGAACGCAACGGCGCCTGGATCGTCGAGGATGACTATGACGGCGAATACCGGTTCCGCGGCCGGCCGGTGCCGGCGCTGCGCGGGCTCGACCATGCCGACCGCGTCGTCTATATCGGCAGCTTCGGCAAGACGCTGATTCCGGCGCTGCGCATCGGTTATCTGATCGTGCCGCGCGAATTGTCGGTTCCGTTCGACCGGGCGGTGAGCATCACCGGCCAGTTCGCGCCGCTGATCCTGCAGGCAACGGTCAACGACTTCATCATGCAGGGCTATTTCGCCACGCACCTCAAGCGCATGCGCCGGCTCTACGCGCGCCGGCAGGCGAACTTCGTCAAGCTGTGCCAGGAGCATCTGGCCGAATGGCTGATCGTCACGGAAAACGATTCCGGCATGCAGCTGCTGGCGAGCTTCGTCAGGCCCTATAAGGACAGCGACGTGGTCGCCGCCGCCCTCAAGGAGGGGCTCGACGTTCAGGGCATCTCCATCAACTATCATTCCACTGAGCCCGAGCACGGCCTGCTGCTCGGCTATGCGGCGATGGACGAACGCCAGATCCTGCGCGCCGTTCTGGCGTTGCGCGCCGCGTTCCTAAGATTGGATAGAAGCTAGAGCCAGGCTCTCCATCTCGTTCACCGCGGGGTTGAGTCGGTCGCCCGCAGTGATTAGGAATATGGGGCGTCGGTCCTTGTTTTCGGCGTTCGCGCAAAGCGCGCTTCCCAAGGCCGAACCTCCCCGAAAACCAGAAGCATGCCCACCGCCGGTATTGGCGGGCAACGCATTCATCTGAACCATGAGGATTGCCATGAGAACCGCATCCTGTGCCTGCGGGCAACTGAGGATCTCCTGTAACGGAGAGCCGCAGCTGGTCGCACAGTGCCACTGCCTCGACTGCCAGAAACGGACCGGCAGCACATACGGCGTCGCCGCCTTCTTTGCGCGCGACAAGGTAGAAGCCGAAGGCGACGCCAGTACCTACAGGCGATCAGCTCGGAGCGGCCACCATGTCACTTTCCATTTCTGCCCGGGCTGCGGCTCGAGCGTCTTCTGGGAGCCCGAGCGAAAGCCTGAATGGATCGCCGTCGCGGTCGGCTGCTTCGCCGATCCCGCCTTTCCGGCCCCGGCGCATGTTGGGTGGGAAGACCGGCGTCATCCCTGGGTTTCCGGTTAGCGACGCCAACCCGCCAGCGCAGCGCTTTACCTTACTGGTTGATCTCGGGTTCAACGAGCTTCGCCAGATTTCGCAGCGACTCCTGCCAGCCGAGATAGCAGGCCTCAACCGGGATGGCGTCTGGGATACCTGCCTGCGTGATATTCACTTCGGTGCCGACCGACACTTTCTTCAATGTCACGGTCACCTCGATCTCGCCGGCCAGGTTGGGGTCGTCGAACCGGTCGGTGTAACGCAGTCGCTCATTGGGCACGAGCTCGACATATTCGCCGCCGAACGAGTGGCTGTCGCCGGTGGTGAAGTTGCGGAAGGACATTTTGAACGCACCGCCGACTTTCGCCTCGAAGTGATGAACCGTGCAGGTGAAGCCGTTCGGCGGAAGCCATTTCGCAAGTGCATCCGCTTCAAGGAACGCGCGGTAGACTTTCTCCGAGCTGGTTGTCAGAACGCGGTGCAGCCGTACGGTGCCGGGCATATCGTTAATCCTCCGTGTTGGTGATCGATGCCCCCTAGGACGAGCGGAGCCCGGCCTATCCGACACGGGCCTGCGGATTTTTTGGCGGCCGGTTATGCCGGCCGGAATCCTCGGCCGGCCACCGGGCAAGGAACTCGACCGCAGGGTAGCAAACCGCGCCGGATCTGGTCTAGTTCACACTGTCGAACTTCTGCAGATCAACCGGTGCCGCCTTGCGCAATTCGATATCATCGAGCGAAGCATTCTCCAGCGCCACCCGCGCCGCCGCGTCGATGTTGTGGATCATGTCCTGAATGTCGGTATCGCTGTGCGCCGGGTTCATGGCGACCATCACGGTGCGGTTGAGGATGTCGAGAGAGCGCTTGCCGAGGTCGTCGGAATAATCCAGCCGCAGGCCCTGGTTCTCGGGCAGTGCGTAAGGATTGAGCGCCGGATGATGCGCGCCTTCATGCATCAGCACCTGGTCCCACTGGGTGAAATTGTGACGGCCGGTCTTGCCGGCAACGACGCTCGGAATGGTCTTCGAAAAAGTCTGCGCCGCCTGCTCGCTCGGCAGCAGGTACATCACCTGTGCGGCACAATCGTCGTCCGCGCTGTTCATCGGCGACGGCGTCAGCCCAAGATTGCTAAGGTGGCGGGTACCGGCCAGCACCGTCTTCTTCTCGACCCGCATCGCCTCGATGATGCCGTCCAGCCGGTCGAGTTGGACGTTGAGCATCGCCCCCATCAGTTCGGAAGCACGCGCGCCGATGCCGGCGAAGGGTTTGATGCTGTCGCTTCTGCCCTGCCAGTAGAAATGGCAAGGGTCGATGGCGCAGCGCGCCCGCTCCGCCACTTTCGGGTCGCTGGTGGCGATACCGCCGCCCTCGCCCGAGGTCATGTTCTTGAAGTAGTTGAAGGAATAGGCGCCGGCATGGCCGATCGAGCCGAGCTTGCGGCCCTCATAGCCGCCGCCGATGCCTTGGCAGACATCCTCCAGCACCAGCAAGCCGCGCTTGGCAGCAATGTCCATGATCGCATTCATGTTGCAGGCCGCGCCCCACATATGCACCGGGATGACCGCCCTGGTGCGCGGCCCGATGGCATCGCGCAGGGCGATGGGATCGATGGTCAGGCTCTCGTCGATGTCGACGATGACGGGAATGGCCCCGACCGACAGCACCGCGGTCGCTGTCGCCATATAGGTGTGCGCCGGCACCAGCACTTCGTCCCCCGGGCCGATGCCGAGGCCGATCAGGCCGGCGGCGAGCCCATAGGTGCCGCTGGCGGCCAGCGCGAAATGCTCGACGCCAAGATGCTGCGCATAGCGGGCCTCAAAGCGGTCGCATTCGCTGTCCTTGCCGTAACGAAACAGCGCGCCCGAGCGGATCACCCTGGCAATGGCTTCGATTTCCTCTTCGCCGGCGGTGTACATGACAGGCCTCCAGTCACTTGATAATGTGGGTCACTTGATAATGTGGTCGCTTGATGGTGTGGACAGCTGTAGGCTTGTCGGCACGGTTTGAAAGAACCACTCCGCCGCTATTCGACCAAGCCATCTGCGCCCGGAAGACGGTTCCTATGACTGGTTTTGAACCGTGATTGGGGAAATCGGCAGCTAAGTGTCTCAGCCGGCAGGCAAATCGTACCCATCCGAATTCGCCAAAGTGGCCCTGTCGGAAAGGCAGGTTTCGGCGTTCCATTCCGGCCAGTTGGGCAAACGGTTGGTTCCATGAAATACGGGACACACTTTGGAAGACCCTGGAAACCGGCGTGCCGGCGGAAAGGCGGCCGTTCGTGAACGCCGCCGGCTCCAGCAAACGGATCGTACTCCACGAGGACGATGTCGGCATGTGCCACGGCGCCAACAGCGCCTTCCTCGAATTGAGCGGGCTGGGTGTCTGCAGTTCCGGCGCGGTGATGGTGCCGTGCCCGTGGTTCCTCGAAATGGCCGAAAGCGCCGCCGCCAACCCTGGCCTCGACCTCGGCGTCCACCTTACGCTGAACAGCGAGAAGCAGCACTACAAATGGCGGCCGTTGACCGCGCCGTCGCGGGCGGCCGGCTTGACCGACGAGTTCGGCTTCTTGTGGCCGGATGTGGCGACCACGCGCCGCAAGGCGGTGCCGCAGGCGGTCGAGGCCGAGCTTCGCGCCCAGATCGACACCGCCTATCGCGCCGGCATCGACGTCACCCATCTCGACGCGCATATGGGAGCGGCATTGTCGCCGGAATTCTGCAACATCTACATCAAGCTCGGGCTCGAATATCAACTGCCCGTGCTGCTGACCAAGACGCTGTCCGCCTATTCCCCCAACGACAATCTGGTCGGCGTCACCGAGGAGGCGTTCCAGCGCGGCGTGGCGCTGGCCCGTGCCGGCGGCTTTGCCATTTTCGACGCCGCCATCCAGACGACCTGGGGCCGGCCGCGTTCCAGGCCGATCGAGCCGGCTTACAAAGCGCTCATCGACGGTGTGCGCGACGGCCTGACCTTCTTTTGCCTGCATTGCAACGCGCCCGGTGAACTCGAGCTGATCGAGCCGCGCTCCGCCTACATCCGCACCGAAGAGTACGAACTGTTCCGCGACCAGGGCTTTCGCGACTGGCTCGCCGCACAGCCGATCGACGTCATCGGCATGAAGCCGTTGCGCGAGGAGCTTCGCGTAGCGCTCTCGGCCGGGCGATTATCAACAACAGCCCGCGGCAACACCACGGGCGAGCAGCGATTGGCGTCGGCAAAGGCCCGCAAAGCGGCCACCCGATCCGCGACGTGAGCCGATCGTCGCGGCCGGAAAACGGCGCCAGAGGGATTGGAACTGCAACGACAAATGGGAGAATAAGATGAAAACTCTTCTGAAAGTGGCATTGGGCGCCTTCGTTTCGGCGGGCCTGATGACAGGTATTGCGCATGCCGCGGGCCTCAAGGATCCGAAGGACGTCCGCATCACCTTCGTGGTGCATGGGTCGGCGTCCGATCCCTATTGGTCGGTGGTCAAGCGCGGCGTCGATGACGCGGCCGCCCTTACCGGCGCCAAGGTCGAATATTACGCACCGCAGGTCTTCGACGTGGTCGAGCAGGCCCGGCTTCTCGACGCCGCTATCGCCACCAAGCCGGACGGTATCGCCGTCTCCATCGCCGACGCCAATGCGCTCGGCAAATCGGTCAAATCCGGGCTTGCCGCCAATATTCCCATGGTGGTTCTGGATTCCGGCGAAAAGGAAGGCGCCGAGCTCGGCACGACGCTCTATGTCGGCACCGTTTCCGAATATGATTCCGGCAAGAAGGCCGGCGAGCGGCTGGCCAAGGAAGGCACGCTCAAGGTCGTCTGCATCAACCACGAGGTCGGCAATGTCAGCCTCGACCAGCGCTGCCAGGGCCTCAATGACGGGCTGAAGCCCTCCGGCGGCGGCACCGAGGTTCTGGCCGTGGCGCCCGATCCCGCAGACATCCAGCGCCGCACGGAAGCCTATCTGTCGGCGCATCCCGACACGCAGGCCGTCTTTGCGCTCGGCGCCACCGCCGCCAACCCGCTGATCCCGATGTTCCGCGACAAGGAACTGTTCGGCAAGCTCAAGCTCTACACATTCGACATCAGCCCGGAGGTCCTCGATTCGGTCGTGGCCGGCGAAATGGGCTTCGGCATGGATGCCCAGCAATATCTGATGGGCTATCTGCCGGTGATCTATCTGGTCGAGCAGGCGACGCACGGCTTCTGGCCGCAGAACAACGCCTATACCGGACCGCTGTTCATCGACTCGCCGGAAAAAGCCAAGGCGATCCTGGCGCTCGCCAAAGAGGGCATCCGCTAGGCAAGCGCTCCGACGGAACGGGAGAATGCGCCAAGCGCTCTCCCGTTCCTTCGAAGATTGCGATTTGAGCGATTGGAGAGCCTAATGGCGGTCGTGGAAGACAAGGCTATATCTCCGGGCGAACTGAAGGCGACCGACCGCTTCGGCATGACGTCGAAGCGGGCCGCCGGCGCCGACGAGCGGCTGGCCAGCACCGGCAAGCTGACCCAGTGGCTGCGCCGGCCGGAAGCCGGTGCCGCCGGTGGGCTGCTTGCGACGATCATCATCTTTGCGCTGCTGCCGGGCGCGGCAAACCTCTATTCGCTGCAGGGATCGATGACCTTCCTGACGCTGTCGGCGGAGCTCGGCATCGTCGCCACCGCGGCAGCACTCCTCATCATCGCCGGCGAGTTCGATCTTTCGGTCGGCTCCATGGTCGGCTTTGCCGGTGTCGTCATCGGGCTGACGGTGAAGTACTGGGGCCTGCCGCTATGGGGCGGCATCGCCTGTGCCTTAGCCGTTGCCATCCTCACCGGCTATCTCAACGGCCTGATCGTGGTGAAGACGCGCCTGCCCTCCTTCATCGTCACGCTCGCCACCCTCTATATCCTGCGCGGATTGTCGATCGGCATCACCCGCGCCGTCACCGGCCGCACCCAGATCCCCTACATCCTCGAAGGCGCACCGGATCCGGCGACGGCCGGCATTTTCAACGGCCATCTGCTCACCGGCCTGTTCCACTGGATGGGCGCGCAAGGCTGGATCGCCACCCGCAGCGACGGCATACCGTTCGTCGCCGGCATTCCGATGTCGATCGTCTGGTGGCTCGGCCTGACGGCGCTGGCCGGCTACGTGCTCACCCAGACGAAATACGGCAACTGGATCTTCGCCACCGGCGGCGACCTGATCGCAGCCCGCAACGTCGGCGTGCCGGTCGATCGCGTCAAGATCAGCCTGTTCGTCTACACCGCCTGCGCGGCGACGCTGCTTGCCACCATCCAGGTGATGGAGGCGGGCTCCGCCGACACCACGCGCGGCCTGCTCAAGGAATTCGAGGCGATCATCGCCGCCGTCATCGGCGGCGTGCTGCTCACCGGCGGCTACGGCACCGTCTATGGCGTGCTGTTCGGCGCGCTGATCTTCGGGCTGGTGCAGATGGGCATCTTCTACACTGGCATCGACACCGACTGGTTCAAGGTCTTCCTCGGCATCGTCATCCTGATGGCCGTGCTGGTCAACAACTACATCAGGCTGAAGGCGCTCGGCCGCGGAGGTGGCAAATGACCGAGCCGGCCCAAATGACCGAACCGGCCCAAATGACCGAACCAGCAATGGAACTGCGCGGCGTCAGCGTCAATTTCGGCTCGGTGCGCGCGCTCCAGGACATCGACATCAAGGTCTATCCGGGCGAGGTCCACTGCCTGCTCGGCGACAACGGCGCCGGCAAGTCGACGCTGATCAAGGTTTTGTCCGGCGTCTATCGGCCGAGCAAGGGCGAAATCCTGGTCGACGGCAAGCCGGTCACCTTCCGCAGCCCGCGCGACGCGCAGGAGCTCGGTGTGGCAACGGTGTTCCAGGACCTCGGCATGATCTCGCTGATGTCGATCACCCGTAACTTCTTCCTCGGCCGCGAGCCAACCAAAAGCAGCCTGCCCTTCTCGCGCATCGACAAAGAGCGCGCCAACACCATCGCCAGGCAGGCGATGGCCGATATCGGCATCGACGTGCGCGATCCGACGCAGGCCGTCGGCACGCTGTCGGGCGGCGAGCGCCAGTCGGTGGCGATCGCCCGCGCCGTGCATTTTGGCGCGCGCGTGCTGATTCTCGACGAGCCGACGTCCGCACTCGGCGTCCACCAGGCGGCGATGGTGCTGAAGTTCATCATCGAAGCACGCATGCGGGGTTTGGCCGTGATCTTCATCAGCCACAACATCCACCATGCCTATCCGGTCGGCGACACCTTCACGCTGCTCAACCGCGGCCGCAATCGCGGCACCTACGCCAAGTCCGAGATTTCGCGCGACGAGGTCATCTCGATCATGTCGGGCGGCGAGGATCTGAAAGCGGTCGAGGCGGAGATTGCCGGCCTGCTCGCCCAGATCGGCAACCGGCCGCCTGCGGCGCCTTGAGCTGACAATCGGACATTGCGGGGAATGATCCAATGAGCAGGATACGCGTCGGGGTCGTCGGCGCCGGCATGATCTCGCAGGTCGAGCACATCCCCAATCTGCTGCGCCTCGGTGAATTGTTCGAGCTGGTCGGCGTCGCCGATCCCTCCAGGATTTCGCGGCAGTTCGTCACCGACACCCATGGCATTGCCAATTTCGAAACGATCGACCAGCTCTTCGACCAGCGCCTCGACGCGGTGGTGATCGGCTCGCCGGACCCGCTGCATCACGAACAGGTGCTGGCGGCGCTGGCGGTTGGCCTGCATGTCTTTTGCGAAAAGCCGCTCTGCTATTCGCTGGCGGAAATCCTGGAGATCGTTGCCGCGCGCGATGCCGCCAGGAAAATCGTTCAGGTCGGCTATATGAAGCGCTTCGATCCGAATTACCGGCTGGCGCTCGCTTCGCTGCCTGGAACATCGAGCAGGCTGCGCGCGGTCTCGGTGGAGGTAAACGATCCCGACGCCTGGCCGTTCATCGCCCATCAGCCCTACAGGCGCGGTACCGATATCCCAAAAGACATGGTCGCCACTGTCGCCGCCAAGCAGAAGCGCCAGGTCGAAGAGGCCGTCGGCGTGCATCTGACCGGTCTCGCTTTCCGTGGATTTACCGGCGCTTACAGCTCGGCCTTGATTCACGACGTCAACGCCGTCCATGGCCTGCTCGATGCGCTCGGCGTGCCGGACGGCGAGGTCGTCGGCGCGCAGATCTTTGCCAATGGCGACGGCGGCCAGGGCGCCGTCAAGTTGCTGGACGGGCAGGCGCTGTGGACCATGACGCATCTCACCGTGCCCAAGCTCGCCGACTACAAGGAGCGGATCACGCTGTTCTTCGACGATGCCAGCCTCGAGCTCGAATTCCCCTCGCCCTGGCTCAACCATCATCCGACCCGGCTGACGGTGACGACCTCGGACGGTCACACGCTGTCGAAGCGTGATTTGCGGGCCGGCTACGCCGAAGCCTTCGTCGAGGAGATGCGTGGCTTCTGGGCGGCGATCGTCAATGGCGATGCCGTCGTCAACCCACCCGAACACGCTGCCCGCGACCAGGCGCTGCTGATCGGGCTGACCCGGCGGCATCTGGCCTCATAAGATCGTCGGCTTTCAGATCTTGGCGGCGCGCAGTTCATCACGCATGCCGCGCATGCCGATCACTTCGATGTCGAACTCGCTGATCCACGCCTTGACGCGCGCCGTCTTGAACAACGCGTATTCCTCGGTCCGCAGATGGGCATCCGGAGGATTGATCGCCTCGAAATCGCCTACCGTGTTGAAATGCAGCGACAGGAAACTCAACCCCTCCGGGATTCTGGCAAACATCGCGTGGTAGGCCGTCTGCGCATCCGTCTTGCGCGCCCAAGGCGTTTCCAGAACGATGTCGAACACCGGTTCGCCTGCCGCTTGCGCCTTTACGATTTCGGCATCGTAGCGGGCAATGTCCAGCTCACCGGCATAGCTCGCCGGGTTGTAGCCCGACAGGTCCTTCACCAGCAGCGCCGGCAGCCGGTATTCCCGGCCGAGCTTGCGATAGATGGCGATGAATTCCGGCATCTGCGCCGTGCCCATGTGAGCGTCGAGATGGGTGATGTCGATGCCGGCAGCGATGGCGCATTCGATCTGCGCACGCAGTTCCGCTTCCACCGCATCGGGATGGGCTTTGCGCGCCTGCGGTACGGTCGGCCAGAAATAGCCGAACTCGTCAGTCATCGCAGCCGATTTGGGCGGGTTGGTCAGCGGACGCCAGCGATACGGCTTCTGCTCGCTGGTCAGCGTCAAGTGCACGCCGAGGTCGAAATCGGGATTGGCGACGGCGATCTGAGCGGCTTCCGGGAACCACGGGCATGGCGCCATCACCGAACCGGAACTGCATGTGCCGAACTTCGACAGTTCGAAAAACGCGACATTTGCGCCATGGCTCATGCCGACGTCGTCCTCGTGGATGACGACACGCTTCCTTGCGGTCTTTACGGTCATTTCCTGCTCCTGAACTGCTGCATTGTCAGCTCACCCGACACGGGCAACGAGGTCGGTCAATTCGTCGAGCTCGATCTCGTCACGCCGGAACCGGCCCGCCACGCGCCCCTGCGCCAGAACCACCAGATCGTCGGCCACCGAGAGCGCGTGACGGAAATTGTGGGTGATCAGGATGACCGCCTGGCCCTGCTCGCGTGCCCTGAGAATGTGCTCGAGCACCCGGCCTGCCTGACGCACGGCCAGAGCCGACGTAGGCTCATCCAGCACAAGCAGCGACGATCCGAAGAACATGGCTCTTGCGATTGCCAGGGACTGGCGTTCGCCGCCGGAAATGTTGACGCCGCGTTCGTCCAGGCCGCGTTCCCAGCGCACCCCGAGCTGATGCAGCGCCGAGCGCGCCATGTCGTCGGCGCGTTTCATGTCGAGCCATTTGAACGGCCCGAAACCTTTCAGCGGTTCGCGGCCGAGCACGACATTGCGTGTGACCGACAGCAATTCGCAGACGGCAAGGTCCTGGAACACCGTGGCAATGCCGCGTTCGCGCGCCTGAGCCGGGTTGGCGAAAGCCACCTTCTCGCCGTTGAAGCGCAATTCTCCCCTGTCCGGCGGGAAGACGCCGGACAGGATCTTGATCAAGGTCGATTTGCCGGCGCCGTTGTCGCCGAGCAGCGCCAGGATGCGTCCGGCATAGGCGCTTAGCGACACGTCGACCAGCACGGTGGTGGCGCCGAACCCTTTCGACAGGTTGACAGCCTCGATCACCGGCACCGCGCCGGCAGCGACCGGCTCGACCGGAGGGCGGCGAAGGGTCAGGTCGTCGGAGCCGCTGCCGGCCGGCAGCCGGGCCCCGCGCTGGGCATCCAGGCCAGACGGCTCGCTCATCGCGTCTTCTCCTTCGCCAGGCTGCCGGCGGGCCGTATCTCCGCCGTTGCGGCGTTGCCGGCAATCGCCGCGTCGGCAGCACTGCTGTCGCGCTTGAAGCCGCCCATCGGCCTGGATTTGGCGATGCGGCGCGCCACCGAGGTATTGAGGATGACCGCGCCGACCACAATGACGCCGGTGAGCGTGCGGAAGAAATGGCCGGGAGCGCCTGCCAGCACCAGGCCGACCTGGATCATGCCGAAGGTGACGGCTCCGAGAATGGTGCCGATGACGCTGCCGTAGCCGCCGGCCAGCAGCGTCCCGCCGATAACGGTAACGGCTACCGCCTGCAGTTCGATGCCCTCGCCGCGCAATGCGTCGACGGAGGAAAAGCGGGCAACCTGGATGACGCCGGCGATGGCTGCCAGCGCCGATGTGATCATGAACAGGATGACGGTGACGCGGTCCACCGGTACGCCGAGATTGCGCGCCGCCTGTTCGTTCTGGCCACGTGCCTGGATCCAGTTGCCGAACCTGGTGCGCGCCAGCAGGAAGGTGCCTGCCAGCCCGATTGCCAGGAACCACAGCATCGACATACGAAAGCCGGCAAGCAGCGGACCCGCCATTATGGCCTTGAACCCAGGCGGAATGGCGACCGTCATCGGAAAGCCGCCGGTCAGCGCGATCAGTATGCCGCGCCAGATCAGCATGGTGCCGAGCGTCACGACGAAGGAATGGATGCGGAACCTGACCACGATCATGCCGTTGGCCCAGCCCAGCGCGGCTCCGACGGCCACCGCGACCGGCGCGGCGACGACCGGTGGCAGGCCGAAGTCGCGCATCAGCACCACGCAGACGAACGAGGTGAGACCGAGCACCGCGCCCACCGACAAGTCGAAGTGACCGCCGATCATCAGCAGCGTGACGCCGACGCTGACGATACCGAGTTCGGCCGCGACGGCCATGATGCTGATGTAGGACAGCCTGGTGGGGAAAAGCTGCGGGCTGAGCGCGGTGAAGACCAGGAACAGGATGACGACGGCCGCGATCGACGTCGCCTCCGGCCGCAGCATCAGCCGTCTCAGCGCCTCGCCGGCGATCACACGGGAGGAAGGCTTGTTGGCCGCATTCGGCCCGGGCTGTTCGTTCATGCCGTCACCCCGATACAAGAGTGGCCACGAAGATGGCGAACGGGCGGCTTGGCCGCCCGTCCTGGACGCGTGCTAGGTTTTTGCTGTCGTCCAAAAACCACTGATGGACTTTTGGGCGGCGTGCATCAGCGATAGCCCTCCTTCACCAATGCCGAGACGCGCTCCACATTGTCCTTGTCGACGACCGTCGGACCGGTCAGGAAGTAGTTACCTTCGATCAGGCCGTATTTCAGGTAGTGGGTCAGGAGCAGCACAGGCATGTAGCCGCGCCAGAACTGCTGCTGGTCGATGGTGAACGCCTGCCGGCCATCCTTTATCGCATCGAGCGATTGCGCGACGATGTCGTAGCCGGTGAGCACCAGGTCGTCCCGGCCGCTGTCTGCCTTGGCGGAGAGGAAACCGTCGATCACGTCGCATGTGCTCGTGGCTGCGGCCGTATCGGGGTGCACGCGCAGGTAATTTGACAGCGCTTCCGCCTGCTGGCCCGGATCCATGGTCAGTTCGAGGAAGTCGGCCTCGATGCCGGCCTTCTTGAGCTCATCGATCTGCGACGTCGCCCTGAGCTGGCAGCTCGCGTCGCCCGGCTGTTGATTGGCGACCACGACGCGGCCCTTGACGCCCATCGAGACCAGTCGCTGCGCCGTCAACTTGCCCGCCGCCGCTTCATCAGATCCGGTGCGGAACAGGAAGAAATCGTTGGGATCGCGCACTTGCGAGCCGGACGGCGGCGCGGCGGCGCTGCCGAAGGCAATGCCGGCTTCCTTGGCGCGCGCGGCGACATCGGCATAGGACGAATCCTCGGCGAAGGCGCAGATGGCGATGCCGTTGGCCTGGGCGGCGATCGCCTCCTCGATCTTCTGCACCTGGTTTGGAATGGTAAGCTGATCCGGGAAAATATAGGTGACCTTCACGCCGAGGTTTTTGCCGGCCTCCTCGGCGCCGCGTGCCAGATAGCCATGAAAGCCCGTCGGTGCGGCACAGCCGACAAAATAGATCGAGATATCCTTGTCCTGCGCCATGGCCGCTGCGCCGAAGACCGGCAGCAAGGCCACCGCCGAAATGGCGACAACCCGGCTGACGTGGAAGCCAATTTTCGATAGCCCATTTTTCATGCTCATGCCGATTTCCCCTATGCTTGTTGTTAAGGTCGACCCAAGCGACTTGCGCATCTGGAAGCTAATCGGCAGCCGGTTCGTCAAACAGACCCATTTCGTATCGATTGACGGGAACCATTCGTGCCGAAACCTCGCCGGCAAACATTGGTCAAGCGCGCACCATCGGCGGCCGCACCGACACAATCCGACTGTTTGAATGTGTGGCGGCCGTTACCTGGACTTGATGACGCTGTCGGTATTGGCCAGCAGCTTGCGCACCGCATTGCGCGCCGCGTCCGGCCGCTGCAGGCGGATGTTCTTCTCGATCGCCTCGTGCAGTGCCTGCGCCCGCCGCTGATCGCTGGTCTCGCGGGTGACGAACT